>CAYVMN010000184.1:0-8904 GCA_964452575.1 uncultured Desulfobacteraceae bacterium | reverse complement strand
CTACTGGCTGTGAAGAATTTGGGTTACGTCCTTTGGAAAAAAGACCCTCGCGGTCCGTCATCTTACTCCTCAGTGTTTTCAAAGCGCTAAAGTGTTACAAAGTGTATAATTTCCGCATTCCGCAATCCAAAATGGTTCAGACCCCAAAGTACGCGGATCGAAAATCCGGATTGCCCATAAGCTCTTCCCTGGTTCCCTCGAGGACAGCAGACCCATTTTCCAGGATAAAGGCATTGTCCACGATGGGCAAGACCGGGCGCGCATACTGTTCGGTAACGATGATGGAGATGCTCTTTTCGTCCCGGATCTCCTTTGTCGCGCGGACCAGTGTGGCCTGGATCAGGGGGCTTAGGCCCAGGAGCGGCTCATCGAGCAGGAGTAGCTTGGGTTGTGCCATAAGTGCGCGGCCTATGGCCAGCATCTGCTGCTCGCCCCCGCTCAAAAATCCCCCTGTTCTTTTCTTAAGTTTTTGGAGCGCAGGGAATGTCTTGAATATATATTCCAAGGTATCCCTGGCCTGGGAGGGCTTGGCCAGATAGCCCCCAATACGGAGGTTTTCCAATACATTGCTCTCAGGGAATATCCTCCTTCGCTCAGGGCAGAGGACAATCCCCCTCCTGGCCCGCTGACTGGGTTTGAGGTCCGTTATATCCTCACCAAGATAGCTGATATGGCCCAACACGGTGATGCGCTCGCCTCCGGCCATTTCTTCCTTTTTCTTGATGTCTTCCATTATGCCCGAAAGTGTGTACATCAGGGTCGATTTGCCGGCGCTATTGGCCCCGAATACCCCCACGATTTGATCGTCTTCACACTTAAGCGACACATTGTTGAGGGCCAGCATGTTCTCGTAGAAGACCATCAGGCGGGAGGCCTCAAGCATAGGTCATTACCTCCTCCACCTCTTCGGACCCGAAATAGGCCTCCTTCACCTGTTCGTTGGCCATTACCTCCTCAGGGGACCCCTCAACCAATTTCTCACCAAAGTTCAAGACCATGACCCGGTTGGCCACACGGAAAAGCTCCCTCAATCGATGCTCTATCATTACAAGGGTTATGCCATCCATTTGCAACCGCTCAATGAGGGGAACCATGCTGGCGATCTCGCTCATGCTCAGTCCGGAGAAGACCTCATCACACATGATGATCTCAGGTTTCAGGGCAAGGCACCTGGCCAGTTCCAGCCGCTTCAAGTAGCCAGTAGGGAGGGTGGACGCCGCCTTGTAAGGGACAGCCGAATCCCTTTCAAAGCCGATCTCTTCCAGGATGTCTATACTCACGGTATTCCTGTCCCCCAACTTGCCGCCGCCTCTCCAGCCCCCGGTGCGTTTGGCACGGGGTGAAAACAGGGGAATTACCAGGTTCTTGTAGGCCGGAAGGCTGTAATAGGGCCGCATTATTTGAAAGGTGCGCATGAGCCCCATATCGGCGATCCTGTGGGCCGGTCTACCGCTGATTTCCTTTCCCCTGAAAAAGACCTTGCCCGTTGTTGCCTTGATGAACCCGGTAATACAATTGACCAGTGTGGTCTTGCCAGACCCATTAGGGCCGATGATCCCCAAGATCTCCCCCTTATTTACCTGAAAGCTCACCCTGTTGAGGGCCAAGATGCCCCCAAAGGCCTTGGTCATCTCTTGCACTCGGAGGATAGGCCCCTCGTTCATACCTTGACCCACCTCTGAAACTGGTGATACTTTCGCTCCCCGTAGACCATGATCCCCTCGCTACGAAAGACAATGAACCCGGTGAGTATCAAACAGTAGAATACGATTCGCAAGGTCCCGAACTCCCGTAACAGCTCAGAGATGGGGACCAGAATCAAACAACCCATCACAGGTCCCACCAGGGTGCCGCCCCCCCCGATCACGGTGGCGGCGATAGGGAGGATCGAGAAATCCAGCGCAAACTGGGAGATGCCTGCCCACATATAGATGTGGACAAGGCAGGCGCCCGCTAGGCAGCCCATGGCTGCGGCGACAAATACCGCCACTGCCTTGTAAAAGGTGATGCTCATTCCCGAGGCGCGAACGGCCTGGTCATTGTCCTTTACTGCCCTCAGGACCAACCCCATATCCAGGTTTACCAACCGTCTTAGCCCAAAGAGGAACAAGAGGACCATGGCAATCACAAAGTACTGCTCTATCCATCTATTGGCAAAGCTATCGACCCCCATGATCCCGTCTGTTCCCCCCAAGATGTCCAAGGCCTCGATAATGCGAGCAAAGAGCAATGGATACATGAGGGTAACAATGGCAAAATATACCCCTCGCAAGGGGAGGCAAGGCAGCAGGAGCAGAGTACAGATGACCCCTCCAAACAATGTGGTAATGGGAATTGTCAGAGAAGGAGGGAGGCCCAATGAGGTGTTCAGTAGGGCTGCCAGATACCCGCCTGCTCCGATGAAAAAGGCACCTCCCAGGGATACCAGCCCCACATAATGGGCCAGAAAATCAAAGCTGAGGGCCAACAGAGAGTATATACACACAATGGTGATGACCCTCTGCCAGTACATGCCTGGCATAAGCAATGGCAGGGCCAGCATCCCGACTATCAAGACCAGCCGGGGCAGGGTCAGATAGGATAGCTCCCGCCAGGACATAAGGGCATAGAGGCCGTCAGTCCGGACCTTGATGCCCCGGTCCACCCTTTCCCGTCGACGCTGTTCGGCTGGTGCCACTTAGACCCTCTCCTCCAATTCCTTTTGCTGGCCCAAGAGCCCCGACGGTCTCAGGATGAGGGTGAGTATTATGGCCAGGAGGGCCACCACCATCTGAAAGTGGGTTCCAAGATAGACCATGGTGAGGATCTGGGCAAAGCCGATGAGGAAGGCCGCTGCCACTGCCCCCATCCAGCTCCCCAGCCCCCCGACGATGCAGACGGCAATGGCCAAAACGAGCACATTATAGCCGGCCTCCACCACAATGTTCCCCAGGGGTAGCAAAAGAACTCCGGCAAGTCCCGCAAGCATTGAGCCAAAGGCCATTGCCACCAGGGCCATCAGATCCGAATCAATACCCAACATGAGGGCTGCCCGCTCATCCTGGGCCATTCCCCTGAGAGCGAGTCCTATGCGCGTATGGTGGGTGAATAGCCACAGGAAGAAGACCACTCCCCCACCAATCAAAACCACAACCACGCGCTGGAGGTCCACAGGGACATTTGCGATAAAGATGCTCCCCTCCACGAATACCGGGAGCGTATAGCTCATGCCCTTAAATCCGCCCCAGCGCAATCCTTCCAGGATGGCCAGGCCCATTGCATAGGAGGCAATAATCTCCGAGGTGGCCATCCCCCGGACCCGGATGAGAATAAATTGATAAAGGAGAGCACCAACAAGCCCCGTGATGACCATGGTCAGGATAATGCTGAGCAGGTAGTTTGCCCCAAATCCCCGGAAAAAGATCCAGGTGATGAACCCGCTCAGCACGTATAGGGAACCGTGGGCGAAATTGGGAACACGGCTAATCCCATAAACCAGGGCAAAACCTATGGCCATCAGGGCCAAGGTGATGCTGTTTATGGTCCCGTAGATCAGGATTTCCATGATTAGGTCATTGCTTCACTACTTCTTTGCCTTCATCCACGGTGGCAGCTTGATCTCACCCTCAGCTATCTTTGGTGGGAATATGACAACCCTTTTCCCTGCCTGCCACTGGAATATGGTACCCACGGCGCCCTCTTTTGGATCGAGACTGGGAATAATCTGGTGACCCTTGGGTGAAAACCTTATTCGGCCATACACACCCATCATATCGGTCTTTTCAAGGGCAGCCACAACCGCATCAGAATCCAGGGAACCGGCCCTTTCAATGGCATCTTTTAATACATAGACCGCCATGTAGCTGCTGGAGGTACCGTAACCCTCGGGTTCTAGCCCCCATTTCTTGATATAGGCATCCACAAACTTCATGGTCCACGGAGTGGCCTTGGAAGGGGCATTGCCTGCATTGACCACATTGGCAAGGCAGTATTCGCCCTTCCCCTCCGTGGCCTTCCAGAACCCAGGCTGCTCAGCAGCCGAAATAATCGAGCCGAACGGGAGTGCCGGTATCTTCATATCATACCATTGCTTTAGCAGTATGGAGGTCTCAGGCATATCCATCCAGATCAGAATGACATCGGCCTTTTCGCGCCTAGCCTTGAGAAGCCCCATGGAAAAGTCTGATGCACCAGTGGGATAAATCTCCGGGCTTCCGATGACGTGCCACCCCTTTTTGGCCATTATGCCTGCAATGATCTTTCCCCCTGCCCTGGCATGGGCCACATCCTGAATCATAATGAACAGCCGGTCCAGGCCAAAGCGTTTATTTATATCCAAGAGACAGGTCACAATCTCCGTTACCAGCCACTTGGCCTCACCAGTGATGCGGAAACAGTACTTGAACTTATCATACTCCTTTTCGACCCGTGCGTGATATTTGGGAGTCAATACCCCGGTTGAAAGGATAGAGACCTTCTTATACTTGGACAACAGATCCATGGCTGCCAGGGCCGCTTCGGAACGGACCGGACCTCCTACGATGAAATCGGCCTTTTTCTCAAGTATGAGCTTTTCCAGGGCCAGGAGTGCCTCGCTCACCGGTACCCCGGGCTCCAGGTCGCGGGTCTCCATCACCTCCACCTTGAAAGGACGTTTGGCTCCACCCACGTTGACACCCCCCTTGGCGTTGATCTCCTCAACAGCCATGTTGATGGCCCTTTCCGCATCCCATCCGTAGAGATATGCCAGCGACAGGGGACAACCAATGGTGATGGGTTCTGCTGCCAAGGCCCAGCTCCCCGGCAGGACCAATAGGGCCACCGACAAGAGCACCCCAAGAATTCCTAAGATTCTTCTCTTCATGTCTCTCCCTCCTTATCTATTAGTCGTTAGAGTCTTGGTTTGTAACTTCTTCGCAAGATGCGAAGATATTTGTTCAGGTCAACCAGTCTGATTCATTAGCAATAAGGTTTCAGGTTTCGAGTTTCAAATGGTGTTTGCTCATGTAGTTGTTTGGAATTTTGAATTTTGGTCATTGGGATTTCTTTGGAATTTTGTGCTCGGGATTTGGGATTTGCCCATTTTGGTCATTGGTCAAGGTTTCAGGTTTCAGGCTACTCTTTTGGTTGCGGCCGTTAGGCTTCGTTAGGGGTTAAACAAAAAGGTTAATTTGAACTCAGGTCTCTCAATCGTATCTGGCAGAATGGATCTGGTTTGCTCAACGTCATGGGTAGAAGGGTGATTTAATCAGCTGAGCCATTATGAATAGAATTCAATTTTAGGCCGTGTCAATATTAGGGGGTGCCAGATGGTGTGTCAAGAGGAAAGAATTCCGACAATTAACATCCTATCCTCGCCGACCCCTGATCTTCTCCAATTGCTCGGTGTACCAATCTATCTGACGACATATACCCCTAATAATCTGGACCTCCTTGGCCTGCAAGGGGAGCCTTGAAAGGAAACGCCGGATGTTGAGCATCCAGTGATCCGGATTTTGGGGATTAACAAATCCAATCCTCATCAGCACATCTTTTAGGTGGTCATACATCCCCTCCAATTCAAAGCGATTTGCAAGGCGTGGTAGATTCTCAGGGCAATCGTCTCTGGATGCCAGAAAGATCTCGTAACAAACTACCATCACGGCCTGGGCAAGGTTCATGGAAGAAAAGCGTGCCGTAGGTATTGTTGCGATTGTGTGGCAGTGGGTGAGATCCTCATTAGAGAGCCCCCGGTCTTCAGGGCCGAAGAGTATGGCTACTCGGTTCTCCTGAGATATGGGGACCAGGTCCTGAGCCAGTGAGCGAGGCTGGGTTATGGCAGGCCGGATAGAGCCGGTGCGGGCCGTAGTACCTACCACATACTGATAGGTTCCCAAGGCCTCTCTTAGATCTTGGTGGACCTCCATCTCTTCAATCACGTCAATGGAGCTGCCGGTTGCAGTCCTCAGCACACGGGTAAGATCGCAGTTCTTGGGACTCACCAGGGCGAGATTCTTGAGCCCCATGTTATTCATGGCGCGGGCCACCGAACCAATGTTCTCAGGTATCTGAGGCCTCGAGAGAATTATGTGGATATTTTCAAGTTTGACTTTTTCTGTCATTCTGAAAGATCTTCAGGATATCGGTCGTGAGCTCATCGCTGTCAAAGGAGAAGACCACGGTCCCGGTATCGATCTCAAAGGACACAAGACGGCACTGGTATTCCGAGGCCACCTCTTCCAGCAATTTCTTGAATCGGATAACCTCCGGGTGATCCAAAGAATCCACCTCTTCAGGGAAGAGTTCAACCTCTATAAACCCGTATGACTCTGCCATGCCTCAATGTCTCACCATAAAAAGGAATGTACCTGCCCCCATAATAACGGCCCCCAGGATGAAGACCGTTCCAGATGTGGCCACATCGATCACTGCCCCGGCAAGCAGCGGGCCAACGAGCATACCAAGGCTGTGCCCCAGGGCAAGGAGGCCCATTAAGGAGCCCATGGCGCTGGTTCGCCTGCCCTCCACGACCCCCAGTGCCATGATGGCAGGAAGTGATATACCCCCTGCCAGGCCAAGAATCCCATTTGCAAGGATCATCTCCCCAAGAGAAGAGGCCCTGTCGAGATAGAGTATTGATATTAGGCCGACGATTCCCCCTGCCACAGTCAGGCCTAGCTTGCTGAATCTGTCAGCCATGTAACCCATAGGTAGCTGAAAGAGACCCGCAACAAATACATTCGTCGTTATCACCAGGCCAATAGCAGAACTTGAAAGCCCCAGTTCGGTGCTTGCGAGCAGGGGCAAGAAGGCCCAAATGATCCCAAGACAGGTGGTGAAGCAGGCCCTGAAGGCGAAGAGGGAGAAGATCGAGGGGGCCTTTATCAGTTCCATATAGGAAACAGTGGCTTTCGAGGCACGGGATCTTTCCCCGTCAGACCTTTTTTCCCTCGGGAGAAAAAATAGACAGAGGAAAAAACCCGAAAGGGCAAGTGCCCCCATGCTCATGAATGAGGCCTTGATATTGAATAGATCCTTTAGCACCCCTCCCAACAGGGGGCCGATGCTCAAACCCCCGTAAAGTGACATATTGAAAAGGCCCATCATACGTCCAGCCTTTTGGATTGGGGTTATCATCCCCACGTAGGCCTGGGCCACCGGAAGTATCATGGCCGATGCGAAACCCTGTCCAAGCCTTAAAAGTATCAAAGACTCCACACTGCTTGAAGCGGCATAGAGGAGGGAGAGGAAAAAGTATATAAATAGCCCTGACGTGAGTAATGGCTTTTTCCCTTTTCGATCAGAAAGTCCTCCGAAATAGGGGACAAAGATGGTCCTTGTCAGCGAGAAGGCTCCGAAAATAAGGCCAATCTCAAACGCCCCTGCCCCCAGTTCATGGGCATAAACAGGAAGGAGCGGCACCACAAGGCCGGCCCCCATGGTCGTCGCAAAGACGGCCAGGAAAAGGGTGACAAAGATTTTCACATTGATTGTCATTTTTTGGATAAAAACTGGTTCCTATGAAATAGGAATTCAGATGTCAGAATCCCGGATGCCCCATTTCTGACTGGTTCTAATTATAATTCCCTTGACTTGCAATGGGCAATTTTAGTACCAATTCATTATAACTTCAAATTCCCTGAAAGATAACCCTTCATAGAGGGCGCCATGGACAAATAACCAGGACCCCATTTCTCGAATTGAGAGGTGGGGTCTTGTGGTTTTGAAGGCCTCTTGGCAAAGCGAGTCCACACTTCTTTTTCAGCCTTCCCCATGTGGCGGGGGTGCCTTCATATATTTTCCTTTTTTATACATTTGTTATCGTAATATGTGGAAAATAGTCCATTTTATAAGGGCAATAGGAAGACAATTTTTCATATGTTCTAACTGATAGGGCGGACCGCTCGCTGGTGCTCGCTTGTCGTTAGGCCATCGAGAAAATCCGAGACGACACCAAGTATCTCTCTAGGGCAATGCGCGAGAGACACAATTTATGCCATACCAGACTGACGAGCGACTAAAAAGCTATCTTGATACCAATCAATTACATCGAGAACAGATGTGCCTAGCAATACTCGCCATCGATAAGAGATTGTCAGAGGTTCACCCTCGACACCCGCGAGGAGGCCTGGATGGCGGAAGAGACATTGAGGCAATCTTTCAGGGCAGCCAACGCGCATATGCTGCAGTTGGATTTATCAATCAAGCCGATGACTCTGAAGAAAAGAAGAAGAGAATACGACAGAAATTTTCTGATGACTTGGCTAGCGCCTTGGGCGCAACCCCAAAACCTGACGTTTTCTTTTTCCTCACCAACATAAACTTCACCGTTGGCGAAAAGGATGAGCTTACATCACTAGCAAGAACAAGTGGTTTTGGCTACTGCGAAATATTTGATCGAGAGAGGCTGCGAATTGCCTTGGACAGTCCTGATGGATTTTCTATCAGATTTCAATATCTAGGCATACCGCTTTCCGAAGCTGAGCAGTCAAGCTTCTTCGCGAGATGGGGCGACGACATTCAGTACATTATAGCAACAGGGTTTCAAAAAGTACAGAGCACGCTCAATCGTGTTCTATTTCTGCAAGAATCAGTTTCCCCATTATCTCCATTACTTATTGGATTTGAACTAGATAGAACCTACCCAGCAGAAGACATTGGGCACTTCCGTGCATTTTGCTCGATGTATCTGAAAGAACCGAAACACAAGATACTTTCAGTTCTTTTTGGAGCATCCGACAAAGCAGACCGTATGCGAGGGGACTTATCAGAAAGCCAAAAGGACATGCGGCCCGGTATCAAATTTGGTGTCAGCAGTGGTCAATGGGAGCAAGAGATTGAGCTTACTGAAGACTTAGAGAATCAAGTCTATGAAAATGAGCTTGAAAAATATGGACCTGTGCGGTTAACATTTAACCAATTTTAACGACAAGTTAACGGTCATTG
>CAYVMN010000183.1:0-8964 GCA_964452575.1 uncultured Desulfobacteraceae bacterium | reverse complement strand
AAGTTCAGCCTGGAGACCGTTAACTGCCTCGGCTGCTGTGCTTTAGGACCGGTGATGGAAATCGATGGGAAGACCCACGGTAAGATGGCCCCGGCCAAGACGGCAGACGTGTTAAAAAACTACGATTAAGGTAGCATTATGTCGCGGATAAACTCGCCCGCTGAGTTGGAAGAAATCAGGAAGGGTATCCTGTCGAAAAGAGACCCGAATAAACCTTGTATTACACTCTGTTCAGGATCTGCCTGCCATGCCTCCGGTAGCAAAGAAGTGGCTCAGAGTATTGAAGAGGAGATCAAAAGGCAAGGCTTAAGTGCTGAGGTGGACATCAGGAAGACGGGTTGCCATGGTTTTTGTGAGAGGGGTCCTATTATTGTTATTCACCCTGAGGAAATATGTTATTTCCAAATAGGGCCTAAGGATGTTCCTGAGATTGTCTCCCAGGCCGTAAAGGAGAAGAAGGTCATAGAGCGCTTACTCTATACCGACCCCAGGACCAATGAAAAGATCGTTCATGAATCTGAAATCCCCTTCTACAAGAACCAGGAGCGGCTTGTTTTCGGTTCCAACGGTAATATTGATCCTAAGAACATCGATGACTATCTGGCAATCGGCGGTTATTCCGCATTAGCAAAAGTTCTTTCCCAGATGACCTCCGAGCAGGTGGTGGAGGAAGTCAAAAAATCCAACCTGAGAGGGAGGGGTGGCGGCGGCTTTCCCGCAGGGAGAAAGTGGGAAGGATCCCGCAATGCCCCAGGTAAAATAAAATATGTGATCGTCAATGCAGACGAGGGGGACCCTGGCGCTTATATGGACAGGAGCCTTCTCGAGGGAAATCCTCACTCAGTCCTCGAGGGGTTGATCATCGGCGCCTATGCCGTCGGCTGCAATGAGGGCTATATTTACGTACGACAGGAATACCCATTAGCGGTGGAAAATGTGAACATCGCTATAAAGCAGGCTGAGGAGTACGGTTTTCTCGGGAAAAACATCCTTGGCTCAGGCTTTGATTTCATTGTTAAAGTCCACCAGGGAGCCGGCGCTTTCGTCTGTGGTGAATCGACTGCTCTGATGACGGCATTGGAAGGCAGGGCAGGAGAGCCCAGACCGAAGTATATTCGCTCAAACGTCAAGGGCCTTTGGGATAGACCCACCGTGTTGAATAATGTCGAGACTTGGGCGAATGTGCCGCTTATCATCAATAGAGGCGCTGACTGGTTTACACAACATGGAACTGAAAAAAGCAAGGGCACGAAGATCTTCTCCCTGGTCGGTAAGATAACCAATACCGGCCTTGTAGAAGTACCAATGGGCACGACCCTGAGGGATATTATCTACAAGATAGGCGGTGGAATCCCTGGAGGCAAGAGGTTCAAGGCAGTGCAGACCGGCGGACCCTCCGGAGGATGTCTCCCTGAGGAACTGTTGGATTTGGAAGTTGGTTTTGATGAACTCACTAAGGCCGGTTCAATGATGGGGTCAGGTGGGATGATTATCATGGATGAAGATACCTGTATGGTTGATGTTGCCAGGTACTTCCTTGACTTCCTCACCGATGAATCGTGCGGCAAATGTGTCCCATGCCGTGAAGGCATGAGGCAGATGCTTAAGATTCTCACGAATATCACCCAAGGAAAGGGAAAAGAGGGCGACATCGGGCTTTTGGAGGAGCTGTCCGAGGTAGCCAAAGATGCCGCCCTTTGTGCTTTAGGTACGAGTGCCCCTAACCCGTTTTTGAGCACCTTACGCTACTTCAGAGATGAGTATGAGGCACACATCAAGGAGAAGAGGTGCCCGGCGCTTTCCTGCAAGGAGCTGATAGCGTTCCATATTGACCCGGACAAGTGCAAGGCCTGTATGATTTGCCTTCGAAAATGCCCTTCAGAGGCGATTGTAGGTGGCAAGAACAAGATCCATGTAATTGACCAAGAGAACTGCACAAAGTGCGGAACTTGTCTTGAAGTTTGTCCCCCTCGTTTTGGTGCGGTTAAGAAGATTTCTGGGGAGCCTGTTCCACATCCTATTTCTGAAGAAGAAAGAACTATAGTCCGAAAGAGTAAGAAAAATGAGTGAACTCCTTTTAGAGATTGACGGAACAGAAGTTAAAGCAAAGGAAGGGATGACCATTTTGGAGGCAGCACAAAATGCAGGAATCGTTATTCCGACACTTTGTCACCACGAGAAATTGGAGCCTTATGGGGCTTGTCGAATTTGCACAGTAGAAGCGGAGATTGGCGGCTGGAGAAGATTCGTTGCTGCCTGCCTTTACCCGGTAGAAAAGAATTTGGTCGTAAGAACCAGATCTGAGAAGGTAGATAGAATTCGCAAGATGATTTTAGAGCTATTGATGGCTCATGCTCCAGATGCCTTTGAATTGCAGGATTTGGCCAAAGAGTATGGAGCAGACAGAAACCGTTTTGAAAAAGAGGCCTCATTTTGCATTCACTGTGGTCTATGTGTAAGATACTGTGCTGAGGTCAAGAGGAAGAACGCTGTTGGATTTGTTGACAGAGGAACAAGACGAGAGATAGGTTTCATTCCGGAGATAGCATCTAAGGAGTGCTGGAACTGCAAAGAATGTTTTCCACTTTGCCCTACATCGGCACTACAAGCAGCTTTCCTTTTAACCGAAGCGTTAATATCCCCCACACCTTCATTCGGGGCCCCGAGTTAGAGGAATAGGCAACGATTAACACTCTTCCTATCCCCCATTTATGATGTTCCTCCTTATGTACCCTGCCCCCTATAATAAGATGATAGGATTAATCCCTCCACTTCTATATTAGGCAGCAAGAGGCAATTATAATTTGGAAGATTAGATTTTTGACAATGACAGGGAGGGCCTAACTCATATATTCAGGGGAGACTTTATAGGTCTTCTATAATGAAGGGATAGGCTTTTCTCAAAGGTGAATTTTGTGGTTGATATTTTCCAGGAGAATTAAAAGGATAGACCAAGAAAAAAGTGGGATTAAAATATCGTCGGGGTAAAATGAAGGGAACGACTATGATATCCCGAATGCAAGACCAAGATGATGGATGCCATCACCAAGAACTGGAAGGTTGACCGGGTTATCCTCCATTTCTTGGAGAGCCTGTGACTGAAGAAATCGAAAAAATAGATGGGCCGATCAAAGATTGAATCGACAACGGTTAATTTGCAAGGAGGTTTAGAGAAATGATAACTGCAGGAATCGATTGTGGTGCCAAAAACACCAAGACGGTGATCGTAAAAGATGGGCATATCGTGGGAAAGGCGAAGGTTATTACCGGGTTTGATCAGGGGAAGGCGGTTAGCCAGTCTTTGGAGGAGGCAATAAGGTCGGCTGGAATCACCAGAGAGGATATCGTCAAGATAGGGGGTGCAGGGTCCGGGAAGGACTCCGTCAAGGAGGCCGACGAGACCGTGAATGACATCAAGGCCATGGCCAAGGCAGCAAACTACTTTTTCCCCAAAGCACGGACGGTTACGGACGTGGGGGCTGAAGAGGGGAGGGCAGTAAAGATCGATGAAAAGGGTAACGTGGTTGATTTTGCCATCAACGAAAAATGCGCGGCAGGGGCCGGGGCATTTATCGAGGCGATGGGAAGGGCCCTGGAGACACCCCTGGAGGAAATGGGGTCTCTGGCCCTCAAATCGGACATGGAGATCCCGATGAACGCCCAGTGCGCAATATTTGCCGAGTCGGAAGTGGTGGGCCTGATCCACGCCAAGACCAGCAAACAAGATATCAGCAAGGCCATCCACGATGCCATGGCCAGCCGGATTGTCTCCATGATCCGAAGGGTCGGGGTGAATGAGGATGTGGTCATGATAGGGGGAGTGGGCTACAATCCTGGATTTGTAGAGGCGATGCGGAGAGAACTAAGACTTGGGAAGATATTTATTCCAGAGTGCCCGGAATATGGGTCGGCTGTAGGTGCCGCCCTGGTGGTGGCCGCTGAAAAGGCATAGGGAAGGAGGGCTAATTGTTATTTATTAATCGTAATGTCAGGCTGTTTTGGGAAAAGATGAGATATGCCTTGCGGGGCTGATCCAATAACGAATAACAAATAACCAGGTCTTGTTGGAGGAATTGAAATGGCGGAAGAGAAGAAACAAGAATTCTGGAGGTGGACAGAGTCCAACTGGCGGGATCCTGACATCAACTGGAAAGACGCAAGATTCATCACTGCGGGGATCGATGTGGGCTCAGTCAGTTCACAGTCCTGTCTGATGGCAGATGGCCAGATACTTGCATATGGGAATATGCGAACAGGCTCTGATAGCCCCGAGAGTGCAAGGAATGCCCTGAATTACGCATTTCAGGCCCTCGGCGATATGCCGGAAGATAGGATCGACTACTGTATAGGTACCGGTTACGGCAGGGTTAATGTCCCCATGGCCGACAGATCCATCACGGAGATTGCATGTCACGCCAGGGGCGCCAATTTCATATATGGCCCTGAGGCACGCACCGTCCTGGACGTGGGCGGTCAAGATATCAAGGCCATCCAGTGCGACGAAAAGGGGAAGGTTAACAACTTCCTGATGAACGACAAGTGTGCTGCAGGTACAGGCAGGGGGATGGAAGTGTTTGCAGACCTGTTGGGGTTACCCATTAACGACGTGGGCGAACGCTCATTTCAGGTAAAGGAGGAGCCGCCTCCGGTTTCAAGTACCTGTGTGGTCTATGCAAAATCAGAGGCAACAGGACTGCTCCGCAAGGGATGGACAACCGAGGAGGTGCTTGCGGCCTATTGTCGCGCCATGGCGGAACGGATTTACTCCCTCGTGGAGAGGGTTGGGGTAATCCCAGAGTTCGCCGTTACAGGGGGAATGGCCAAGAATCGAGGCATCATGGACCGGTTGATGCCTATGGTCGGTCTTGAGCGCATGAGGACAAAATGGGATACCCAGATCGCTGGAGCTGTCGGTGCCGCCCTTTTCGGATATGCACTCTGCCAGAAGGGTAAGGGCAGGAAGAAATAGAATACTTATTCGTTATTGGCTAATCGTTGAGCGAGGGCTTGATAACGGTCAACAGACAACAAGAGAGGCAAAAGATGTTGGCACACTATGGGTATAAGGATGCCTCCGGGGATTTCTTTATTACCATTGATACGGACAGGTGTCATGGCTGTGGGGACTGTGTACCGGCCTGCCCTGAGGGTGTCCTGGTGGTTGTTGATGAGGACCCAAACGACCCCCTGCGGGAAGAACCGGTGGCCATGGTGGCGACCGAAAAGAAGAAGAAACTCAAATATGAATGCGGCCCTTGCAAGCCCGCGTCCGAAAAGCCCCCACTTCTGTGCGTGGAGGCATGCAAGGCAGGGGCCATTTCCCATTCCTGGTAAGAAGTTGTCGGATGGTAGGTCATAGAGTGAGCATGCTTGTTGATCTTCATTGCCATAGCAAATTCTCTCACGACAATCACCTGGAGCCCGAGACATTGACTTTAAAACCCTATTTCTACCATTGAAGACATGGCGAGGGAGGTTAGATCGGGCAACTGCCGCTGAATGGTGAGGGGTTATGACCATAGGACGCTGTAGGTCTTCACAGGATAAGAGATCCCTTTGACCGTTATCTCTCCCACCTCTTCTACCTCCAAAGTCCCCTTGATGCGGCTGTAAGTCCTTTGACTGATTAAGATCTGCCCTGCCTTGGCCTCTGATTCGAGCCGGGCCGCCACATTGACCTGGTTTCCTATGACCGTGTAGTCTCTGTGCCTATCTGAGCCTATGTTCCCGATGGTCACGAACCCGGTGTTGATCCCGATACCTACCCCCAATTCAAGGTCATACTGGAGCCATTGCTCCTTCAATTCGCGCACCTTCTCTTGCATATGGATTGCCATACGCACAGCCCGTTCGGCATGATCTTCCATGGGGATCGGGTCACCAAAAAAGATGAGGAGTCCATCGCCGACTATCTTGTTGAGGGTACCGTCGTAGTAGTGGACCACCTTGATCATCTCTGAGAGATACCTATTGAGCAGCTGAAAGAGTTCCTCTGGTTCCAGATTATCTGTCACCCTTGAGAAACCCCTGATATCCGTAAAGACCACGGTCATCAATTTCCTGTTGGGCCCCTTCCCAAAGTCATGCTCCCCTGAAAGGATCTTTTCAGTCAATTGTGGTGAGAGATATCGTCGAAGCTCATTATACCTCTCCAGCTGCCTGACCTGGCCTTCTACCTTTGATTCCAGGTCGCGGTTTAAACGGAGAAGGTCTTGTTGGGCCTTACGAAGTTCTGCGGTCCTCTCTTCCACCTTCTGCTCGAGCTCCCGGCTGTACTCGTCGAGCTTTGCCTTGGCCTGTTTGAGTTCTTCATTGGCCCTTTCAAGGTACAGGTAGGCCGCGTTTTTTGCCCTCATGCTTCTATTTAGCTGGTTGATTTTCTTGATCAATTCCGACTCAGAATCCCTGGGGATATCTCTGATCTTGGAGAGATGGGAGAACCGACGGAAGAAGGAAAGCCGCTCGTACGTGACATCCAGCACGGCGTAGGGCGCCATGAATATTTGCCCTTTCCTGAGTATGGCCCGATCGTCAGTGATTATGTCTTTTGTAATCAGGATAGCCTCGGTCTTATCGGCTGCGGCTCTGTGGTCATCTTGTTCATATCTCTCATATCTGCCAAGAAAGAGATGTCGGCCATTGACATCTTCAGGCACAAGATAGATCTTTTCCCCAACTGCGATCCTTTCCCCCTGGGCAGGATCCCTGAGGGTCAAGGAGCGCCCTTCCATTCTTGCCTCGAGTCCAAAGGGGATGAATTCAGGCTCCTCATTAAATAGGATTACAGGGTCATAGGGGTTCAGGGGTTGTGAAATGGAGGCCGGAGGGAGTCCCCAAATGGTGGGAATAGAAGAAAGGATCCCCTGCGTGAAGGCGTCACCTATGTAATCCTTGTGAGGATCGAAGTCGCTTAAGAACTGGATTTTGAGCAGGACCCTGATCTTCTTGAGGCTTCGATCGTAAGTGGGCGGCAGGATTAGTTCTATTTCCTTGGTTTCGTTGAATGTCTTGTTAAAGAAAGGGAGTCTTCTAAAGCCCTCGCTCGGTGAACCAAAGACCCGGGCAAAATAGTGGAGTCTCCCCCAGGAACGGAGCCGGGCCGTAGATGCCCCGCACCTAAAAAAGAAGTCCGGTTCGTCGAGCAACATCTTGGCCTTCCTGAAGATCTGCTCGAAATTTTCATGGGTGGTCCATTCATCCTCGTTCAGGAAAAAGTCTTCCGGCGTGAAATACTCATTAGCAGGATAGGTGAGGCCATCAAACAGGGCCTCGTAAGAGCCTAGTCTGCTCTGCACGTAAGTAGCGATAACCCTGATATTTCTGTTACTGACGCAATGAAGGCGACTCACAGCCCAGGCCCAGCACTTTGATCTTTGACGAATTCCAGTGGGAAACCAAAAGCTATTCTATCCCTGTTTTGAGGAACTGACAAGCGCCTCCCTCTACCAGGGTTTCTTGAGGTCAATTTTATCCCTTGACAAAGAGGGATAGTAATATAATATCAAATCACGAAATTTCGGGACGTGGCGCAGCCTGGAAGCGCACCTGAATGGGGTTCAGGGGGCCCGGGGTTCAAATCCCCGCGTCCCGACCAGTAAAATCAAAGGGTTAGCCTATATGCTAACCCTTTTTGCTTTATTTGGTAGACGCTGTGGTAGAAGATTGGGTGCTTTTTTTGGGGGTATTTTGCCAGAAATCTGCTCTCTTTGAATAGATTTGTCTGACGTTTTTAGTTGCCCGGGTACGGTCTATCTCCTGTTGTTCCAGCTTCACGTGCCATTTGTTCCATAACAGCCCAGTTGCTTGCGCCAGTAACTGAACCATTGTTGGCAAGCTCCCAGTTCCAGCCGAGGATCTCCATATCCGTATAAGGGTCCAGGTTAACCAGGCCAATGTAAGGGTAGGAGACCTTCAAGGCGCTCGGAATTAATGTTCCGGCATCTATGATGCTCATCTCCCTCAGCTGAATACTGGTTGACCGATAGTCTTCAGCCCCGCTAATCGCCCATGCACTGAAATTAACTTGCCCCACTAAGGCCCCTGTCGAGGCACTCTTTATAGAGCTCCGCCAAATTATCCAGTAGGTCTTCCCTGTGGCGTCATTGATGAGGTATCTCAGATAGAGGGCAAACCATGCAGCCCCATAATCAGTAGTCCCGCCCCAAATCCGGTTAGTGGCACAGGCAAGTGCGTCCCCGGTCCATCTTTCATACTTATTTCCCGCCGACGGGGAGCCGGCCGCGCTGTCATCTGTCCTAACTGTTGTAATTTGTGAGGGCAATCCGACAGCATATTGTTTAACGGGGATGTTGGATGCAGCTGCGAGCCCCTCGGACAGATTCAACTGGTAAACATCGGCAATAATGTTGTCTACAGCAGGATACTGGATTTCATTAACCACGATGTACCCTGCATAGTACTCCTGCCCCTCGAATGTCACTGCCAGACTTGCCCTCGCATCATCGCCCATGCCTTCAATTAATTTTCCGATGTCCTGCAGATGGGTTGCCCAACGGGTGATCGGAATACTCAGATCATACACCTTTACACTGTCTATCGTATAAAAATTATACCACAAACGGCTCCACGGACTAGCAGCAGTCCCCGTCCCTAGGCCTTTTACCTCTGATACCCTATACAGTGTTGAGGGGCCTGCGCCTGTATCTACCCTTGCCTTACTCACCAGGAAATAGCAGACAAATTCCGATCCTGGGCTCAGGTCGGGGACGCCTGGGGCGCCTGCCTGTACCGAACCCATACTAAAGGCCAAAGCGGCCATGACTGATAGCGCTATAAGAATCTCTTTCATACTCTTGCTCGTCCCTAACTATAGGTTAGCAGACATTTAAAGTGTTCTAAATCATAAATAATCCACCCCGATTTATCGGGGTGAGAAATGAAAAGGCTATGCCGTTTCGGGCGATTATTATGACGAGTTTAAAATCCGAAATCCGAAGCACGAAA
>CAYVMN010000182.1:0-9236 GCA_964452575.1 uncultured Desulfobacteraceae bacterium | reverse complement strand
TTCTGAGGGTGTACAATCTGGGCCCTCTTGACTTGTCTTCTCTGCCATTCATCATGTTCAAGACATGCCCGGCATCAATTACAGGAATCGAGAACTTGGCGGCCACATCAACACAAACAAGCACTGACCCTACACCAGCACCCACCAGGCAAATATCCGTGTCAGCAGGTATCTTGTCCATAACGCTAGCCCTGATGGACCTCCACTGCGTTGCAACATAATTTCCAGGGATCTCGGTGAAGGTGATTTCCGGATGGGACGAATGCCGGGCAAACCACTTGCGACACAAGCCAATGTCACATTCCGAGCTTATGATGCAGAGCCTCTTTTGGTCCAGAATTCCAGAGAATTGTCTTGAGGTGAGATATGCGTATACCACATAGAAGGGCAAATAGTTCTCCCCGCTCATGGCTATTCTGTTATCATGGAGAAACTCTACAAATCCCAGGGCCGACTTGTTGTCCTTCCGACCGTGCACAAATGACAAGAAGCCTTTTCTCTGGCGTTGGGCATTTCCCGGATAAATCAAAGGGGCCAACTTTCCTATGTGGCTGAGAACGCCCAGGGCCTCTAAATGCAATGGCATGGCCTTTTTGATTGCCTTCACAGATTCTGCCTGCTGATACAGGCCGTTACAGTGCAGGTCCTTCGCGTAAAAGGCATATTCGCCATCGGCAAACCGGACTATCGGTGCTGGATTCCTGGCAGATAATTTCTCTTCAACAAATCCCTTCAGGATATCAAAGTATTCATCGCCTCCTAAAACATCTCGGTGAAAAAGACTCGTCTCCTCCTCCGCCATTTCAGGACTGTTAATCCCTAATACGGGTGTATTATCAATCCCCTTAAGCAGCAGGCCGTCAAAACGGAATGTCTCCGTTTCTATCAAAGATTCGAGATGGTACGTCCTTTTCAAGGCATCACCTGTTTTCTAGCTGCTGCCGGAATCTGCCGGTCACCATTTTCCTGCATACGCCACAAGACGGTTGCCAGCGAAAATATCGTAAAGAGCAAGGTTTCTGTTAGGTGATTAAAAACGGGTTCAAAAAGACCGACAACGAAGAAGAAGAGAAAGGCCGACAACATGCAAAGCCCCCATCCCCCTATGAAGTCGTCTTTTCCATTTACAGTGAGTTTCCAACACGTGTGGGCGAAGGCTGATATTATATACAAGAAAAATCCAAGGCCAACCAGGCCGGTCCGAACCGCGATACCCAACAACATATTATGGGGATCACGAAAAAATTCATGGGACCAGTATTCCGTGGGTATTCTTGACATATATTTCTCAGGGCTTAAAAGGTAACTGCGTCCGTAGGTCTGCATGCCAAAGCCAATCCCGCTTATGGGGTAATCCTTTATAATCTCAAGGGAAAGATAATTCGTGCCCATACGCGGATAGTTTGTCTTTGTATCAAACAGGCGATCCTTGATCGGCGTTATTGCAACGAGGATCAACATCCCCCCCAGAAAGGCCACCATGATCTTACGATATCTGAAAAACAGTATGATTACTGCCAGAGACATGGCAACCATTGTGCCTCGCGTCTGGGCCAAAATGATGGTAGCTGACAGCGGGATCACAAAAAATAGCAGGATTGCTCTTCGGACCCACTGAATCCTGGTGAACAGCAGATGCAAAGAGATAAGCGCTCCAAATCCGGCGAGCATGCTAACACGGTTGCAGGGGATCTGATCGAAATTCGCCAGCCTCTCTGATAAGCTGTGCCCCAAAATGAGATAAAAGTAGACCATTGCCCCGATCGAAAAAATCGTGGCAGAAACGACCATGATCCATGAGAGGGCCTCAAATAGTCTCCTTGAGTTGAAGAAATTGATCGTAATGAAATAGAGTATGATATACCTGAGCAGGTGAGAATAGAAATCATGCATGCTATTTTCTTGGTCTAGTGCGAAAAAAATGCCAACAAGGGCCCATAATGCAAAAAGGCAGAACGGGAGCAGAAGTGGGGTCTTGAACGAGAATCTGGCCCATCTGAAAACCATTAGCAAGAGAGTAATTGATACAGAAAGATAGAAGCATACCTCTTTAATTGAGGTCGTATATGGAAAGGGATTAAGAAAAATAAGTATCCCTATTAGCACAGGGATACTTCTTTTCAGGATCTCAGGGAATTGCAGGTCGGTGATCGATCTCAGTATCCGCGATATTTTATGGACATGCATCGGGACGTAGATGTTACTCCGTAAGAATGGAATCTTTCTTCCTTGACCTGTCGGGCATAATACCCTGCTCCTCTTTCTCTCTGAAGAGGGCGCAACTCAGGCATTGAACTGCATATCGTATAACTGGCGAAATCGTCCGTTCAAGGCCAGAAGTCTCTCCCGGGTTCCGGACTCCACAATTCTGCCCCCCTCCAGGACAAAAATGACATCCGCTCGCATAATCGTGCTCAGCCGGTGGGCAACAATCAGGATAGTCCTGCTGCCCTGTAGTTCTTCAATGGCCTTCTGAACAAATCTCTCACTCTCTGCGTCCAGGGCCGAGGCCGCTTCGTCCAGAATCAAGATGGCCGGATTGACCAGAATCGCCCGCGCGATTGCAATGCGCTGCCTCTGGCCCCCTGATAACAGGGACCCCTGATCTCCCACAATGGTCTGGTATCCATTCGGCTGTTCCAGAATAAAGGAATGGGCATGGGCAGCCGTTGCCGCCCTCGCAATGGCCTCGGCCCCCACTTCCGGGTTTCCGTAGGACATATTGTTCTCTATGGTATCATGAAACATAAGGGTGTCCTGATTAACAATCCCTATCTGTTTGCGGAGTGATTCAAGGGTAACATCTCTGATATCTATGCCGTCAATGGTTATGCTTCCATTGGCGACATCATAAAAACGGGGGACCAGGTCCAGAAGGGTGCTCTTGCCGGCGCCTGTTGACCCCACAAAGGCCACCATTTCACCCGCCTCCACCCTGAAGGAGATGTCCTTAAGCACCATCCTATCAGGCGAATACCCAAAACTCACATTATTGAACTCAATGGATTTCCTGTGTGCGGGAAGCAGGTCAGCATTGGGCCGGTCCTGGATCTCAGGGACGGATTTCATAATCCCAAAGACCCGCTCGGTCGCGCCTTGAAGGGTCTTGAGATTATTGTGCACCAAGGCCAATCTCTTTATCGGGCTGTATGCACGTGAAAAGGCGTACATCATTGACATGAGCTCCCCCAGGGTGTGATGGAAATAGATTTTTCCTATGATCAAGACCGCAGGCAAGACCAGGAAAACCGTTGAGTCCATCATGGGACCAAGCCCCAGCTGCCATCGGTTCCAGTGCATTATCTTGCCATAGAGGCGTTCTGCTACACCGCTAAACTTCTCAACCTCTTTCTTACCCGTAAAAAACCCATGTACCAATTTGAGACACAGAATGGTTTCTTGGTACATGGAAGTGACCTCAGCGGTCGCATCCTGGACCCTTACTGCGTGTTTCTTGACCTTTCTTCCGAACAGGCGGATCAGCCCTAGAATTGGCGGAACCACAATCATCACAAACAGGGCCAGTTTGTAGTTCGTCAGCAGGATGTAAATTATGAAAACCAGGGCCGTCAGAGGATACTCGATAATTCCTGTCAGGATACTGGCAATGAGGCCCTGCATCACCGAGAGATCGGCTGTAGCCCTGGCAATCAGTTCCCCTGATTTGACCTTATGGTAAAAGCCCATGGGGAGTGATACGAATTTTTCGAAAAGGTCTATCCTTAAGGACTTGACCGCCCGGTTGGAAAAGGCAGCCCCGCAAAGCCCCCCCAGATAAATCGTAATGGATTTAATCACAATCGAGAAGAAGGCCACAAGGGTAAGGAGTGCTAGGAGGCTGTTCGGAGATACACCTTCCACTATTACCAGCTCGGTCCGATGCCAGGAGAACCATGATCCGGATTCAAAGGTAATCCAGGGTATTTTCCATGTCACCGGAGCTGATCCTGTCTTCATCCCCTCATCAACAAAGGGCTGTAAGAGATAGGCTGGCACTACCACAAACAACGCCGATATGCCTGTGAGCACCAATGAACAAATAACCAACCCTCGATGGCGTTTTACGTATGAGGCGATGTCTTTACCGAGAATAAAGTCCAACATCTTTCATGTCTTCCTTAGCAGACCATCCTCTTCCAGAAGAAGCCTTCATATGGTAGAGTTGTTTTTTAACTGCTGAGCTCACTTCTTCCACAGTCAATTCATCGAGGCAGCGGCTTACCTCGCTATCATCGCACCCCTTCCGCCTGCACGGCACACACGAAAAATTCTTTTGGACCACAACGTGCTTCTCTCCCCTGGGTGCCCAAGAGACTGGGGAAGAGGGCCCGAAAATGGTTACGGTTGGGGTGCCGACTGCCCCAGAGATGTGCATGCCAGAGCTGTCTACCCCAATGAATAGCCCGCAGTACCCCAAGATAGCAGAGAACGCGCCTATTGAGGTCTCTCCGGCAAGATTATACACCTTCTCTTTGCACCTCTTTGTTATCTCAACTATCCTCCCTCTTTGAACAGCGGAACCGGTAAGAACGACTGGAAGTCTGTATTTTATGCCAATCCAGTTGATCAACCGGATATATTTGTCGATCCCCCATTCCTTATAGTGCCAGAGAGAAAAGGGTTGTACGACGATAAGGGGTTGATCCAGCAGAATCCCATGTTTTCTCAAGAGAGCGGCAGCCCTCTCTTGCCTCTCCCTCGGGACACGAAGCTCTGGCCTTACGTTTTTCGTTTGAAAACCATATGTCGTCAGAAGCCTGAGGTAATAATCACCCACGTATTGACGGGGTACGTATTCATCGGAGGCCAGGTGGTTGAAAATACGATTTCGCCACCCTCTGCCGTCACCACGGTACCCTACCCTGTACCGAGCACCTGTAAGGAGAGTTAGGACCGCACCCCGGGTCCCGGTTCGCATATCGATCACCAGATCAAAGTGGAATCTCCTCAGGCCCAGGAGGAAATTCTTTTGATATTCTATCTCCTCGGCCAGGCCCCTTTTCTCTTTGTTTACCGAAATCACCCCTGTTGACCAGGGACAATCTTCAATCAGTTCCCTGGCCTTTTCCCTGACCGCAACTATTATAGTCGCCTTTGGGAAATTCTCGTGCAGGGCCCGGATGCAGGGAAAGCTGAGGACAACGTCCCCTATGTCGCCAAGCTGTATCAGGAGTATATTGTGAATATCCTTCTCTGTTAAGTCTATTCCCTTACCCATCAGTGACCATAGAATCCATCGGATGCCGATATGATTTCGCCCTCTGGGGAGAGACCTGAAAAGCCCTTGAGGGCCTTTTCTCTCCTCTCTTTCCGGTTCAGGACCAACTCGTAATCCAGTCTGTCCCTGTGCCTGCTCTTTGTTACATTGTGATGAAGGTGATATTGAAGTGCCGAAAACCATAGATTCCTGCATCTTACCCCACTGTGAAATAGCCTGTAACAGATATCTGAATCTTCCCTCCCCCAGAGTTGGTCAAAGGTCTCATCATATCCATCTACTTTCAAAAAATCCTGTCTCGACATGGAGAGATTGCTGCCCCTGAGAGAGGTCTGGAATCTCTTTGGCCTTGCCAAGATCCTCCCCAGGTTCAGGAATCGAAAGGCATTCTTCCTATTTTCAAGGCCTGCCAGAAAGGGGGAAGGGGGATCAGAGATCCCACTGGTCAAGACCCGTCTCGTATAATCTTCAGGCAAGAATGTCCGTTTACCCTGCAAAAACATACCCCTTTTGGCAAATGTTAGGTGATCGATAATAAAATCAGGGTGTAGGACCACATCATGATCTACAAATATGAGGTAGGGGGCACTGCAGTACCTGACCCCCAGATTCTTTACCCTCGCCTGCCTTATCCCCGAGTCAGGATGCCAGACGTGGCACCACCTCAGGCCAGATTTTTCTAAGGCATTTCGCACCGTTTTTGCCGTCTCAGGGCCAGATCCGTCATCCGCTATAACGATTTCCAGATCGGTCTCTGATTGCGCCCTGACGGAGTCCAGAAGGACCTTGAGGGCCTCTGGCCAGTTATACGTTGTTATGATCAGCGAGACCTTCATGACATACCCATGCCGCAAACATTCCCAGGTTCAGGGTTCACCGTCCGGTGTTATTTCTGCCTTGTTGAGCGGCGCTGGACCATCATCTCTCTGGCCTTCGCGTATTTCATGAACGAGCCCCCCCCATTTAGGATAGATATCACTAATCCGTCAAGGCCATCGAGCACTCCCAGTTCGAATATGTATGTCCTCACAAGCATCCAAAGCCCGTGGGTAACGGGCGACCACCATGTGGACCGATTTCCCTTTCTCAGGATCTCCCTTGCGGCCAGAGTGGAGTATGTCTCCATCTTGTATATCAAGTCTGAATAGCCTTGAAAACTGTAGTGTTCAATAGGGACATCAAGCTCTTTGACGGCCCCCTCGGAGATCCACCGCTCGTGCACAAGGTCCTCACTGAATCGGCCCTTGGTCCGATTCACCAGGCGCACAACCCTCTCCGGCCACCACCCGCAGTGACGAATCCAGCGCCCGTGGAAATAATTTTTCCTCAAAAAACTGTATGCGGAAAACCCTGGTTCAGTATCATCCAGGAGTTCTCCTATCTTCACCGCCGTTTCCACGGGGATCCGCTCGTCTGCGTCCAGAATCAAGACCCAGTCATTCGAGCAGTTGTCAACGGCAAACTGCTTTTGCCTGGCATAGCCACGCCACTCTTCCGCCATAACCCTGCACCGAAATGCCGTGGCTATACTAACGGTCTTGTCCTGGCTGCCAGAATCCACCACCAGTATCTCATCAGCAAAGGAGAGGCCCTTCAGGCAGCCTGGAAGGCGTTCCTCTTCATCTTTGGTAATTATGGCGACTGAAACCGGCATGCCCTATTACTCTTTTCCTTTTTATTTGAGCAGGACCGCTTCAAAACCCGGTGGGACCTCCTGCTTAAAGACTGCATCTGGAATAGGTTCGTTGAAGGCAATGCGTTTGAGGCTGAGTTCAACCATGGCATCATTTTTAGAATCGTCCAATCTAGTCGTCCTAGCATAGAAGATGCCCCCTTGGTCCACATAGTCTGAATACAGCGCCTCTATCCCTCGCCCTGGAAATGAGATTGAACGTGGGAGATTACTGCCACTGAAGACCTTCATGACCTGCACAACCTCCTCTTCCCTACTCAAGAACGTGATGCTATTTGTCTTCAATGAAATTGCATGATCATACTCTCTCAAGATAGGGCAGCCCCTTAAGAACGACCAAATCTGGTCAAGGCCCAAACCGACTGGAAAGAACCTTGATGTTGCAAACCCTCCCAGGAAGCCGTGATACACTCGTTTATCTTGAAAGGAAAGGATATGGATCCTGGAGTCCTGGATTAGGATATCGAGAAGGGGGCGGCCCCAAGGATGTGTGATTTCGACCTTGATCGTCAAAGGATCTCTTATGCCAGCTGCCAGGATGTCTGACTCGGTCTCTGACCCCTTATCCCTTATCATCAGAGTGCCCGAACTGAAAAGGGTGTGAACCCGGCTTTCCTGGTCTCTAAGGTCGGTAATGATCTCAGAGACCTCTTTTTGATCTAGAATGGAAGGGGGTGGCGTAACGTAAACAAGGGAACAGCATTGAAAGAGTAAAAGCCCCAGGCCTACTATGAGACATCCTACGCTGTGATTTGGTTTCCGGAGAATCAATTTCCGCGTTTCAAAAGCTGCCGTACCTCGCTGATCTTTTCCTTTAGCTTCTTCTCATCAGCAGGTTTAAGCGAAAGGGCCTTATCATAGTTTTCCAGGGCCTCCTCGTATCTCTTTAGCTTAAAATAAACGTCTCCTAGGTGTTCGGTTATGGTGGGATCATCCGGGGTAAGCTCTCCCGCCTTCTCCAGATAGCGGAGTGCCTCATCATATAGACCTTTCTGATAATAGACCCAGCCCAGGCTGTCTAATATATAGCCGCTATCGGGCTTAATCTTTAAGGCCTTTTGGATTAAATCCATGGCCTCATCCAGCCTTACCCCCTGTTCAGCATAGGTATACCCTATATAATTGAGGGAATCCGCATGATCAGGATCTATTGCCAGGACCTTTCGCATCTGCTCAATACAGGAAGCCTTATCGCCGCTCTTATCAAAGAGCACACCCATTCGAAAGATCAGCTCAGTGTTTTTCTTATCCTGCTCGAGGCCCGCTTTGATGACCTCTCTGGCCTTTTCATAGTCCTCTTTGGCCTCATAGATGGATGAGAGAACCAGGTAAAGCTCTATCCTCCCTTTTTCCACCGAGATGGCCTTATTGAGAACTTCTATTGCCTCCTCATATTTTTTCTGAATACCCAACAGATGGGCAATATGCATCTGTGCGTTGATATAGTATTTTGACTCCGGTTTTATCAGCCTGAAATGCTCGAGTGCCTTTTCAGTATCGGCCTTCTCTTCATAGGCAGTGGCCAGATAATACCTGCACTTATAGTCCTCAGGCCATGCAGAAACTATCAGATTCAACTCATTAATCGATTCATCCAACCTTCCTTGCTGGAGGTATATTAGCCCCAGGGCCTGTCTTCCCTGCTGCCCGGGTTTCAAATGTTTTTTGATCTCTTCCATTTGCTGCTCGGCCTTTTTCTTTAGACCAAGCTTGAGGTAAAGATTTGCAAGTCTTTCCTTGGCAGCCATATTATCAGGGTAGATCTGCACCAGCCTTTCATAGGTCTTAACAGCCTTTTCAGGCCTGTCGGTCACCTGGTAGAGGGTCCCCAGATCAAACAGGGCCGGCTCCAGGGTGTTGTTGAGTTCAAGGGCCCTATGAAGGGCCTCCTCGGCTTCTTGGTAACGCCCCATTTCCAAGCTAATTCTCCCTCGATAGTAATGGGCTATCGTCAGTTCGGGATCTTGCTTGGTGAGTATGTCCAGCTGCTCAAGGGCCTCTGGAAAAAGCCCCTTCTTGATTAGAATAGTCGTGAGGAAGAGCCTTATACGCCTATTTTCAGGATCAATGCCAAGGACCTTTTTGTATTGCTCAGTAGAAAGGTCATCTTTTCCCGTGAGGGCATACAGATCCGCCAGAAGTATTCTGGCCTCGACATTTTCAGGCTCCAGCTCCACGCACTTGGCGGCATATGCCAAGGCCTCCTCGTATTTGTTGATCTCCTTTAAGATGGTCGCCATCTTCAGGTAGAGGTAAGGGGAGTTTGGGTCTTTTTTTAGGGCTTCGAACATGTATTTTTGCGCCTCTTTATAATCTCCTTGCAAG
>CAYVMN010000181.1:0-9294 GCA_964452575.1 uncultured Desulfobacteraceae bacterium | reverse complement strand
GATTGAAAAAGCTTCGAGACCTGATAGTTAATATTTAAGATCTGACCCCAATTCATGGCCTAATCTGTGTTTCATAATATTTCACCTCTTGACATCGATATCAATAATGATACTATAATAATATGTCAAAAATTGATGAAATCACATTAAAAATGAAAGAAAATCCGAGGGGAATCCGTTTCAGCGATTTGTGCAAGGTATGTGATCATTTCTTCGGGGAACCACGTAAAAGTGTCAGTAGTCACCGAGTTTACAAAATGCCATGGCAGGGAGATCCACGCATTAATATTCAAAATAAAAAAGGCAAAGCAAAATCATATCAGGTGAAACAGGTGCTTTTAGCACTAGACAAATTGGAGGTATATCATGGCATTAAAAAATGATAGATATACATATAGGGTAACATGGTCTGAGGATGACAATGAATATGTAGGCTTATGTGCTGAATTTCCTAGTTTAAGTTGGCTATCACCTACACCGGAGGCGGCGTTAAAAGGAATTCGAAAATTAATCGCTGAAATTGTCTCGGATATGAAATCAAATAATGAAAATATTCCTGAGCCTATTGCATGTCGACAGTACAGTGGAAAATTTATGGTAAGAGTTCCCCCAGAAATCCATCGCAATCTAGCAATCCGAGCCGCTGAATCAGGAATAAGTCTTAATCGAGTTGTCAGTTCAAAACTGAGCCAATAGACCAGACCCACACACAGCAAACGAATTAACGCAGACCTGGCTACAAAACTGCCAGGCTGGTTATTGGTGTCGTCATCCGTGATTAGGAGCATTAAGCGATGAAAGGCATACTTAAGCTAAGGGATGAGTACGTTGGGGAGATCACTGAGGAGTCAGGAGGGTATCGGGTGTACCGGCGGGAGCGAAGCCAGGGAATTGCAGGCAATGTGCATTCTCCGGCCTCGCAGCTGCTGGAGAGTCTGGACGCTGCAAAATCCGTAGCTGCCAAGCTCTTCCCGGACTGCACTATCGTCGAACCCTGACTTGCCACTTTCGACACGGCCGTGTGGGGCACATTCATGGCTGAACTGGTTTGGCCTGCCTTCAGAGCCGGATTCGGGCTGAAGGTCCCAATCCGAGACCGGAAAGTCCTCACGGTATGAGTGGACAATCGGAGAGGATGTTGCACGGGCGTTAAGCCGGCAATTCAATTGTGGCTGCCTTCAATGAGTAAGTCGTGATCTGGCATGGAATACAAGCAAGTCAGCAGACGGGCCATGGCGGTTAAGCCGCAGCCCTGGGTTGACCTTGGCTTTGCCAGGGAGTTACTTTGCCTTATTTGGAGTGCCTAGACTATTTATCAAAAGACCATCTCGACTGAATCCCGCTAGCAGCGGGATACATGATTTCCGAAAATGTCGGGATGGTGTGGCTGGAGAGGATCCACGAGGTTCCTCTCTATCCCCCTGAATATGGCAAAACTGAAAGGAATAAAGGGATATGGATAATGAAAATGCCTTGTCTTGATAAAACGCGACTTACTATCTCTTCCTTACAGGAATCTACGGAGGAGAAACAATATTGGCTGTCCCGCGGAACGGCTGACCGCTTGAATGCAATCGAGATTAGCCGAAGGATGGTTTATGGCACAGATCGAACTGCATCCAGACTTCAAAGATTTCTTGAGACTGCTGAACTCACACGGCGTTAAGTACCTTTAAAGCATGCCTTGAACTGGGCGGGGGAAGGAATACGGAAATCATGGACAGGAGATTTTCTATAACGACAGGGACCGTGGGTACTTTCTTGACGCATTAGAAAGATCATTTATGATCACTTTGAGTATATCGAAGGACCAAATTTCAACGGGGGCTTCAACGGTGAAAAGGCATCATAGTATTGAAAATGTACGGTCAGGATAAGCGGGGACGTGACAGGCGCTCTGTCAGCCTTGAGATGGGTCATTGGGAGTACCGATGTCAGCGGTTAAAGCCTTTGAGCAGGCCTTGAGCCGTTCCGAACGCCAAGTAGTGGCGCGGCTTACCGAGCCGCGTGACATCCAGGCCTTTCTGGATGAGCTGCCTTACAGTGCGGAAGCGATCTATCGTTGCCCGC
Source organism: uncultured Desulfobacteraceae bacterium (assembly GCA_964452575.1). Taxonomy (GTDB): domain Bacteria; phylum Desulfobacterota; class DSM-4660; order Desulfatiglandales; family Desulfatiglandaceae; genus CAYVMN01. The sequence goes on along the minus strand of CAYVMN010000181.1, from coordinate 7,224 downwards.
TGCGCGTCCTGCGCGACCGCATGGCCAACTGCTTCGATGGGGCGTTGTTTGCCGCTGCGGGGCTGGGCCGCCTGGGGTATCCGCCACTGATTCTGGACATTTTGCCCAGTGCCCTGGATGACGACCATCTGCTGGCCTTGTATAAGCGGGATGGGCATTGGGGTGCGGTAGCCAAGTCCAACTTTGTCGGTCTGCGGTTTCGTGAGCCGGTGTATCGCACGTTGCGCGAGTTGGTCATGTCGTACTTTGAGCAGTACTACAACGTGGTGCGGGAGAAGACACTTCGGGGCTACACCGTGCCGCTGAACCTCAAGGCGTTCGATAAGTTGAATTGGATGAGTAGTGACGAGCCGCTGGAAGCCATAACGCGACGGTTAGACGAGATACGCAAGGTGCCAGTTGTGACGCCAACCATGGTAGCCGGGCTCTCGCTGGTGGATAAGCGTTCGTACCAGGCAGGACTGCTGGGTGTGAATGAAGCAGGCCTGTTCAGGCCAGAGCCTCAGGGTCGTTAGAGGGAATGGAGAGGAGAGGTCAGGGCTGCAGCAGACTTGACCGCGTCTATGAAATTAGGTTTCAAGATAAGGAGGCCAATATGTATTTTGACAGACCCGGGAAAGACAATACGGACCAGGTCTTAAAACTCGCATCGAAAAGGGGAAAGGAACTCGGAATAGACGAGGTCGTCGTGGCATGCACGACTGGTTTTACAGCATTCAGGGCCCTAGAACTCTTGCAGGGCTTCTCTCTTACGGTGGTGACATACCACTGTGGATTTAACGAACCCTTTAAGAGTGAAATGACAGACGATGTAAAAAAAGACTTGCAAAGAAAAGGAATAAAAGTCGTTACTGGCAGCCATGCACTTTCAGGCCTTGAACGTTCCATCGCAAAGAGACATTCGGGTGCCTATCCGGTCTTGATTATTGCGGACACGTTACGGCTTTTTGGGCAAGGCACAAAGGTAGCTGTAGAAGTGGCCATAATGGCTGCTGATGCCGGAGCCTTATCCGGCAACGATATGATTTCCATTGGTGGATCTGGCCGAGGTGCTGATGTCGCCCTCGTGATCAAACCAGCCCACCAAAATAATCTTTTTGAGCTGAAGATAAGAGAGGTGATTTGTAAACCGAGGGATTTTTAGTGTTATTTCCACGGCAATCTCGGCACGGACTAAGAATCTTATCACCTTCTGAGTTTATTGATTTCTGTAAGAGGCAGGAAGAAGATTAGTTCGGCAAAGGAAGAGAAACGGATGAAAATACCTCTATACCAAGTTGACGCCTTCACAAGTCAGGTCTTCTGTGGAAATCTGGCAGCCGTGTGCATCTTGGACGAGTGGCTTTCGGACGAAGAGTTGCAGAAGATTGCCGCTGAGAACAATCTCTCGGAAACGGCATTTCTTGTCCGCGATGAGGACGGTTTCAGCCTGCGGTGGTTCACTCCAGCGACAGAGGTGGCCCTCTGCGGTCACGGAACGCTGGCAAGTGCCTTTGTCGTGTTTGGGTTTTCGGACTGGCCGGAAGCTTCGATACGCTTTTCTACCACGAAGAGCGGGCAGTTGGTGGTGACAAAGCGTGATGGTTTTCTCGAAATGGACTTCCCAGCGAGGCCACCTGTACCAGTGAAACCACCAAACGGACTCAGAGAGGCCTTAGGGGTCTTGCCGCTAGAGGTGCTCGGCTCTGAAGAAGACATCTTGGTGGTGTTGGATAGTGAGCGGGCGGTCATTCATGTTGCCCCCGATTTCACCGCCCTGTCACGGTTAGAATGCCGGGGGATAATCGTGACTGCGTCAGGGGAGCGAAGCGACTTCGTGTCGCGATTCTTTGCGCCTCGTGTCGGTATCGCGGAGGACCCCGTGACAGGATCGGCGCATTGTGTTCTGGTGCCCTACTGGGCAGAGAAACTTCAGAAACGGGACCTACATGCTCTACAGGTGTCTATGAGGGGCGGTGAGCTTTTCTGCGAAAATCGCGGGAAGCGCATCGGTATCTCCGGTAAAGCGGTCTTGTATCTGGAGGGTACGATAACGATATGAAGTGTCGAGCAGGATGGTTTGTATGAGGCATTTACTTCAACTCAAATCGGACGGGTACCCTAACCCACATTTCCACTCTCTGATCCCCCTTCATCCCAGGTTCAAAGAGCCACTCCCTGACAGAGGCCACTGCTGCATTGTCCAGGATCTCGTATCCACTGGAGTTTAACACCCTAATATCAAGCACCCTTCCTGTAGCACCTACCAAGACCTCTAGGATGGTAGTGCCCTGGTATCCCCTTCTCCTGGCAAGCCTGGGATATTCGGGGCGGGGATTTTCCTTATATGCTGGTCTGGCCTTTAGCATGGGCTGAGCAGGTGGCAGTGAAGCAATTTGGCCCTTTTTTTGAGATCTTGGTTCGTTCAGAATCTCATCGGGAATCTCCGGCCAGGGATAGGATGGAGAAGGAGGCCGGGGCGTTGATGGGGTCACGACATCGAGAACGGTCTTGGTCGGAATCTCCTTTTGCGGTTGTAATGAGGCGGTCATCGGTCCAGGTGCTGGTTCGATGACCCTCTTTTCTGACTTGGTTCGTTTCTTGGGCGGTTTGACTTCTTTCTTCTTGGGCCTAATTATCTTTACGGGCTCTTTTTCTACCCTCTTCTCGGGACTTGGTTTGGGAACCGGTCTTGTTTTCTCCGGCTCTGGTTTTTCCATCTTAGGAACGCTTACAGTTCCCTTGACTGGAATTTCAAGGGGCGATGCAAAGGATTTAGGCTCGGGCCTCGGTGGCAACTGGTAAGTAAGAGTCATTGTTATGACCGGGGGCCTGGGCCTCTCTGGAGGCCTTCCATTTAGCCATAAAGGCTCAGTGCCCAGGAGGTAGCCATGGATTGCAATGGCCAGTGCTGCAGCCAGCAGAAGACGTCTCACTGCTTCTCATCTACCTCCGCCTGGAGAGATATCCGGTTGATACCCGCCATCCTGATCTCATCCAGGACATTAAAGAGATCTTGATATGGAAGGTCTCGATCGGCAAAGAGCAAGACCCCTGGTTCCTTTTCATCCTTGGCCTTTTTTATCAACGCCTCTCTCAAAGAGCCCAGTGCAACCCCTTCCTTATCTAGATAAATAGTGCCGTCCGATCTTACAGTCACCGACAGGACCAGACGCTTTTCGAGCTTGGCAGTGGTGGAGGTGGGCAACACCACAGGCAATCCGCGGTGGACTGCCATTGAGAGCATGGCATAGATGAAGAAGACCAACAGCAGAAAGACGATGTCAATCAGGGGTATCATTTCAATGCGAACCCTTCGTCCCGTTTGCGGGTTGACCTTCATCCTTGATCCTCCTTACGTTCGTTTTCCTCATGGATCAGTTTTTCGTATACTATTTCGAGGCTCGTGGCATACCTCTCAATGGTGAGGCCAGCGTTTTCCACGCGGGTGTTGAAGTAGTTATACGGGAACACTGAAAGAATTGCGATCCCCAGTCCCGCGGCGGTTGTTATCAAGGCCTGGGCAATCCCCGCTGTCACTGCCTCGGGATGTTCAATGCCGCTGACGCCAAGGAGATGGAAGGAGCTGATTATTCCTAGCACTGTGCCGAAAATTCCAAGGAGTGGGGCTACTGTAATCATGGTGTCCAGCACCCCCATGAAACGCCGCATCCGCTTGATCTCCTCGGCCGCAGCAGATTCCATTGCCTTGGCCATGGAGAATTCCTTATGAAGGATTCCGCTAACAATGATCCTTGTCACATAGTCTTTTGAGCCTGCCACCCTCTCCCTCACGGCATCCCAGTCTCCCCTCCGGCACAATTCCAGGATATGGTCGACGAGGGGCTGATTCCTCCTCATATCTTCTCTGATCCAGAAGAGCAATCGCTCTATGATTACTGTCAAGGCAATAATGGAACATGCCAGAAGGGGGTACATGACCGGCCCACCCCTAATAAATACGTTCATCATAGCTAATTTTACCTTTCAGAGGCACAAAACAAAAACCCCAGACCGATAGTCGATCTGGGGACGTCCGTATGAGTGCCTCACAGTCGCCATCCGGCCGGAACAAATGGCCGTGTTGCGGTGTTCGTCCCCGATCACAGCGACAGGCCCTCCACCGGTTCTAACGGAGTTCCCTCTTGGGCTTGATGCGAGCACCTGAACCGATCTCAACTTATATTCAAAGCCGCCCGAGAAGTCTAGGCAATTTTGTGGGGAATTAATACCTTGAGAATGATTATGGAAAATGTTAAGAGATAATGGAAACCGTCCTGCGGGTAATCTATGGCAATTGAACAGGCAAAAGAGGTCCTGAAGATAGAGGCCCAGGGTATCCTAGGCCTGGTCGATAAGGTAGGCCAGGAGTTCGAAAAGTGCATTGAAATGATCCTAGAGGCCAAGGGAAGGGTCATACTCACAGGTATAGGGAAATCCGGCCTTATAGCCAGAAAAATCGCCGCCACCCTCAACAGCACCGGGACCCCCTCCCTTTTCCTGCATCCTGCAGAGGCCGTCCATGGGGACCTTGGCACAGTCACACGGCGCGATATAGTCATTGCCATATCCAATGCCGGTCAAACCGCCGAAATAAACACGTTGTTACCCATTCTGAAGGACCTAGGGGCCAAGGTCATAGCCTTTACAGGTAGCCTGGATTCGCCAATGGCCAAGAGGTGTGACCTGGTAATCGATGTGGGGGTCGAAAGGGAGGCCTGCCCCATGGGGCTGGCACCCACTGCTAGCACCACCGCTGCCCTTGCCATGGGTGATGCCCTTGCCGTGGCCCTGCTCAGTCGTCGACGCTTTAGCAGAGACGATTTCAGGAAATTTCATCCCGGCGGAAGTCTCGGGGATCGACTCAGCACCAAGGTGAGGGAGGTCATGTTGACCGGTGACCATATTCCGATAGTCCTCCTCGGTTCAACAGCCCGACAGGCCATTGATGAAATGAACGCCAAAGGGATCGGAGCAACACTCGTTGTAGAAAAAAACCGGAAATTGGCCGGCATTATCTGCGATGGGGACCTGAGACGGGCCCTGGTAGCGAGAGAAAACATCCTTGAGACAAGGGTCGAATACATTATGTCATCTCCTCCCAAGACCATTAATGAAGACCAGGGCACTGCCGAGGCCCTTGGGCTCATGGAATTTTATGGGATCACGCACCTTGTGATTGTAGACAAGAACTTAGAGGTAAAGGGTATCGTCCATCTCCATGATCTCCTGGGGAGAGAGGAGTTCAGACTAAATGGAGGGCTTTATAGCACCACGGGGGCTCATCGCTGAGCTGATTACACCTCTCAGGGGCAACGGCACCATAGATTTCCAGGGGCTCGAAAGACTTCTGAGTCGGGTGATGCCTTCTGTCGAGGCCGTGTTTCTGGCCAGCCCCTATATGGGTGAGGGGAAAAACCTCGGCCCGGATCAACGCTCAGATCTTGCGGAGCGGGCCAAAAGCGTGCTTCGAGGTCGAATTCCCATCCTTGTCTGGGTCACTCAGGATACTGAAGAAAAGACGACAGATACTATTCTTACCTTGAGAAAGGGGTTCGAAAAGGGCGGGATGACCGGCCAAATCTTTTGGGTGGATACTCCCCTCTATTACCATAGTAATCGGGGGCTACCATCCTATTACCGGAATCTGAGTTCAATAGCTGACGGCCCGCTTATACTCCACAACGACCCGGCACTGATCCATGCGCTCGGCAAACCCCTCAAGCGAAACAATCTCAGGACCGGGGTTCTCAAGGAATTGGTGTTGCTGAAGGGTATTGTCGGCCTGATATTTCTAGGCTCCCTGGACAGGGCGAATAATTATGATCGGGCATGTCGGGGTCTGGCCCATTTCAGGATCTATGACGGGGATGAGACTCAGTTCTTGGATCACCCAAGCATGAGCGGCGTGGTATCCATCGGCGCCAATTTGGCCCCCAGGGCCTGGCATAGGATAACTCAGTCCTCGCTTAGACTGATGGGTGCCCAGGAAGAATACCCTGATCATCTCCAGCAGGTATGGGAACTTGGGCAATACCTCCGCGACCTTAAGGAGATTTATCAACCATCACCCGTGGCTATCATAAAAGAAGTCCTCTCTGAGATGGGAGTCATTGAAACCCCTATTTGCACATTTTCCAGTGGAGATGTGGAAGAACAAAAGGGTCGGCTTAAGGAATTGATGGCCAGATACGGTGATTATTCAGAGGGCCGCCTCTGACCGGTTAACTCCAGAATCCCTCCAAAAGCTGCACACTCTAACCCGAATGGTAGATAGCCCGCATAACCCAGTATCGGCATTTCAAAGATCCGATAACGATCGACAAACGGGATCGTATACTCCCATTTTGCCAGGCTGTAATAGTTCAACATCTCCCAGAACAGGCCGCAAAAAAGTGCAGCCAGTGCCGAGGAAATCCCGAGCCGCCAGTCCCCTTCAGCCATATCATTCAGGATATGAGGCTCTCCTACAAGGATCTGAAGGGAAATGATAATAAGAAGTGGAGACACCCAGAGAAAAGGAAAGAGATAATCGGGCCATACGCCGATCCCGGCCAGGCCAACCCCTGAGATCAGCAGACCCCCCCACGCCATGGACTTGGGCCTCGAAGGTCTTATCGGTACAAAACTCCTGAAGCCCTCCTCGATCCATGAAAATCCCCGCATCCATTCTCGGGTCCCAAGGACCGCCGGCAGCACCGTTGAAAAGGAAAGGGTGGAGTGACAGAAATACCCCCAGGGGCCGTAATCAACGCCACTATAATGCCAGTTCTGGACAAACCGGTTCAGATATTCAAAGAACCACCAGAACGTCGCACTAACCGGGAAGAGGATAAGGAAATACACAGGCCGATCGGTCATCATGCAGTGACCATCACGTTTGTAAGTGAGGGCGTTGATAACGACCACGTAGGAGAGCCAGAGAGGGGTGAAGGTGTGCTGCTGAAGATTTGCAAACCAGGTGAAGCGTGTCCATGCCAGGGCCCATGTTATTAGGCCTGTAAAAACCCCTAGCCATCCCCACCAAGGGAAATGGCGGCCGGCCTGGGGCCTTACCTTCTTTGGCCTCCTGACTCCAAGGCCTCTTAGTACAAGGGGGGCGAGCACTGCAAGAACCAGCAGGGCGCAGACAACAAATGCAGTCCATGAAAATGGGGCGTGATCCAGATAGCGCGTACGTGGGGGAAATTCCATGTAACGTCCGAGCGGGAGACCGGCAAGGGAGACCCCTAGGAGGGGGAGTCC
>CAYVMN010000180.1:0-9318 GCA_964452575.1 uncultured Desulfobacteraceae bacterium | reverse complement strand
AGTATATCAAAAAGCCCTATACAGTGGAGAAGATCGGGCTTGCTGTTAGAGAAGAACTGGAAAAATAGCGGCTTCTGCTCCAAGCTGGATTGAAAATTTTGTGCCTCCAATTTGAGGAGCGGGGAACCTTAGATACTTAAAATTGGAAAACCAACCGCTGAGTTTTTTCAGAAGATTTTGGGCGGTTAGATGATGTAAGTATCTTTCCTCCTCAAGGCCATATAAGTTGTCAACATTCAGAAGGGTACACATGCCTCTGCTAAATGGAAGGATACATTTTCCAGTCTTCCTGGACTGACCCCCATCTGAGGTGCAGTACCCAAGATTCGGTCAAATAGATTCAAAACAGTAGATGTAGATGCAGTGTAGATGGGGTCGCCCATTAAAAGGCCCTCTGTCAAGGGAAAAATTCCTCCGCAGAAAGAGCTTAAGCGTTACGCTGTGAGGCTTGTGAGGGAATTACTGATACGAACAGGAGATGCGCCATGAATACAGTTACCTATAAGGGATATATGGCCAGGGTTGAACCTGACCTCGATGACGGCATTCTTGTCGGCAGGGTCATAAATACCCGCGACATAATCGGCTTTCACGGCCAAACGATTTCCGAACCGATTGAGAGCTTTCACGCCGCAATCGATGAATATCTTGAGGACTGCCATAAAAAGGGCATAGAGCCGAATAAGCCACATTCCGGCAAATTTAACCTGCGGCTTCCGCCGGAGCTTCACGGTGAGATTTCGTCTGCAGCGGCGAGGGCAGGTAAGAGCCTTAACCAATGGGTTATCGATACGCTTGAACAGGCTACTCATGAGTCTGTGCCTAGTGATTAGTGAGCAGTGTGGCCACACATAGGGCATTGGATCCATAGCCGATCATCGTTTCCGATTTTCTTGTTCATATCTGTTGCGAAGTCCCAGAGATCGACACTAAATCTGTTATCTTCTCCTTTTTCCAAAGTCCTTGGAAACCCAGTAGAGGGATACCAGCCGATAGAAGAAGGTCCAGCCCAATACCAAGTTGACCAGGAATACGTAAGTCTGGACCTACCGGTTGATTATCGAATCAACGAGAGAAGGGAGAAAGTAAAAAGAGGTATGAGTGCTATTGGTGTGGGGTCCATATCAGCACTCAGGTGATCTCAAAGGCGTTTCTCAAGATTATCAATGTACGCCGCGCACACAACGGACGTAGAGTTGGCGATCCTTATTGGCCTCACGCGCCCACCCGATGTAGAAGTTCACGTACCAGGCGTTGCCCGGGTAGCACGCGTGGGTACTGCTTGACCAATAACCGGACGAGCGGCATCTTGGGAAATAATCTGTATCAATCGCTGGGTCATCCTGCCTAAAGTCCACAATCGAAACGAGCTCGCTCCTGTTTGGGAGCCGCCAGTCCGAATAGACTCCCAAAGTGAGCCTCTCACAGTAATCGTGAGCTTGTTGCCAGGTGCGCATCACCCCGTCATCGATCTGCTGCCAGATAAGACCGGTGTTTTGGTCTGTCACTGTTCCGTCCCCGTTAGGCCTGTACCCGGACTGAGCTTCGTCATCCTGGCGTGGGATCACGCTGTCAACGCCATGAGATTTGTCAATGCGGGTACCAGGGACCTTGAAGTCGCCTGCAACGGCATAGACGCAGGCCCACAAGAGAGAAGCCACTAAGAGGGCTACGATTCTGGTTAACTTTCTCATTTCCTTAGCCTTTCTTACCCTATCATTTCTTACTTGAAGACCTCATCAGATATTCCGGCCGATCAACCAATACTATCTTCCCCGCTCAACGTAGAGGTTGACTCCTTTTTCCACCCGTAAATCGGGTCAGATCTTGATTTAACATTAAATCTATCCCATTTCTTTCGGACCCTATTGGTACAGGAATGGGGGCATAGGCGCTTGACTCCAAAAGCGTTAGTCTCAGTCACCCCATAAGCTGTTATCTGTTAAGCTTTCAGTGATCCCTGGTCATAATTGAGTCTGCAGTGAACAGTGCGCAGTGTTAACCACACATAGGGCATTGGATCTCTAACCGATTTTCGTTTCCGATTTTCTTGTTCATATCTGTTGCGACGTCCAAAAGATCACCGCTGGCTCTCCCATCTTCCCTTTTACGGGAGAAAGCAGAAAAGCTCTCTAGCGGGAGAGAATGTGTGCCCGCGCCTGTCTCGTTTACACAAACAGGAAGGTACGGGCTAGGGGCCTCACTGTGGCAAGGGGGAGAATCCGAGCACACCCATGGGCCCCCGAAGGCTAAAGACTATTATCCTTATCGATTGCGTGGCCAAATTACGTGCTGTCACTTCGCCCTTATGAACTGAATGCCACGTAGGATTGCAGTGCCCTTGCCCTTGTTGGAAACGTCAATAACAGTCCCCATGTCATGGAACCAGCTGTTCCCTTTTTTTCGCTCGACAGTTTTATCTCCGTACTTATAAGTGAAGACCCCCTTGGTCACCCAGAGTATTTCGGATGTAAGGCATTTGAACCCCTTTATTTCCGCTCCAGGGTCCATTTCGAACCGGATCAACCGGGCCTTCTCAATACCCGGAAGATCGGTCTTGTATGTCTCGAGCACCTTGAACCGGATGGGATCCTTCTTGGCCTTCTCTTTGGCAAAAGCCAAATCACCAAAACTCAATCCAACAAAAAGGGCCAACATAATAATCGCAACGATCGACACAACCTTTCTCATAGCGTTCTCCTTTCGTCTTGAATTATCTGCCAGAATGCGACGATTATCAAAGGGCCATTCTTTTGGCCTCACTTCAGCCAAAATATCAAGGACTTCACCTCCTTTCTCTTGACCCCTGTTAGTATTTACTAGGTGGCGCAACCCCCATCGCACAGCTTTATAGCCCTTGGATTTTTCGCGACCCTCGCGGGCGGAGTATCCGTTAAATCAGGGCGACGTTGTTCTCATTTGGGATTCATTTAACCCGGATTTCGCAAGTGTCTGTGCTAATTCCCCGACCGCCCCGGCTATCCCAAGGATTTCCCTTTGAGAATAAGGTATTTTCATCACTCTATCCAGATGTGCCTCTCTCTCCTCTTAAAGTCCCTAAAGACCCAGTAGAAGCATACCACCCAGTAAAAGACCGTCCAGCCGAATACAAGATTGACGAAGAAGATGTGACCACGGATTTCTCGGTTGATTATCGAATCAACGAGAGACGGGAGGAAGTAGAAAAGAGGTATGAGTGCTATCAGTATGGGGTCCATATCAGCGCTCAGGTACATTGGTTAAACTGTGACTTCCGTCTGGTAACCTGGGGCTTGGCCTTGACTTCGACCATGGAAAACCCTAAAGTAGGACAGCAAATAGTTAATTCTATTAATAATACTGGCAGGCCATTTGATGTCAACCCTAAAAAATTGTCTGGAAAATCCTGGGTAAAAACAAGGGTTATTTGAGGGAAAGGAGGCGGGACCTGAGATTTATCTTCTCTTTTTTGATGCCTAGTTTTCTCCTGATATTGTCACGGTGATACTCAACCGTCTTAACGGATATGCCCATTAAATCTGCTATCTCCTTTGTTGAGCTCTCCCCCTTGATCAGGTTTGCCACCCGGATTTCCTTGGGGGTTAGGGAGAGGGATTTTGAGGATAGCCTCGTCGCAAAAGGTGAAACAATATGCCTTAGATTTGATTCGATGATGGTCATATAGGCCCTCTGCCTTCCTTCCAAATTAGCACCTTTGAGTTTTACCAGATAGGGTTCGATAAGTTCATTAACATTGGCCAGGACATTCTCTTCAAGTTCGGCCCTGTCTTGATCCCTTCTTTTCAGCAGGACCTTCAAGGCGGCGTTTGTCTCTTCAAGTTCTGCGGTCATGATCTCCAGTTCCTTTTCTCTCTTTCTCAATGATTCCTCGGTCTGCTTAAGGTCTGTGATGTTGTGGGCAAAGGCAGCAAGTCTCGTCACATTTCCTTGAGAGTCCGAAACAGGGTAAACACTGTTATCCAGCCATGTCTCTCCCAGTTGATCTATAAAACGAACGGGTTTCCGCGAACGAATCACCTTGTCACATTGCCTTCTTCTCAATCTGGCCACATCGGGCGGTAATAGGTCAAAGATGCACATGCCTGTCACTTCAGCAGGAGTCTTTCCCAGTGATCCGGCACCGGTTTCGCTTATGTCGAGGATTCTGCCGTCAGTATGCAAAAGCACTGAGGCGGTATCAAAATGTGAATCAAGAAGGACTCGCGCCTTGGTCTCGCTCTCCTTCAATGTCTCGTGCGCCTTCTTGAGTTCGGTAATGTCGGCAAGGGCACTAATGGAACATAGTCTTCCATCTAATTCAATGGTTTCCGATGACCATAGCATTATGAGGGCCTCCCCATTTTTCTTCAAAAGGTGCACCTCTTGATCCCGAAACCCGCCTTGTTCTTTTGCAAGCCTCACTAACTCGGCCCTGTCCTGGGGGTTGGCCCACAAACCGACCTCCACCGCGGTACGCCCGATTACCTCCTCACGTTCAAAGCCAGTGACTCTCATGAAGGCATCGTTAACCTCCAGAAAACGTCCCTCTTCAAGGGTTGTCACCGCGGTATCGACAGGGCTTACCTGGAAAAGCCTTTGAAACTTTTCATTACTCTCTCGAAGCGCCTCCTCGACCTTGACACGTCTTGCTACCTCCTGCCTCAACCGCTTATTTGATCTGGCAAGTTCGGCAGTTCGCTTCTCAACAATACTTTCCAGTTTCTGATGGGCAGCCTTGAGCCGATTGTCCATCTCCCTGTAGTAGAGCGCAATCTCGATGGCTGCCTTGATCTGCTCCGGGTTCAGGGGTTTGGGGATGTATCCATAAGGCTTCGTCAACTTTGCCTTTTCAATACGCTCCTTTTCTGTGTAGCCGGTCAGAAAGACAACGGGGATATCCAGTTCTTGCCTTATCTTCCCTGCGGCATCAATACCGTCAATTTCTCCTGGGAGCATGATATCCATGAGGATGAGGTCAGGCCTGAGATTTCTTGCCATATCCACGGCCTCCTCCCCTGAGCGGACCAGACCGGCCACCTCGTAACCCATCTGTGGGAGGTGCTCCTCAAGCTCTAAGGCGGTAACCGCCTCGTCTTCTACGACCAGTATTCTAGCCATATTCTGGAATGCCCTTTCTCCAAAGTGTTATTGCCTTGTTTCTCTATCTTGCACCCACGTGAATCATCGAAGGCTGGAAGGCATAGTGGGTGGTGGGCCGGTATCAACCATTAGCCGTAATAGACCTCTATCTGAAAATGTTCTTTGTAAAAATCGCTGTTCCTTGTGATGATCGCTTCCGCCTTGAGGCTGGAGAAGGCCCCAATCAGAAAATCCGGGATGATTCTGTCTTTTCGTTTTCCTCCCCTTGAGACATAGTCCTTCCAGGCCTTTCCTCCTTTCCATAATACTTCTCTGGTGAATGGAAAGACTTCTATTCCGGTCTCTTTTAGAAAGATGTCAAGAGAAACCTGCGTATCGAATTGAGGACAGAGTTCCGCATACACTATCGAACAGATCACGGATCTTCCACTCGTTGAAGCTTTCTTAAGGACCTCCTTGGATGAGATACCATGAACCGGATCAGGCAAGAGTATGTCGAGTAACACGCATGTATCCACGGAGTATATCATCGATCACCTCTCACCTCTTTTATTATTTTATCCGTAGAAGCATCCTTTTCAAGGAAGCCAAAATATCGATCAAAAGGAGATTCCTCCTCTTTTCGTATCCTTGCACCCGAACGGGTGACCTCAAAAGAGATTTTGTCTCCCGGCCTGAGGGCTAAGGACTCCCTCACCTCTTTCGGGATAACCACCTGCCACTTCCTGCTGATCTTTGCCGCAACTGCCATCTTCACCCCCTAATGCAGCCCAACGGCCGCAACCAAAAGAGTAGCCGGAAAGCTGAAACCTTGACCAATGACCAAAATGGACAAATTCTAAATCCCAAGCACCAAATTCCAAACAAATCCCAATGACCAAAATTCAAAATTCCAAACTACTACATGAGCAGACACCATCTGAAACCTGAAACCTTATTGCTAATAAATCAGACTAGTTGACCTCGACAAAACATCTACGTAAATTCCAAAGAAGTCTGAACCAAAGACTCTAATCTTTGTCCTTTACCTATTAGATAGTAAAGCATTATAACCTTCTTTGTGGAAGAAATCAAGGGTTCGAAAAAGGAATGGATATTTGGCCAGAATATCCTTTGACAGATTCTGCGTCCGGCTATACAACTGCACCATAAAAAACCAGACAGTTTAACTGGCAAGGCAGATCGGGGCGAGGGTTGTAACTGTAAGTTGTGGATTTTGAATATAGAAAGGTCGTATAAGAAGGACCTTCAAAGGCTCAGGAGGAACGGATGCCCCAAAGATACTATCGTCTGGGCTGTGACATTGGTGGCACCTTCACAGACTTTGTGCTCCTAAATGACCGTACAGGTGAGATAACGATAAACAAGTGTCTTACTACCCCCAGTGATCCTTCGGATGCGGTGGAAAGGGGGATAAGGGAGCTGGAGAAGGTGGTTCCAGGCTTTGTCGGGGAACTGGACGAGGTGATTCATGGAACGACGCTGGTCATCAATTCAATCATAGAGAGGAAGGGGGCAAGGACCGGCCTGATCACTACAAAGGGCTTCAGAGACGTACTGGAACTTGCAAGGGAGATCCGATACGCCCCGTATGACATCTTCGCGCAATTCCCAGAGCCATTGATCCCCAGGAGGTTGAGACTGGAGGTGGATGAGAGGATCAGGAGCGATGGGTCGGTCCTGAAGGCCCTTGACCCTGAAGAGGCAAGGGACGTGGTCCGCAGGCTAGTTGGTATGGGGGTTGAATCGATTGCTGTCTGCCTCATTAACTCATTTGAGAACCCTGTCCATGAGCTTGCGATCAAGGATATAATAGGGAAGGAATTCCCTGAGGTTTCTACGTCTATTTCTTATGAGGTCTTACCCCAGATAAAGGAATATGAAAGGACCAGCACCACGGTCACCAATGCATACGTTAAGCCCCTGACGGCCAGGTACCTGTCGAAACTATCAAAGAGGCTGGAATCCATTGGATCAAGGGGGAAGCTATTCATCATGCTCTCAAGCGGCGGCATTACATCGGTTGAGACGGCCGCGGAGTTTCCGGTGAGGATTATAGAGTCAGGGCCTACTGCTGCGGTCATCTCCGGTCAGTACTTCGGCAGGCTCTTCAATATCCCGGAGATGTTTTGCTTCGATATGGGGGGGACAACCGCAAAGTCCTGCCTGATCCAGAAGGGTGTGGCTGGCGTTGTTCCCACGTTTGAGGTGGGTCGTGTGCAGAGGTTCATGAAGGGAAGCGGCCTGACCATTCAGGTGCCTGTGGTGGATCTTATGGAGATAGGTGCTGGTGGTGGAAGCATAGCCAAGGTGAGCAAGATGGGAACCCTCCAGGTGGGACCGGAGAGCTCAGGGGCCGAACCAGGGCCAATCTCTTATGGGAGAGGGGGCGGAGACCCTTGCGTCACCGATGCCGACCTCCTCTTGGGCTATCTGGATGAGAATTATTTCCTGGGCGGAGAAATGAGGCTTAACAAGGAGGCCGCCAGGCGGGGGGTTGAGGAGGCCATTGCCAAACCCCTGGGGGTACCCTTCATACAGGCAATATGGGGAATCCACGACCTCATCAACGAGACCATGGCCGGGGCCGCAAAGACCCACATCGCAGAGAAAGGGGGTAATCCAAAGGTTGCCACCGTAATTGCATTTGGGGGGGCAGGTCCGGTCCACGCCTATGGCCTGGCCAAGAAACTGGGATCACCCAGGTTCATTGTTCCACCCAATGCGGGTGTTGGTTCTGCACTGGGTTTTTTTACTGCCCCCAGGGCATTTGACCTTGTGAGAAGCCATAAGGTAACCCTGGAGAGGTCTGATTTTGCCCAGATAGAAGAGATCTTCAGGGCGATGGAGGGGGAAGGGATCAGGACGTTAGGGAAAGGTGGCCCCTCCGAGGAAGTCGGGTTTGAGAGATCGGTGGATGTCCGCTTTGTCGGCCAGGGTTCTGAGACCAATATCGCCATTCACGAGACCGATTTCACCCAGTTGAAAAAGGAGGAGGTGCGAAGGCGCTTTGACGAAAGATACAAAGAACTCTACGGCAGGACATATCCTGAATCGGCCGTGGAGTTCATAAATTTCAGGGTCAGGGCCTCTCTGCCAGAGCGCCTGTTACAACTCCCCAGATTGGAGGAAAGGGCGGGTTCACTCAAGGATGCCGTCAAGGGCCAGAGGCAGGCATACTCAGGTATTGCCAAGGACTTTGTCGCTTATAAAGTCTATGACAGGTACAGGCTCTTCCCGGGGGCCAGGTTCGATGGGCCTGCAATCGTTGAAGAGAGGGAGTCCACCGTCATAGTGGGAGAAGACGCATCAGTCTTTGTGGACGAGTTCGGGTTCTTGTGGGTGGAGTTGATGTGAGGCGTGAGGCGTAAGGCCTTGGGCGTTAGGTATAAGGCGTGAGGTAAAAAGAGCTGGAGAGCGAGGGATAGCGATGGGAGGACAGTTTGACCCGGTGACCCTGGAGATACTCTGGCGTAGGCTGATCTCCATTGTGGATGAGGCTGACAGCGCCGTGGCCCGTACGGCATTTTCGAGTCTCCTACGAGATGCCCACGACTACACATGCATGTTCACAGACAGGAAAGGGAGAGAACTGGCCCAGGGGACCTATGCAACACCCGGTCAATCCGGCGCCATGGCCCTTGGCATAAAGAATCTCGTAAAGAAAATTCCGCTCCGTAGGTACCGCCCCGGCGACGTCTTCATAACCAATGACCCGTGGGCACTGGCAGGGCACCTGAACGATGTGTGCGTGATGAGCCCCATCTTTCACAGGGATAGGCTGGCGGCCTTTACTGCCTGCGTGTTCCACCACTCTGATATCGGGGGGCGCGTATCTTCAGACAATCACGATGTGTATGAAGATGGCCTCTTCATCCCCCTGATAAAGCTCTATGACGGTGGGGTCCTCAATGAGGCGGTTATGGAAATGATCCGCTGGAATGTCCGGACACCGGATGAGGTAACAGGGGATATCCGCTCCCAGATAGCGGCCAATCACGTATGTGGGGAAAAGATCTGTCAGATGCTGGACGAATATGGGCTTGACGGGCTCGATGAGCTTGCCGATGAGATCATATCGCGCACAGAGGGGAGTATGCGCCGGGCCATATCAGAGGTCCCGGACGGGGTCTATCGGGCCGAAGGTATTGTGGAGCAGATGGAGGGCAAGGAGGACGTAGTCATCAAGGTGGCGGTCACGGTGAAAGGAAGCGATGTCTATGTGGACCTCGATGGTTC
>CAYVMN010000179.1:0-9388 GCA_964452575.1 uncultured Desulfobacteraceae bacterium | reverse complement strand
CCCCTTCCAGGGGTTAAACCAAAGCCGGCCCCCTCTGGGGTCGGATATTTACTGATTAGGTGGGGCCCATTCTGATATGGTGACATGAAAGCTAACTTGACCCGCCCTCGCGAGATGGACAGGAAAATTCCATGGCAAAGGTAACCTATGAAACAAAGGAGGCCTTGTTTGAGTTCGACCTGATCAGGGTGACAGAAAGCCTCGAATACCTTGCCTTTGAACAAAGGGCTGACGAGGCATTTGATCTACTGGATCTCCTTTCCTCAGACCGCCTTGATTTCATGAAAATACCAGAGGAAAAGCACTACTTCGAGTATATCGTCCTGGACCTCCTCAACCGGGGAGAGGGGTCGGTCAAATGCAAACAGTGCGATACAACCTATTCCCCGGACGGGCTGAAACAAGTGATCTCGGGCCACGGGAAAGGGCAGTTTTCAGCCGACTCCGAAGGGAAAAGAGGGGTCAAGGCCCTGTTTGCAAAGAGGCGGAGGCCCTCAGGCGTATTCAGGGGTCTTGGCCTTCAATGCCCTGAAGGACACGAACTCATTTCAACGACAAGCTGGAGGGCATAAATATCAGGGATTCTGAATAAAAAAGCTGGCCACGTCAGGTGATATGCACGATCTCCACATCCCCCAGTGTTTTGCTGAAGTACTCGGCCACGAGCCTGCGGTGACAATTCTCAGGCCTATCCTCGCTGCACAATAAGCAGGAGTGGTCCAGCATCTGTCTGGAAATGCCTTTCTCTGGGTTTCTCTCCGACAAAAGTTCAAGGAACCTTGCTTCGTAAACCGACCATTTGCCCTTGTTTTCCCGGAACCCTTCCAGAATCTCCTTGGTAGGAGCGAGCTCAGGGAGATGAAGGTAATCGATATCACAGATGGTCTTAAGGAAGTACCGTAGATCGTCTCGCTTTGCAAAACCGGCAAGCTGTGAGACATTGTTGAGCCGTATGTCCAGAACACGCCTAACACCTGCTGCGGACAACTTGGTGAAAAACTCCTCAGCCGACTTCTTGGTGAACCCGATGGTAAAAAGCTGTATTCTCTTCATGGTCTTCTCTTCTCATCCTCTTCTGGCTTAGTTTTCCCCTCAGGCCATAGGCAGCCCTTTTCGCCCGAATCTTATAGGCACCTTGTACCATTCCTTACCCCCTGCGGCTCTCATAACAGTCCGGGTCGTCACTCCCCGGTCTCAGCTCTTTTCCCAGATAGAGATACGCAATGCCATGCTGCGACCCTTAGACGCAATCCGTGTTGTACCCTCATCCAAGTCTGTAGCTGTTCCGAAGTCTCTCCGAAAGTTCCCTTACAATCGCAAATGCCTTTTCTACGGTTCTCTCCCCGTCCGCATTGACCAGGCAGCACGTGGCGGGTGAGAGCAAACTACGCGATAGGAGGAAGTCCCTCTCGATTCCCCTCTTATTCAGCGCGGACCAGATCTCTTCAAGCCGCACCGTCAGAGAAACCATATCTTCTTTTTCAAAGGGCTCGGAATTGGTGGGCACCACACCCCAGACAAGAACGCCTCCACGGTCAACGAATCTGTTAATAGACGCGGCATAAGACGCAAACACCTCTCCGTTGGTGTAGACATCAAGAGACAGGATATCCAGATCCATTCCCAAGAGGAAATCCCAGTCCGGATTGCCGCAAAGATGGACGCCTCTTGGTCTCTCGATCATGGAAAAAAAGAGATCCATATCGGCCCTGGCGGCCTGATCATTGTAACCGGCCATAGCGCTCCATAGGAATTGTAGGCCCGGTTCATCAATATACATAAATGCCTTTGGATTTCGCTCCTTGAGACGTTTCAATTGGGCATTGACCCGCCTGGCCATAAATTCCAGCATAAGAGGTCTGACCGTATCGTTAAACAAAATGGGCCGATCATTCTCATCAGATACATTGAACCCGAAACTCACGGGACCTTCCAGTTGACCTCTTATAGCGGGTCTCTCTGAGAGATCCAGTTGCAGAAAACGTCTATAGACCACGGAATAGGTTTCGCTGATGTCAAAGTACCCCGGATCGTCAAAATGGCCCAGGGCCTCCTCCAGCTCGTCAAGGAATTTCCCAGTCGAGAATCCCAATCTCCGCTTTTCTACATCGAGCAAGATCCCAGGAAAGTGTTCAGAGGCCTGGACGTACATGTCTTCGTAATAGCTATAATTGGGGAGTTGAGGCCAAAAAGGGATATCCATCGAAAGGGCTAATTCAAAGGCCCTGTCCACATCCTTGTGAGGCATCACCGCCATAGCCGTGGTCAGCAGGTTTCCAGGGATAGACATAGATGTCAGGTTGATTTCATTATTTTCTGTCGTGCCTTATTCAATGTATGGACCAAGGCAATCACGTCTTCCGCCTCTGTTCGGTAGTTGGTGATACAGGCCCTCAGTACGGGGGTGTCTTCATCCAGAAGGGCTGTGGAAATCCATGCCTTACCAGAGGAAACCACCTCCGCTGCCACCGTTTCAAGGTAAGATCCTGATTTTCCCACCGGACTTTCCTGATCTATAAAGCAGACAACAGGCAGGTCTGTCCTGTTGATTACCTTCCATCGTGATCCTTCAAGTTCTCGACGCAAAAGCCTACCCATTTCCACCTGATGTCTGATCGAGGCTTCATATCCTTTCCATCCCGCTACTGCGAGAGAAAGGAAGACCTTGAGACCGATGAACCGTCGCGACCACTGCATGGAATGGGTGTACGGATCACTGACAGGCAACCGGGCTGCGTCACGTGGCATGTAGTCTGTCGTGATGCGATACGTCTGGTCCAGTATCTCTTTGTGACGGGTAAGAAAGATTCCGGCTGCCATAGGTACTGAAAGCCATTTATGGGCATCAAATGTGATTGAGTCTGCCCGTTCAATACCGTCAAGGAGAGAGCCAAGTTCGGGTACCAGCGCAGCCGCGCCTCCCCAGGCAGCGTCAACATGGAACCAAAGACCATTGTGATCGGCGATATGACCAACTGAGGCGATTGGATCTACGGTGCCAGCACTGGTAGTCCCTGCCGTTGCCACTACCATGAAAGGACTAAGGCCATTATGGCGATCCGCGCTGATCTGAGAAGAAAGCAGACTTACATCCATTTGACGGTCTTCGTTGACAGGAACCTCCCGAACTGAATCTGTGCCCAGGCCGGAGAGCCTTGCGGCCTTGAAAAAGGAGTGGTGGCTCTGATTGGAAAGGTAGAATATCGGCTGGGCCTCAAGACCGCGCAGGCCTGACCGTCCAAAACTGGGAAATGCCTTTACAAGTGCCGTGAGTATGGCTGTGTGGTTTGCCTCTGCCCCCCCGGAGCAAAAGGTCCCGTCCGTTTGAGAGAGGTCATAGCCGAACCGGCTGCCGATGGTCCGTATAAGGTGCCTCTCAATTTCCGCTGCAAGTGGACTGTGGCTCCAGGTTGCAACCTGTGGATTGAAGGCAGCCACCAAGGCATCTGCGGCAATTCCCATCGTTGACGGCGCTGGATTAAACAAACCGAAATACCGTGGATGGGGGGTGTGCACCTGGTATTGCCACAGACCATCTACGATAAAGTCAATCGCTTCCATGGGGTCAACCGGGTCTGCAAAATCAAATGCCTTAACAATAGATCGGATTTTTTCCAGATCCAGTTCGGGTGAAACTCGAGCCTTATCGACATGAAGTGCGTAGTTCTCAAGGGCATTGATGGTACGAGACCACAGTCCTTTACGCACAGGGGCTTCCAGCATCAACCTTGAGGGGTCTCTTCTGGTCTTCATTTCCATATGCAATACCTTTTCAGATTTGAGCCCAATGCCCCTAGACCCGCTCTTTCAAACGAACCAGCCTTTCACCCACTTCTCTTAATGTCTCCTCGTTTTTGGCAAAATGAAAACGAATCAGGTTCTTGATTGGTTCGTGGAAAAAGCTGGATCCCGGTACGGCAGCCACGCCTATTTCCCTTGCCAGCCAGTAGCAAAAGTCGGTGTCATCAGAGAAACCAAAATCGGAAATATCTACCAGGACATAATAGGCCCCATTTGGCGTGGTATATCGCAACCCGGCCTTGTCAAGGTATGCGAGGAAGATCTCACGCCGGCGGGTGTAATCTGCCTGGAGCTTCTGGTAGTAGCTCAACGGAAAACCCAGGGCCACCACCGCAGCCTGTTGCAAGGGCGCTGCTGCCCCTACGGTTAGGAAGTCGTGAACCTTGCGAACTCCTGAAATGATATTTGCCGATGCAATCACGTACCCGAGCCGCCATCCGGTGATGGAATATGTCTTGGAAAGTGAACTGCAGGAAAGGGTATGTTCAAACATCCCGGGAAGGCCTGCGATGTACGTGTGCTGATTAGGTGCGTAAACAATATGCTCATAGACCTCGTCGGTGATTATAAAGGCGTCGAACTCTCTGGCAAGTTGGGCAATGAACTGCAACTCGTCAGGACTGAAAACCTTGCCAGACGGGTTAGATGGATTACACAGGACGAGGGCCTTCACCCCTCGTTTGAAGGCGCGGCGTAACTCATCCGGGTCGAACTGAAACTGCGGAGGACGGAGTGGGATATAGATCGGTTCAGCGTTCGACAGAATGGTATCGGCACCGTAGTTTTCGTAGAACGGCGAGAACACAATGACCCGGTCCCCTGGATTGCAGACCGTCATCATGGCCGCCATCATGGCCTCGGTGCTACCGCAGGTGACAACAATATGGGCATCTGGATCCAGATCTATATCCATCCATTTTCGTTGTTTACGGGCAATGGCTGAACGAAAGGCGGGCGCCCCCCATGTTATGGCATATTGATTATAGCCTTCTTCCAGGGCACGCTTTGCTGCTGCCACCAATTCATCAGGGGGATCGAAATCTGGAAATCCTTGAGACAGATTGATCGCATTATAGCGGTTGGCGACCCGTGTCATATCACGAATTACGGACTCCGTAAAATGTCTTAGACGATCAGAGATCTTCGGCATGCCATATAACCTTTCTAATTGCAGAAAACCTGGTCTTTCGACTGAGGGATGATAGAAAGATGCCGGGTGGCTGTCAAATAGAAAGCATTTTAACTTCTCTCCGGGCCCACAACAGGCTGGCGTGTCCGCTTGATCTGGCCGTGGCGGCGCTTGGATTCCAACCTGCGCCTCTTGGAGGCAAGGGGTGGTTTTGTCTTGCGGCGGGGTCTGGGCCTCATGGCGGCCTGACGGATAAGGGCGATCAGGCGGTCCATGGCATCCTGGCGGTTTCGATCCTGTGTACGGAATCGCCTGGCATGGATGATCAACATTCCGTCTTGGGTCATCCGCCTTCCGGCCAGGGCACTGAGACGCCGGAGAACATCAGGGGTAAGGGAGGGGGATCTACCGGCATCAAAGCGGAGCTGGACTGCAGTAGAAACCTTGTTGACATTCTGTCCTCCCGGTCCCGATGCCCGGATGAAATCCTCTTGGATCTCGCCTTCATCGATTGCAATGGTATCTGTTATCTGAATCATTTTGGATCTTCCCCTTTGGCCAGGACCTTGAAGACGATATCTCTCGCCGTGATAACACCATAGCTTGGATCCTTTTCGCGGAATTTTACCACCAGTGAACGGATCCTCCTGTCCACCATCTTTTCCAGGGCATCATATACGGACCCGGCTGCATCCACAAATTCGATTGTTGTAGTCATGAAGTCGTATATTTTCATCCTAATACCTCCTGCTGCAAAGTGACTTTCTATGGCAATTAAGAAACCGTATCGCTACCACTGATTCTTTGAAAATATTCCACTTTTCGGACAGCAATTTCAAGACAATAAAACCTGTACTTATCACGTTTCTTATGCAATAAAGTCAGGGATCTAAATCCCGGGGACATGACCTCCCTGCAGGGACCACTCTGAGGCCCACTTCTAATAGGTTTCCTCGATCACGCTGCGGGGGGCTCTGGTTATGCCTCGATCAAGAAAGGAGAATGTTGTTGTTCGAAATAAGAGAAAGACTTAGAATGCTGTTCCACCCAAGGTCAATAGCCTTTATCGGCGCCTCCAATAGGCCAGGGAAATGGGGCTTTATTATACTGGCTAATCTGATAAATGGCGGATTCAAGGGACCCATATATCCAATAAATCCCTCCGAGTCTGAGGTCCAGGGGTTACAGGCATACAAAAAAATAGGAGATCTTCCGGAGGTTCCGGATCTGGCGGTTATCGTGGTCCCTCCGCCGGTTGTTCCTCCTGTAATCGGTGAGTGTGTGGATAAAGGAATCAGGGCCGGACTCGTAATCACGGCGGGATTCGCTGAGGTCGGCAATGAGGGCGAGAGGCTCCAGCGAGAGATGCTGGAGAGGGCTCACGCAGGAGGCATGATACTTGTTGGCCCCAACTGCAATGGCATTATGAGCCCCCCGTGGGGGCTTTACGTAGCAATGCCGCCTGTCTTCCCTCTGCCAGGGCCCATGGCCGTGGTGGCTCAGAGTGGTAACGTAGCCACCTCAATTGCCAGGCGGGGGATGAAGAAGGGTTTTGGGATCAGCCGGTTTGTGAGTAGCGGCAATGAGGCTGATCTGCACTGCGAGGACTACTTTGAATACCTTTCGGAGGACCCGGAGACCAAGGTCATCCTCAGTTACATCGAGGGGTTCCGAGATGGTCGCCGATTTTTTTCTGTCGCCAAAGAGGTGAGCCGGAAGAAACCGATCATCATGCTCAAGGCAGGGGCCACGGGGGCCGGTGCCAAGGCGGCAATGTCCCATACTGCCGCCATGGCCGGTTCTGATGCGGCCTTTGAAGGGGCATACAGGCAGGCAGGCATTATCCGCGCCATGAACATGGACCAACTCACCAACATGGCGGCCGGATTTGTGAGTCAGCCGCTGCCCCCCGGCAGGCGCATGGGCATAGTCACCGCGGGCGGTGGATGGGGCGTTCTGGCTGCAGATGCATGTGCTGAGGCAGGGCTCGAAGTCACCGCCCTACCGGGTAAGACCATCGAAGAGCTGGATACGTTCCTTCCGGCATGGTGGAGTCGTAGCAACCCGGTGGATCTGGTGGCCGGCCTCAGGCCTGATCACCTGGGGAGGTCCCTGGAGTGCCTCCTTCGGTGCCCAACCCTGGATGGGATCATTTTGTTGGGAATCATGCCTGCCTTACCATTGGAACCTCTGCCACCCTCGGCCGGCCCGGAGGTGGTGGAGGAACGACTTGAGGCCATGTTAGATGCCACGCGCCGGGTCTTCAATGAGTTTATGGGGCTTGCTAATCATTATCAGAAACCGGTCGTCATCGCCTCCGAGTTTCCCCTTTTGGTGCAAAACCTGGAGAACCGGATGGCCGTCATGCTGGGCCAAATGGGCTATGTCTGCTACCCGAGCCCTGAAGATGCTGCGATGACCATGGCCGGCCTTGCAAGCTATGCTGAATACATCCGATCGCACTCCTGAGATAGGAGATTAATTGGCACCGGCAAGGGCCTTCTTGACCTTCTCAACTAGGGCAGGGTCTATTTCTCCTTTACGGTAGGCCTCTCTGGCTTTCTCCATATCGGTCTGGCTGATTTTCCCTTTACGATAGGCCTCTGTTAATCTGTCGATGCTAGCTTGGTCTACCCCACCTTGCCCTGATCTATCACCTGGTCCGGGCTCTCCCTTTCTTCCTCTGGGTGCCCATATGAACCTTTCTGGGCTGCGGGTAGATGCCCTTTCCTCAACATATCCCTCACCCGACTGAACCGCCGGACCAACTCCCGCGCCTCTCCCTTTATAGGCCCTGACGAGATTTCCGACAGTGGCAGGGTCTATCTTTCCGGCTGCAAGCTTTCCCAGCTTCCTTAGGGCTTCAGATTCTGCATCCTCGCCCGTGGTCCCGACTGTCTGGGACATAAGGGCATTATCAATTTGCTGTTGGATAAGGCGGGGCACTATCTCAGAAGCAAGGTATATGCCTGCTGTGGCAAGAATGCAGACCACTACTATGAATAGATAGAGCTTTGCCTGCCTTTTGGTGACCTTTTTTCGTCTTTTCTTGTAACGATACGGCATGGATGTGCTCCCTAGCCTCTTAAACCGCAACTTCGGGAACGATAATCATTTCCTCTGTATCCTTTCTTCATTCCTTGAGCCGTTTACCTCTTGCCCTAAGTCATTTGAGTGCCTGCGTCGCTTTGGTGGTGAAAGGCCTTTTGTCAGTCCAAAATTGGTGATGTGGAGGACTGACTAAATTATATTGTTTCATGGCTCGTTCGTCAAGCAAGGGAGCCAAGTGCTGGGGGCCTTGACTTTCCATGCCTTTTGCCATATATTTGGAATATAATCATTACCTTACCAGGGGAGCAACTCTGGCGAGAGCAGAGGCTCATCTTGTGTCTTGCCGATGGGTTGCCGGAGAAGAAGATGGCCCACGGGTCCTTTGAGAGACAGAGAAGAAAGAGGAGATGGTTTAGATATATCTTTACAGGATATTTCTTGAAAAAGATCTTTCCCGTGGGGAACTATTCCTTTGCAACCACTTTTGTGGCTATTATGGGTGTATCCCTGGTCCTTGGATATCTTATTGGCAATATCGAACCGATGGCACCCGAGACTGAAGGGATCGTCTCTGGCATCGAGGGAGGCAGGGGATCTGAAAGAAAGGGCGGTAAATCGGCCCATGACTTCCTGGATAGACTCGCATCGTCCGTTGCCGGTGTCCCTGGGCTCAAATGGAACCTTGAAAAAGACGGCAGGATCAAGGTCATTATTCCCTATAAGAGGAAATCGATTGAGGAGCCGGAAAACTATGAAGACGGTGAAAATATCTTTTATATTACCCCCAGCCTCAGCGGACAGATGCCTGTAGAGCTTGAGACAAGACGTAATATGGCAATCTACGGCTACTCGCAGGAGAAAGGTAAGGGAACTATCAGTCTAAGTAGAGATGGCGTGGTAATCAAGATGCGGGACAAGGAGGCCCTCATCAAGGCCCCTAAAATCGGAGAGAATTGGGAAGTCGAGTGGCGAGGGAACCCAGGAGTCCGAAATTTCAGATATCAGGCCATTGAGACCGATAAGAGGGGTCAGATCCTTGTAAAAGACGAGGCCCCTCCGGCAAAGCCGCTCAGATAGTCAGCCCTTCTATTTTGATAATCCAAGTAATAGGCATGCTCCTATACTTCCACAATTCTTAAACTCCTCGGGGAACTTTTCATAGCTTCTAAAATCTGAGTTGATTCTGTGCGCTACGGCGCCAGTGGGCCGACCTCCCCCGTTCGGTTTCATTGACTGCCCAGTGAGTGGTTCTAGACCTGAAAGGTTTTGGCAAGGCATCACAGCAGGTGGCCTCTATTTTCAAAGGGCGGTCATCTAAACCTCTGTACATAAGCAAGCTTTATCTGGCTAGATGCTAAGTCTCAGAATAATTGACCCTGAAAGTCTCAAGATAGCATATCCCGCTAT
>CAYVMN010000178.1:0-9487 GCA_964452575.1 uncultured Desulfobacteraceae bacterium | reverse complement strand
CATAGGAGGACGTCCCTATGAAGAGCCCTCTCCCCTGCCTGGCAGAAACTGTATTCAAAGGTAATGGGGCGTGCCACTGGCTGTGAAGAATTTGGGTTACGTCCTTTGGAAAAAAGACCCTCACGGTCCTCCCTCCGGGCCGGAGGCGGCCTTTCTTTCAAAACGCTAAAGTGTTACAGCAAATAGAACAACTTTAGAGAAGGAGAACGAACATATGTTAGATAACAAAAAGATTGGCATAATCGGAACAGGAAATATGGGAAAGGCCCTGATCAGCGGGCTTATTAATTCGGGATCGTCAATTCCGGAGAACATTGTCTGTTCGGACATCAGAGAGAGCAAGCTGAAATCCATCGAAGAGGAGTTCGGGATTACTCCGCGAAACAACAACCTCGATGTAGTCAATGAATCTGAAATCATCGTTTATGCAGTCAAACCACAGATCATGGCCGCGGTACTCAAAGAAACGGGCGCCTCTCTGGACATGTCAAAGGTCATCATCTCCATTGCAGCTGGCGTCCCCCTCGCCGCCATTGAGTCGTGCCTCGGCAAAGAGCTGCGCGTCATTCGGGCCATGCCAAATGTGGCCGCCTCTGTCATGGAAGGTGCATCGGCTATTGCGGCCGGCAAACATGCCCTTCCTGAGGACCTCACTTTGGCAAAGGCTATCCTGGATTCTGTGGGGAAAAGCGTAATCATTGAAGAGGATCTCATGGATGCGGTGACAGGTCTGAGCGGGAGCGGGCCCGCCTATATTTTTCTGATAGTGGATGCCCTTTCAGATGCAGGGGTAAAGATGGGGCTTTCAAGGGAGGATGCCCTTTTTCTCTCGGCCCAAACGGTTCTGGGGGCTGCCAAACTGCTGATCCACACAAATGAACATCCCGGAAGGCTCAAGGACAGCGTCACTTCGCCTGGTGGAACCGCCATCGCAGGCCTCCATACCCTAGAGAAAGGCGGGCTCCGGACCACCCTAATCAATGCCGTTGAGGCCGCCACCATTCGTTCAAGGGAGCTGGGAGAGATAATGAAGAGGAACTTCTCGTAGGATAAATTCGACCGTCTTCCTTCGAGACATCCTGATCATTGGAAGGATGAAAAGCTCCGTGTGCAGATAGAAATAGAGAGGAGAGGGATTATGGCCGAGTTCGTTTTCAAGGAAATCAAGAAGCTTAATTACAAGAGACCTGACATTGAAAGAGGATATGCCAACCAGACACTGTACGTGAATATATCCGATCACGAGATCTCCATAAGGCCTGTCACTGACCGGATGAAGGAGGTGTTCGTCGGAGGAAAGGGCTTTGATCTGTGGTTATTGTGGCATGCGGTCACAGCCAAGACGAGCTGGGATGATCCGGAGAACGCAATCTGTATCGCATCGGGCCCTATGGGTGGCACACCTTCCTACCCGGGTTCAGGGAAGAGCATTGTCACAGCCATTTCCCCCACCACCGGATCGGTCATGGACTCGAACGTGGGTGGGTATTTTGGGCCGTACCTAAAGTTTTCCGGGTTTGACGCCCTTGAGGTCCAGGGTAAGAGTTCAAGGGGTGTGGTGATTTTTGTTGACGGGATTGAGGAGCAGATACGAATTTTTGAAACCAGTGGCCTCCCGGAGGATGCCTATGCCCTCTCTGCCGCCCTGACCGAGTATTTCTGTGACGGCAGTCCACGGCAGATTTCGGTGGTTTCAGCCGGGCCAGGGGCCAAGAACACGCTGATCGGATGCCTGAACTTCAGCTGGTATGATAACAAGCGAAGGCGCGTGAGGTACAAGCAGGCCGGTCGTGGCGGAATAGGTACAGCCCTGGCCAACAAAGGGATCAAGGCTATTGTGGCCAGGTGGGGACAGATCTCCGTGGATACAAATAAGCCGGTCGACAAGGAGACCCTGCAGCAGATCGCAAAACTACATTCGCGCGAGATCGCGGAGCTTGACCCCAGGCAGAACGAGATGTCAACGATCGGAACCACCCACCTAGTTACCATCATGAACGATTTTGATCTCCTCCCGGTACACAACTTCCGTTACGGTCAGCACCCCGAGGCCAACAACCTTGGAAAGGAGATATACGGTCGCATCTTTGACAAGGGTTATGACGGATGCTGGATGGGGTGTGCCGTGGCCTGCGCACATGGCGTCAGGGACTTTGTCCCCTTTACCGGACCTTACGGGGGAGAGAAGGTATTCGTTGACGGCCCCGAATATGAGACCATAGCTGGCTGCGGCTCCAATATAGGAATATTTGATCCGTTTGCCGTCCTGGAGTTCAATTTCTACTGTGACGCATATGGTCTGGATACCATATCCGTAGGCACGGCCACTGCATTTGTAATGGAGTGCTTTGAGATGGGGTTAATCAATGAATCCCATACTGGCGGGTTGAAGTTGCATTTCGGTAACCGGCCGGCTGCACTGGAATTGGTCCACCAGATGGCGAGGGGAGAGGGATTTGGGAAGATCGTGGGCCAGGGCATACGGCGCATGAAGCAGATATTTTCCGATGAATACGGTGCGGATCCAGGTGTGATGAACGACATAGGCATGGAGGCCAAAGGGCTTGAGTTTTCCGAATACATGACCAAGGAGTCACTCGCCCAGCAGGGAGGATACGGACTAGCGCTCAAAGGCCCGCAGCACGATGAGGCGTGGCTGATTTTTCTGGACATGGTGCACAACTATATACCGACCTTCGAGCAGAAGGCAGAGGCACTTCACTGGTTCCCCATGTTCAGGACCTGGTTCAGCCTTTGTGGATTGTGCAAGCTGCCATGGAATGACATCGTTCCCGAAGACAACAAGAACACCCCTGAGCCCGCAAAGGTCATGAAACACGTAAAGTGGTATTCAGAGTATTTCAGTGCGGTAACAGGCAAGAAGAAAGGCCCGGAAGATCTCATCACCATGAGTGAGGCGGTTTACAACTTTCAACGTATCTTTAACCTGCGGATGGGATTCGGCCGGCGAGGGCATGACAGCATTCCTTACCGCGCTGTTGGCCCTGTTACAGTGGACGAGTACGAGTCAAGGCAGGAACGATATGACAAACAACTGACAGAAAAATACGGGGTGGATATCGAGGGGAAAGATACGTCAGAAAAGGTGGCGGTCCTCCGGAGACTGCGGGAACAGGAATACGAAAAGCTCAAGGACGCGGTCTACCACCGCAGAGGCTGGACTCAGGACGGCATCCCTACGTTGAAGACCGTAAGACGCCTCGGCATCGACTTTCCGGAAGTCGTGGATCTTCTCAAGGCCAACGGAGTACAAGAGTGATAAGTGTCTCTGGAAGACAGTTCCCTTGGCGGGAGGGAATGACGGTCGCGGATCTTATCAAAGAAATAGAGGATTCAAGTACTTATGTGGTAGCTCGGGTAAACGAGAAATCTGTATCAAGACCGGATTTCGACAAGACCCAGATCCCGGATGGTGCAGAGGTATTATTGGTACCGATGATTTCCGGAGGGTAGTCCACAGTCAAGGTGACCGAATTCCGGCAACCCTATGAAGATGTGACCTGCGACTGCCGGTTCTCCTGGGCATTCTGAACAAGGGCATTAATACGATTTCCTCGGAGGAATGGAAAGAGATTGAAGAAGAGTGGCTTGGCCGGAATTGAGCGGCTCTTTGCCGTCGGGGTATCGCAATCGTTGAGACAGGATTGGAAGATACGCAACAGCTATGGCAAAACATTCGCCCTTAATTTATTGACGAAATACGAGGACGTTATGTTTGAAAAGGAGATTGCAAAACAAAGGGTATGAATTCACAAAGGATAGGGAGTGAGGGCAAAGGGACTGAAGAAAGATTAAGGCTTGAGAAGAAGCGCCTGGAGTCATTGATCGAATACGGCCCCTTGGCCATAGTCACCCTTGATGAAAGCCACAACATTATCTCTTGCAATCGGCACTTTGAGGAGGTGTTCCTCTTTAAAGAGTCTGAGATCCAGGGGAAGAATCTGGATGAGGTAGTTGCAAGAGAAGACTACTTAGAAGATGCGATTTCCTATACAAAAAAGACCCTCAAGGGACACACGATTCATGGCTCTGGCAAGAGATACCGAAAGGACGGCGCCCTCATCGACGTTGAATTCTTCGGTGTACCGGTGATCGTGGATGGAAAGGTTATGGGGGCATATGGGATCTACAGAGACATCTCGGAGTTGGTCAGGACGCAAGCAGCCCTCAGGGAGGATGAAGCAAGATACCGCTCCATACTTGAAGGCATTGAAGAAGGCTACTTTGAGGTTGATCTCGCTGGTAATATGACCTTTTTCAATGAGGCCCTCTGCAGGTTGTCTGGTTACTCCCGGGGGGAATTAATGGGGATGAATACCCGGGAGTACACAGCCAAGGAGAATGCTCGAAGGATGTATGAAATCTTTAATAAGATCTATCGAACAGGGAGACCCGCCATAATCACGGATCATGAAATCATCAGAAAGGACGGCGCAACTGCCGTTCTGGAGATATCTGCAACCCTTATCAAAGGCCCGACAGGTGAGCCCACAGGGTTTCGAGGTGTTGTCCGGGACGTAACGGAAAGGAAGAGGATAGAGGCCGAGCTAATCCGGACCAGGGACTTTCTGCAAAGCATATATAACAGCTCAGTGGACGGGATAACAACCACAGATCTCAATGGAATCGTCTTGCACACCTCGCCCATGGCAAAGGAAATCCTGGGCTATGAATTGGACGACCTCATAGGTAAGAAGGTATACCATTTCTATGAACATGGCATAGAGGATGCAAAGAAAATAATGAGGGAGCTGACCACAAAGGGGGAATTGAGATCGCACGAGATGAGGTTTATCAACAAGAGTGGTGTACTGGTAGACGTGAGCCTCTCGGCATCACTGTTGAGGGATGAGAAGGGAAAGGTGATCGGCACTCTTGGGATTCACAGGGATATTACCGGAAGGAAGAAACTACAGGCCCAGCTCCAGCAGGCACAGAAAATGGAGGCCATCGGCACCTTGGCGGGCGGCATTGCCCATGACTTCAACAATATCCTGGCTGCCATAATTGGTTATACAGAGCTGATAGGACTGAGGATCAAGGATGAAGCAAAGGTAAGGAGATATTTGCAGGAGCTCAGGAATGCCGGGAATCGTGCAAGAGACCTAATCGGGCAGGTCCTGACGTTTGGCAGGCAGAGCGGAGAGGAACAGCAGCCCTTGTACGTCAGCGTCATCCTAAAGGAGGGGATCAAGCTGCTAAGGGCTTCCCTTCCCAGTACCATTGAGATCCGCCAGAAGATACAAATGGACTCCGGAAAAATCGTCGCCAATCCAACGCAGGTCCATCAGGTGCTGATGAACCTTTGTACCAATGCGGCCTATGCCATGCGTGAGGAAGGGGGCGTGCTGGAGATAAACCTTGAAAGGATAGATGTCGATTCACCCACAGCCGCACTTCACCCCGATCTTCACCCCGGTCCCTATGTTAGATTGACAGTCTCCGATACAGGTCATGGAATTCCACCTGAGAACCTGGGGCGGATCTTTGACCCTTATTTTACCACAAAGGAAAAGGGGGAAGGTACAGGTCTTGGGCTGGCAGTGGTCCACGGGATCGTAAGGAGCTATGGCGGAGCTATCGAGGTCAACAGCGAACCTGGAAAAGGCTCAACCTTCCAGGTCTATTTCCCGAGGATCGAGCTGGATGTCAAGGAAATACCAAGGACAGTGGAACCCTTTCCCACCGGAAACGAGAGGGTCCTCTTTGTGGATGATGAAGAATCCCTCGTGGAGATGGGCAGAGAAATGCTGGAACACCTTGGATATTCTGTAGTCACCAAGACGAGCAGTATAGAGGCCCTTGAGCTATTGCATAAAGAACCGGATGCATTCGATCTGCTCATGACTGACATGAGCATGCCGGGCATGACAGGGGAAAGACTGGCGAAAGAGGCCATGAAGATCCGGCAGGATATGCCGATAATACTTTGTACCGGCTTTAGCGATCGTATTGACAGAGATAAGGTCAAAGAAATCGGCATAAAAAGGCTTACCATGAAGCCTCTTGTGATGCGCGGTCTTGCCGTGATTATCCGGGAGACGCTCCGGTGATCGATTCAGGATCGGGGGTCATCACGCCTCTTCCGGAAGAGGTGTAAGTATCTTGGATCGCTGGCTCACCCTGAAATAACCCTTATAACCTGCCTCATAAGCCAACCTGAGTACAAGGTCGAATCCATAACCAACGTCCTCTGGCCTATGTGCATCTGAGCCGAAGCAGATGGGAATCTCCCTTTCGCATGCCAGGGAGACTATAAGGGGCGATGGATATATCTCACCTACAGGTTTTCGCAGGCCTGAGGTATTCAACTCTATCCCCATACCGGCCTTTGCTACACGGTCAAGGACAGGTTGCACCATCTCTTTCTGGTCTTTATCTTTGGGACGGTAACCAAACTTTTTGGGGAGGTCTAGATGGCCTACTGCGTCGTAGAGCCTGGAATCTGCCAACCTGCCTACAAGCTGAAAGTACCCCCGCCAGACGGCCTTCACATCGACCGAATTCCATGCCTCCTGTTCCGAGGGATTATCGAAACCCCAGTCTTCAATGTAATGGACCGAACCTATAACAAGGTCGAACCCTTGCCTGGGAAGCCATTGACGCAGGAACCCCTCACAGCCTTCATAGAAGTCGGTCTCCACACCAAAAAGGACCTTTGGTGGATCCCCATCCTGAAGGGCAGTCACCATCTCCTCATAGGAGGGAAACTGCCGCATCTCCATGCGATGACGTGGATCATAGCCCTCAGGATTGGGGCCATGGTCTGAGAAACAGATTTCACTGATATTCCGCCTCTGTGCGGCCGCCTTGTAGTCGGCAGCCTCCCCTTCTGCGTGCTTGCAGAGGATAGTGTGGATGTGGTAGTCCGGCAGCTTATATGGATCGGGTTGATTTCTATCTGGAGACATCACGGGATCTTAAACCAGCAGATATTTTTTCCTGATCTCTTCATGGTCCCTGATGTCCTCAATGGTTCCATGATAACGGATAACCCCATTGTCGATGATATATCCTCGGTCACTGAGTCTGAGTGCAGCCTTTTGATTCTGTTCCGCCAACAATACGGTCAACCCTTTTTCCTTAAGCCCCCGGATCTGCTCCTCCAAGACCTTGACTACCATGGGTGCAAGGCCCTCGGTGGGCTCATCCAGCAAAAGGAACTCAGGGTTGGTCATAAGGGCCCTTGCTATGGTCAGCATCTGTTGTTCCCCCCCACTCAGAAACCCCCCTTTGCGCGAGTCTATGTGTCTTAAGGCAGGGAAGAAAACATAGACGCTTTCCTTGTTCCACGAGGAAGGTGGCCCTGTACCCCTCTCCGATATCTCCAGGTTTTCTCCTACAGTCAGGTCGGCAAATATCCTTCGATCATCAGGCACATAACCGATTCCCATCCGGGCCAATTGGTAGGGCTCCTTCCCTACGATCGATTTACCCTTGAACTCAATGGTCCCCTGGCGGGGAGGTGTTAGCCCCATGATGCTCTTTATGGTGGTGCTTTTTCCGGCCCCGTTTCGACCCAAGAGGCAGACTATTTCACCCCTGGAGATCTCGAGGGATACATCAAAAAGGATGTGGCTCAGGCCGTAAAAGGTATGGATGCCTTTAACCTTGAGCATTACTCCGCCTCTCCCAGGTAGGCCTCTTGGACCTGCTTGTTGTTTCTGACATCATCGGGCCTTCCCTGGACAATGGAGCGGCCCTGTTGCATTACCATTATGTTATGCGCCACCGAGAAGACGAGTTCCATATCATGCTCGCAAAAGAGTATGGTTAGGCCCATGTCAGAGGTCAACCGCTTGATGAGCCTTATGGTGACCGATGTCTCTTCAGGAGACATCCCTGCCGTAGGCTCATCCAAAATCAATAGCTCTGGAGAGCTCCCAAGGGCGATTGCAATCTCCAATACCTTTTGGTCACCGTGTGAGAGGGAGGCGCTGACACTCTCGGCCTTATGGGCAAGACCAACGTTTTCTAGGATTTCCTGCGTTTCTTTGATACCGTGGTTTCGGGCCGATGAAAAGAACTCATAGGTCCTTTTCAATTGGGAAAGGACAGCGACCTGCACATTCTCAAAGACCGTCATTCGGCTGAAGATATTCACGATCTGGAAGGATAGACTAATCCCTCTCCTGCAGATCTCATAAGGGGGTAGGCCCCCTATATCTCTATCCTTGAAGATGATCCTCCCCTTTTCTGGACGAAGATGCCCTGTGATCAGCTTGAAGAGGGTGGTCTTTCCTGCCCCATTGGGACCTATAACGGCCACAATCTGCCCTTTGTCCACCACCAGGCCTGCGTTATTCACCGCCATAAAGCCGTCAAAGGATTTCTCAACGGACTCTACACGCAACATCTGCTATTGCTCCTTGGCCGCGGCCTTCCCTCGGACCTTGAACCTCTTTATCATATAGCCCATGACCCCCTCCGGCAGAAAGAAGATAAGTAATATCAATATAATCCCAACGATAATAGTCCAGTATTCTGTATAGGTGCCGATGAATGTCCTGAGAGACACCATAATCGCAGCCCCCAGGATTGGTCCGGCGAAGGTAAACCACCCGCCCAGGAGGCACATGATAAATATCTCAAGTGACAGGACCCAGAACATCAGGTCCGGAAAAACGGAACGTTCCACAACGACAAAAAGAACGCCGGCGATCCCTGCAAAGAATGTGGCGATGACTATGGCAACCAGCTTGTGGCGCCTTACGTTGATGCCCACCGACTCGCATCGCACCGAGTTTTCTCGGATGGCCCGGAGGGTGGTCCCGAAGGGGGATTTCAGGATCAGATACAGGGCGACCAGGCAAACGGCCAGCAAGATCAAGATAAAGTAATAGGAGTTGTTGAGGGTCGCTATGAAAGATGGCATGGAAATGCCGTGGATACCGTCGTCACCGCCCGTGAGGCTGTACCAGCGAAATGTAATGGCCCATATAAGGGAGCCTAGGGCGATCTGGAGCATTCCAAAGTAGAGGTTCGTAAGCCTGACACAGAACCAGCC
Organism: uncultured Desulfobacteraceae bacterium; assembly: GCA_964452575.1. Classification (GTDB taxonomy): domain Bacteria; phylum Desulfobacterota; class DSM-4660; order Desulfatiglandales; family Desulfatiglandaceae; genus CAYVMN01. The sequence goes on along the minus strand of CAYVMN010000178.1, from coordinate 459 downwards.
TATGGCCAGCCCCACAGCCGCTGCCATAAGGGGTCCGGCAACAAAGGCAACCCACACCGGCAAGGTGGTCTTGGTCAGAACCAGGGCAAAGGCATAGGCCCCCACCCCATAAAAGACGGCATGATGAAACTGAAACAGCCCGCCGTGACCTACTACCAGATTCAGACTCATTGCCAGTAAAGAGGTCACATAGATCACCGCGAGGATGTAAGTGTAAAACCTTGGTATAACCTGCGGCAGGATCAATAAGACGATAAACAGGCCGGCTATTGGCCCGATTGATTTCAGATTAAAGGTGCCTTTTGCCAAGACCCGAGCCTCTTTATTACCCGAATCTATCACAGCCTACCACACCGATCTGAGCATTCCCCTAGGTCGCCAAATCAACACAATAACCACCGCGAGATAGGGGAAAACAATTGCAAACTGGGGCCAGAACAATATGCCAAAGGACTGGGT
>CAYVMN010000177.1:0-9510 GCA_964452575.1 uncultured Desulfobacteraceae bacterium | reverse complement strand
CAGTTACATAATTCTAGAATTTGCTATTGGCAATATTTGCTAATAACATAATATGCTATTAGCAAATGTCAAGAAAAACCCTTGACCTTTATTCCCTGAGATGTCTGTACAGGCCTGGAGTGTCGACCTCCAGCGCGCAGAGAGAAGTGGATACTGGGTGGCAATCCTTGTATCATCACATCTATTTATTGGTAACTGAGAGAAGTGCACAAAATTCTTGCGTTTTCGAAAAAGTTGTAGGAAACTTTGTTTAAGAAAAATAGAGGGTACGAAAGAAGCCTCTATTGAAAATGCTATTTATACGGATATAAAACGTGTTAGAGGGCATTTAGGACAGCTTACCTTGCTGTTTTAGAGGCAATTGACGCGGTTTTAACAAAGAAAGGTTTAATCTAAAAATAGCCACCAAAGTCTGTAGATGCTTACAGAAAAGCCCTGCAAAAGCATATTGCAGTCCATAATGGAAAACTCTTAAAGGAATTTGACTCCCATATAATCTGCTCCACATAGCAGGCAATTACAGAAGGCTTTTAGACAGAGTAGACATTGTCGAGGATGCCCTAAAGGTAGCAATGGTATAACTTTTCCTTGTAACAACTGTCATCTTAGATCAGAAAACCTTTCCCCAAAAGTGATAAGGTGCTTCACCTTCCTAAAATTTTTCTTATTTTTCACTCTTTCTGACGAGGCTATTTACCCCATTTGAAAGCCCCGGCATTTATGCCGGGATGTTTATAAATAGGAAGCATCGGATCCCTATTGAGGGCGGGGTTAAAGTCCCCCTTCTAACGGGGTTTACAATGTCGGAGGTCTTCATCACCCTGCCTGTAAACGAGGCGCTGCCGATGAGGCGCAGGCTGCGTCTGAACCTTAATCTCAATGACCCAAAGTCCCTATTTGCCGAGTTCCCATGTCTCTACCGGTTGTCATTAACATTGAGACATTCGGATTTCGAATTTGTTCCCCGCCTAGACAGGGTATTCGGATTTCGAGTTTATCGAACTGATGTCTCCGCCTGAAGGCAAAGGAGAAAGGATGAGACCACAGGACGCAAAGGATGTATGGTAAGGAGGAAGAAAATGAAAAGGATGACGGGCAAGAACACTTTGTTGGCGGTAATACTAATCGCCTGGGTTGTCCTATCAACCACCAGCCTCGTCCTTGCTATCACAGAATCGCCAGGGCCGGGGGATAACCGAGAGTTGGCGAGGAGCCTTAATGTGGGAGACCCTATCTCGGCAGGTAACGGTGCCTATCGTTACTACAAGCCCCTTCTAAGGTTCGGCGGTATGATCCCCTTCACCTTTGGGATTTATTACGGCTCAGATTTTTGCTCAGATTGTATCAAGGGGACTAATCCATCCGATCTTACTTCAGAATTCTGGTGGACACCGAAATATGCTGCGGGCATTAGCCTCCTTACTATAGGAGGTACCTCCGTAGATCTTTTCAGTGCTATCCTCGGCAACTGCGATATTGTCTCCTTCAAGAAGATGGGTGCTGATTGGGTTCTCACGGGACCTGCCGACGGCAGCCCTGCATCCCCTGTCAAGTATGTCCTTAAAGAGACCGATAACCTGCTGTGGCTAATGGACCCGGTAAAGCAACTCGTTGCAATATTTCATAAATTACCCGGAGGCGATCTCAGAATAGAGTATGTCTTTGACCGCCGCTCCGAATTTCAAAACTTACACTATATTTACGATGATCTGTTCGGTATGGATACATCTCCCGGTGCTGTTTTTACGAACGACTCAAGGGTGTTGGATTTCACTTATGACCTTACTATATTTCGTCTCTCAAAAATAGAAGAGCGCCAGGCCGACTGGACTTTATTAAGGGAGATAAGCCTTTCTTATAATGTGTCTGGTGACCTTGTCTCTGTGACCGACCCTATGGGAAACATCACTACCCTCAATTATGCCTCTACCGTGCGGGGGAATAAGATTTCCAGCATCAGCCTTCCAAAGGGGAACACGCGCTATCAGCAACACTATGCCCTGAAAAACATGAATGGGATAGATGAGATCAGGGTCATAGATCAGACGGACGCTTATGACAACGTCCACACCTTGAACTATGATACAGCAGCGAATGTTGTCTCAGCTCAAAGGCCTGATGGAAATACGGACACATACACACACTATAGCCATCACGGCCCTCCCAAAGACCTGGCAGACTCAAAAGGGAAGACCATGAGCTTTACAAAAAACAACGATGAACAGACCACATCTGTAACGGACAGGATGGGAGACACAACTTCTTTTACGTACCATCCGGAAACAGGGAAAATTGCCTCCATTACCAATACAAAGGGCCAGACCGTAACCCATGAATTCACTGCCCAGGACCAGACATTTGGTATCTATGTGGATGAGTGCGGGTGTACCCAGAATGCAACCTTCACCTTCTATAATCTTACGCGGAAAAACTATCCCGACGGAACGAACGAGCAATTTACCTATGACAGCAAAGGCAGGATGCTCACCAAGACCGACCGGGCAGGAAAGGTACGGAGTTTTACCTATGACAGTCACGGAAGGCTTCTGACCATAACCAACCCTACCGGCGGGGTGGTTACCTATACCTATACCTCTTTCAATGCAGTTGCCTCCATAAAAAACTCCGAGACAGGGACAACCACATATGAATATGACAATTACAGACGGTTGATAAAAATTAATAACCCCGATAGCACATCCATCCAGATTGCCTATAACCTCAATGACCAGGTCACCTCCATCACCGACGAAAACGCCCATGTTTACTCTTACACCTATGACGTAAACGGCAATTTAACAAAGGTGACCGACCCGAAGGGCAATCAGACGCAGTACGCCTTTGACCTCATGGACAGGGTCACACAGATCACAGACAGATTAAGCAAGAATACTGCCTTCACTTACGATAACATGGGGAGAACATCGTCTTTCACCAACCCGAACAACATCGTCACCTCCTTCGGATACGACCCAAGGGGATGGCGAAACAGCGTCACCCTTGGAGGGCAGACCTGGCGGACCGGGTATGATGACGAAGGGGTGGTTTCCTCGACGACGACGCCCCTGGGCAATACGACAACCTTCCAGTCCGACAAGCTCGGCCTTATCACGGGCATTACCAATCCACTGGGCCAGACAACAACCTTCACCCGTGACTCCATGAGCAGGGTCACGGGAATAACCGATCCTCTGGGCAGGACGACAAACTATGGCTATGACAATAGAGGGCTCCTTGCAGGCGTGACCATGCCCGTAATCGGGACCGCAACATACACAAGGAACGACCTTGGTCTTTTGAGCGGGATAACCGACCTCAACGGCAACAACTGGGGCTTCGGATTTACGAACATGGGCAGGCTTTCATCCATAACAGACCCTCTATCCAACAAAACGGACTACAGCTATGACAACAGAGCCAGGCTGAGCACAATTGACTACCCCGACACGACGACTCAGACAATCACTTACGACAACGCCGGGAATGTCACACAGAGCCAATACACCAGTGGATTGACCCTCCGGTATACCTATGACGAGCTTGGCAGGCTGCTCGCGGGCAATGGCCTGGCCCTCACGAGGGATGCGGAAGGCAGGATCACATCGACCGACAATCCGGGCACGGCTTTCGGGGCTACCTATGACGACGGAGGGAGGTTAAAGACGGCGACATACAACAATGGGACGTTCACCGTTACCTACACCTATGACTCAGTCACCGGTCTCTTAACCCGGGTGACCGATAATCTCACCAATGCGCAGGCGGATTTTACCTTTGACAACGACAGGAGACTCACGGGCATCACCCGTTCAAACGGAGTGAATGCCACCTATACCTACGACAATTCGGGACGAGTCACGAGGATACGGGAAGGCTCGATCATAGACCTTCAATACAGCCTCGATGCCGCCGGGCAGGTATCTTCCGTGGATATGACGGTCCCCCTCGATCCTTCCACCCTTCTTGCGGACGGCACGGATACATTCAGCTATGACAGCGCCTCACAGGTTTCAACTGCCGGCTACGCATATGACCCGAGGGGAAGGCTCACCTCCTCACCGGGCAATGCCTTCACGTGGGATGGTACATCGAGGCTTACGAATATAAATGGGACCGCTCTTTCATACAACGGACTGGGAGACATTATCACAAGGGGCAATATCCACTACTTCTACAACTACGCCCTCGGCCTCAACCCCATCGTTGCTGAAAAAGACGACTCTACAGGCCAGTTCCTGAGATACTACATCTGGGCGCCGGGAGGAGGGCTTCTTTATATGATCGACGCAGCAGATGGAAACAAGGTCTATTTCTATCACTTTGACAGGACAGGATCGACCCTGGCATTGACAGATGCCTCTGGTGCGGTGACGGGTTCATACGCTTACACGCCTTACGGAAAAATCCTTGGGCACACCGGCACAAGTTCACAGCCCTTTACCTTTGTAGGCAGATGGGGGGTGAGGCAGGATCCTTCGACAAGCTCAGGACTCTATCACACGAGGGCAAGATATTATGATGCCGTAACCGCAAGGTTTATATCAAGAGAACCCATATGGCCTAATACAGCAAGACCGAAACAGATAAACCCTTACCAGTATGCACTGGGAAACCCTATTAGTTTTATTGACAGGACGGGCTATATACCGGAGCCATCGTGGAACCGATATGGACATACCATGGTAATCTACTCTGATGGTCAAGTAGCCGTATATGGAGGGCAGGATGGCACGGGAGAAATATTTAGCGATATGTATACTTTTGATGAAAGAAATACTAGTTGGCTTAATATAGAGCAGGGGGCTTCCAATCTGGCCCAGACAGGACCTCCAGCCCTTTCCGGCCGTAGTAGTTCGGTTACTCTCGCTGATGGGACAATATTGTTTAGCGGGGTGGATCAATCAGGGCAAGTGGTCGATGATTTATGGACGTTTGACGAAAGAATATTTACCTGGACTAAAATGACCCCAAAAAATCAGGGGGCTTCCAATCTGGCTCAGACAACGCCAACAGCCCTTTCCGGCTATAGTAGTAGGGTAATCCTCCCCGATGGTACAGCATTGTTTAGCGGGGTGAATCCATTTCATGGGCCCGATGATACATGGGTGTTTGACCAAAAAAATATTACCTGGGCTAAAATAACCCCAAAGAGACAACCGTATCTGGCGCAGACGTCGCCAGGACTCCCCCCGGGCTGGACACCGGGTTATTTGTTCTTTGGCAATCGTGAGGCGCTTAAAAAGGTAAAGAAAGTCTGGCTTCCCAGGGTTGGTAAGTGGGTAACAGAATCAGAGGAATGGGAGTGGATGTTGGAGCAATGGTCGAGGGTTGAAGCTGCTGGGTGGGATGTGCCATTTTCGGTAGTAGACCCATGGGAATGGTGGCAGTCTAGAGACTAATGGGTCAAACAGGGGTCAACGTTTGACATATTAATCGGTAAGTATAAGCAAGCTTGGAAATGAAAATGAGAAATGAGTGAAAATTGTAACGAAGAACCGGAGGCTAAAGCCATGAGAAAGATGCCGCCGAAGATTTGGGGCCTGATTCCTGTTTTGATTATCCTCTCCATAATCTCCAATGCCAGAGCCGGCACGATCACCTGCACCTATGACAATGCAGGGCGACTGATCAAGGCCGACTATGGGAATGGAAAAACGATCGAGCATACCTACGACAATGCAGGAAATCTCCTGAGCAGGACAATCTCAACCGGCCAGGTTTCCACCTATAACCTCAATGTAAGCATCAACCCAACAGGGGGAGGTACGGTCACAGGGACAGGTATTAATTGTCCTGGAGACTGCACTGAAACCTACACAGAGGGGACAGGGGTTGGGCTCACTGCCAACCCTGGAGCTGAATACCAGTTCTACGGGTGGGGTGGAGATCTCTCTGGAACTGCCAATCCATCAACGGTAACCATGAATGCGAATAAGCACGTGGTTGCCTACTTTGGGGCAAACACCGGAACAACCGACAATGATGGAGATGGGGTGAGTTCTTCGAACGAAATGGGGCCAGGAGGCACTAATCCTTCTTACGATGGGGATGGCAACGGGGTGCCAGATTATCAAGAGAACAGGGTGGCTTCCCTTCCTTCTTCAACAGGCGGTGGTTACGCAACGATTGCTGTGCCCACAGGTCAGACGCTTACCGATGTTCGGGCGGTTGGGAACCCTTCGCCGGCAGATGCACCACCGGGTGTGAATTTTCCTTATGGGTTTTTTGAGTTTACGATAAACGACGTCACCACAGGAGGTTGCACCACAGCAACGCTCTATCTCCCAAGAACTCCTTTGCTGAATACGTATTATAAATATGGGCCCACTCCAGGAAACCTATCTAACCATTGGTATGAGTTCATGTATAATGGCCAGACAGGAGCGGAGATCTTCCATGAGGCAACATGGACGAGGATTGTGCTTCACTTCTGTGATGGGCAGCGAGGGGATGATGATCTGACGGCCAATACCCGGACTCCTGATCAGGGGGGTCCAGGCCAGCAGCAGGCGCCCCCTATTCCCACGATAACGGAGTGGGGGATGATCCTCATGGCGATTCTTATTGGACTGAGTGCTCTTTACTTTATAAGGAGAAGGAGATCAGATTTTACTCGTGCCCAATAAATGGGGCGATAGAGCTGAGACGTAAGATTCTGAGGTAAACATCCATCGCTTTTTGAAATCTCAAAGAAAAAGGGGGTGACCACACAATGTCTAACCCCTTTTCTTACTGCCTTTTTTATGGTGCCGAGACACAGAATCGAACTGTGGACACGCGGATTTTCAGTCCGCTGCTCTACCGACTGAGCTATCTCGGCGCTGGATAGTTATTATATTTCTTGTCTTATATAAGGTCAAGGCTAATCTGAGTCTAGGAGGGTTTATTCTTCGATGGTTCCGGTTCAAGGTCCAGTTCTAACGTCTCATGGAGCCCTGAATCATCTTCCAGCAATTCATCAAGGTGGCTCAAGTCTATTTCACTATCTAACTCCAGTGATTCCGAATCAACGGACCTTTCAACGTCATAACCTCTGGCGGGAGGGAAGTCGGGCTCAAGGACAAATTCATCCTCCCTGGTTACTTCTTGCGCAGAAACGGGGCTTGATGATATACCCGCTTCCCTTGTATGCCCATTTCTGGGCTTGGTGTCCGACTCCTCGCCCCCCCTGATCAAGGCCCCAAGCAAAAATAGGGGGTTCTCCTTATACTTAGGGTGTTTCATCCTGTCCCTCTCAGAGGAGAGGTCCTGTTTGCATTTTGGACAGATCTCGTTATGATCAAAGCTCGTGTAATTACACTTCGGGCATTTCATTGTTGCCTCCAGAGGGGGGATTTTCCAATCACTGGCATCCCTTTATAGCAACCCTCGCCATCTTGTCACAACGTTCATTTTCCGGATGCCCGTTGTGCCCCCTGATCCATACCCATTCTATCTGGTGAGGTCGGCTCCTTTTCAACAGTTCTTCCCACAGCCCCCTGTTGGCAACAGGTTCATCCTGGGAATTTATCCAGTCCCGTTTGATCCATCTGGATATCCACTCTGTCATTCCCTTCACAACATAATTGGAGTCCGTGACCACCCTCACCCTGCAAGGCCTCTTCAGTTGTCGCAGGGCCTCTATAACGGCCAGCAACTCCATGCGGTTGTTTGTGGTCCTTTGCCTGCACCCTGAAACCTCTTTCACCCTCTGGCCATATCTCAAGATCGCCCCATAGCCGCCCGGCCCTGGGTTTCCTCTGCAGGCCCCATCCGCGAAGATCTCCACCAAAGGCCTTTGCTTTTGCGGCACTATTCCTCCATACCATATGCAGTAAGGCCCTTCTCAAAAAAGAAGTTTCAGCCTTTCTTAGTTGCCAGGACCCTTATTCGCACCATTATTTCCGGTTTTTCGGGATAATTGGTCTTCAGCTTTAAGAACCCTGAGAGGGTCGGGTGATCGCCAGGGATAGTCTTGAACGTAATCCTAAATCTCTTGCCCTCTTGGGTCTCTTCTATGGTGTAAGTTAATCTATCGGCAAGATTAAACTCGATCGGGGTCAACTTCAAAGGCTTATCCAGTTCGGCCCTGATTTCAATCACCCGAGTGACGCTTTGATCTGCCCACCCCTGGAAGCTGACATACCGAGACGAGAGATAGATAGGCACTTTGACATTAGCGGTTATTCTCAGCACGAGCACCCCGGTCTTGGGGTCATTATTGTAGACCTTGGCGCTCTTCGTGACCTTTCCCTGGTATCCCTTGGTATTGACCTTGAGGGTGATTTTTCCCTCCCCGCCCGGGGGGATGGCCTTATCAAAGTAGGCCACGGTACACCCTCAGCCGGGTTTGACTTCTCTTATCTCCAGGATCTGATCACCCTCATTGAAGACCCGAAAGGTATGTTCGAGAGTTTCTCCCTCCTTGATATCCTTAAAGTTGTGTTCCGCTTCCCTTATTACGATCCTCGGGCCCTTTGCTTCCTGGGCAAACACCCAGTTGGCCAACAAGGCAAGAAGAAATAATAGAATAAATATGGATCCCCAATTTCTTTTCATGACTCCCCCCCCTAACAAAGAAGACCTTAGTAACTACTAGCAGTTCCTCAGGTCCCTATTTGGTGATGCAGTTCATAGCTGATCATATCCAGCCTTACGGTAAAATCGATGTTTTCAACGAGACAGCACTCCGGCACTACGATCCTGGTCGGCGAAAAATTCAGGATGGCATTCACCTTTGCATTCAAAAAGAGGTCTGCCACGCCTTGAGCTGCCGAAGGAGGTGTGGTAATCACCCCGATCTTGATCTTTAGGTCCTCAACGGCCTGCCTCAAGTCCCTAATGTCCATGATCTTCAAACCACCGGCAGTGGTCTTCCCGATCTTGCCGGGGTCGTTGTCAAATGCAGCAACGCATTTAAAACCCCTTGCCGGAAGGTTCTGGTGCTGCAAGAGGGCAGAGCCCAGGTTGCCGATCCCGGCGATCCCCAGGTTCCAATTGCGGTTAACGTCCAAAATCCCCTTTATTTGGGTCTGGAGGTCTATTACATCGTAACCTACCCCCCTGATGCCGAATTCCCCAAAATAGCCGAGATCCTTTCTCACCTGGGCTGGATTCACCTGGCACAACCACGCCAACTTCTCCGAAGAGACCATGCGATAGCCGTCAAATTCCAGCAGTTCCAGCTGCCTGTAATAGATAGAAAGCCTGGTTATGGTGGCCTTTGGTATTTTTCCTGATTTTGGCATTTTCTCACCCTTAGGGCCCTTTGCAACTTCACGGGCGTAGTATATGACAAATGGACCGCCTTTGCAAGATGGCTTTTGGCCTCCAAAATTGTAATGACAATGCTTTCAATATAATATATAAAACCGTAATACTTTAGCGTTTTGAAAACACTGTGGAGCAAGAGGACCGTGAGGGTCTTTTTTCCAAAGGACGTAACCCAAATTCTTTACAGCCTCTGGAACGCCCCCTTAGCTTTAAATACAGGTTCTGCCAGGCAGGGGAGAGGGCACTTCATAGGGACGT
>CAYVMN010000176.1:0-9621 GCA_964452575.1 uncultured Desulfobacteraceae bacterium | reverse complement strand
GTTGCGGTAGAGACAGCGAGCGAGAACTTGCCAGGTTTATGAGCATCGCCGCAGGGTCTGCAAGGAAGGTCCAATGATTTCAAATAAGGCGGCAAAGATATATGTAGCGGGCCACAGGGGACTGGTAGGGTCTGCTATCTTGAGGAGGCTTCAGGCCCTGGGCTACACCAATCTCCTCTGCCGTACCCACAGGGAACTGGACCTTACCAGACAGGCTGAGGTCGAGAGATTCTTTCAATCAGAACGTCCGGATTATGTCCTTCTGGCAGCGGCCAGGGTGGGAGGAATCCTGGCGAACTCCACCTATCCGGCTGAGTTCATTTACAACAACCTTGCCATTGAGTTAAACATCATCCATTCGGCATATCTCTCAGGGGTAAAAAAGCTTCTTTTCCTTGGCAGTTCCTGTATCTATCCAAGGCACTGTCCTCAGCCCATGAAGGAAGAACACCTCCTTTCCGGCTATCTGGAAACGACCAATGAACCCTATGCCATTGCGAAGATCGCAGGCATCAAGATGTGCCAGTCTTACAACAGACAATACGGGTGTAACTTTATAAGTGTGATGCCGACCAACCTTTATGGACCGAATGATAATTTTGACTTAGAGACCTCACACGTCCTTCCGGCCCTTATAAGAAAATTCCACGAGGCAAAGATAACCGGGGCCGATCAGGTGGAGATCTGGGGGACCGGGTCCCCCAGAAGGGAGTTCCTGCATGTGGATGACCTGGCGGATGCATGTGTATTTCTGATGGAGAACTATGATAAGCCCGATATTGTCAATGTGGGTGTAGGCAAAGACCTCACTATTCGCGAACTGGCGGAATTGATAGCCCGAATTGTTGAATTTGAAGGAGGCCTCCTATTTGATGTGAGTAAACTAGACGGGACCCCGGTGAAACGCCTGGATGTGTCGAGGCTGAATTCCCTCGGGTGGAAGGCAAGAATACCTCTTGAAGAGGGGATCAGACAAACCTATCAATGGTATTTGCAGCAAGGTCGCTGCCACTATGAAGGGAACAGAAATGCCTAGTCTTAAGATACCTAAAGTGAGCGTTATAATTCCGGCCTTTAATCATCAAGAGTATGTCCTGGAAGCGGTTGAAAGCGTACTGGGTCAAAGCCTGAAGGATCTGGAATTGATTATCATTGATGATGGATCAACGGATAATACGCTGGAGCAACTGAAAAGGGTCATAGACGAGAGGGTCAGGCTTTTCACTCAGGAAAACCAGGGTGCAGCCAAAACCATTAACCGGGGAATCGGCCTGGCGAAGGGCCAGTACATATCTATCTTGAATTCTGACGATGCCTATCATCCTGAACGTCTGGAAAAAATGAGTGGGTTTCTGGACGATCACCCATCAATAATGATCGTTTCAAGTCTTATCGAGCCCATTGATTCCACTGGCTCGGAGGTTACCCAGGGGTCCGAACACGGCTTCTGGTTGGACTGGTATGAAGGGGCACTCAAGAGTAGAGAGAAGGATGAGTCTCCCGCTATTTCCTTGCTTAAGTCCAATTATATAGTATCCACTTCAAATATCTTTCTGAGGTCGGCAATCTTCGATTATGAGGAGAAGTTTAGTGAAGTCCTGACCTATTGCCATGATTATGAGTTCTTGTTGAGAGTGATAAAGCGATATGGATTCTTTTTGTTTGAAGAAAGGCTCTTAAGATATCGGCTCCATGAGGGGAACACCATTAGGCAGAATGAATTCTTGAGACATCTGGAAATTCTCTTTGCGATATTCAAGACTACGGATATGGAGGAAATCCTTCGCAAACCTTCGGTGAATGAAAGGGAGGAAACGCCTGTTTTCCAGGCACTATCAAGAAATCCTGAGATTAATCAGACCATAAAGTTGACCGAAATCGGAAATTGCCTGAGGGAACTTCAATCCGTGGTTGAGGAAAGGGAGGGGAGACTCAAGGAGGCTGACGAATGGCTGAAGAAATTTCAAGCTATAGTGAAAGAGAAGGACGAGAAGTTGAAAGAAGCTGATGTTTCGTCGAGGGAACTTCAGTCCCAGGTGAAGGAGAGAGATGAGAGGTTGAGGGAAGCTGATGGTTGGCTTGTACAAACGGATGTTTGGCTGAGGGAGAAGGACGAGAAGTTGAAGGAAGCTGATGCTTCGTCAAGAGCAAAGGATGAGGTGTTGAGAGAAGTAGATGTTTGGCTGAGGGAGAAGGATGAGAAGCTGAAAGAAGCTGATGCTTCGTCGAGAGCAAAGGATGAGGTGTTGAGAGAAGCAGATGTTTGGCTGAGGGAAAAGGATGAGAAGCTGAAAGAAGCTGATGTTTGGTTGAGGGAACTTCAGTCCCAGGTGAAGGATCAAGAAAAGAGACTAGAACAGGCCTATCACTTGCTGGAAGAGAAGCTTAATCTGCTGAATGAAACCTTCGGTTTGGCCAATGACCTCAAGTCTCAGGTGAGCGAGCTTCAATCTCAAGTGGAATATAGAGCCCAGGAAGTGAAGGGGCTTTATCAGAGAGTTGAAAGCCTGGAGATACAACTGCAAACAAAGGAGCAGCTATTGCAGGAGATATTCGGGTCCAAAGGCTGGCGGTGGCTCACGAGATTCAGGGAAATAAAGAGGAAATTAAGTTTTCAAAGATTACAACTAAGAAGGAGTGAAAATCGTGAGGATGACAAGACATATCATGCCAAAATACTGCATCCGGTTCAGGGTCGTAGGCCCAAGGTTATTTATGCCATCGCGAATTTTATGACCGGTGGATCGAGTCGCCTGGTGGTAGACCTGATCGAGCATCTAGGGCATAAGTACGACCAGGAGGTGATCGCATATTTCATCCCTTCCCGCGCTGCATATTCCGGATTCCCGGTCCACGATTTTTCAGGAGGTGTTACCCCGGAAGAAATAGCCTTGTTCTTACGAAAGAAAAAGGCGGACATACTTCACATCCACTACTGGGGAGAGGGGGACATTTATTGGTACAAGAAGATCTTTGAGGCTGCCGAAAAGTATTCTTGCACCGTGATTGAGAACGTAAACACACCGGTCACCCCGTTCATTAGCGATAGTGTGGATCAATACATATATGTCAGCGAATATGCAATGAATTACACCACTCCTGTTGCGGGGAAGGCTTCTTTCATACATCCGGGAAGCAATCTGTCTATGTTCAGCCGAAACGGGGTCCCCATTCCGGACGACGCCATAGGCATGGTTTACCGCCTCGAACTGGATAAGTTAAAGGAGGACTCGATCCAGGTATTCATCGAGGTGGTCAAGAGGAGGCCGAAGACAAAGGTCTATATCATAGGTGGAGGGAGCCTCATGGATTCTTACAAGACGCAGCTTGCAGAACAGGGTGTCTCTGCGAATTTTGTAATGCCGGGATTTGTTGCATACGACCAGTTGCCCGATTATTATAGGAAGCTCTCATTGTTCGTGGCCCCGGTTTGGAAAGAGAGCTTTGGCCAGGTTTCTTCCTTTGCCATGGGGATGGAGATCCCTGTGGTGGGATATAAGATGGGAGCGCTATCGGAGATATTGGGAACCGATGAGTTTCTGGCAAGCGATACGCAGGAACTTGCGGAAATCATCCTGAGGTTATTGGACGACAGAGAAAAAAGGCTTGAGATAGGAGCCTATAATTACGCGAGAGTCCACGAGCTTTTTTCGGTCGAAAAGATGGTTGAAAAGTACGATCTTTTGTACGGCAAAATGTTAGAGAGTTGATGAAGCGAACCAAGTTCACCACTGAGATCACTGAGAACACAGAGGGAATAAGTTGTGAAAGAAATAGATGAGATAACAGAGTCTGTAATCGGTGCTGCCATCGCTGTTCATCGAGCACTTGGTCCTGGCTTGTTGGAGTCAGCGTATGAGGCATGTTTGGCCTATGAACTGGTTGACCGTGGCTTGTCAGTGGAAAGACAAAAGGCCCTTCCGCCGGTTAATCAATGATTAAAACAAGAGAGTTTGCTCTGTGTACTCTGTGCCCTCTGTGGTGAACGATTGTGCCATGACAACTACGACTGGATCTCTGAAAATCTTGCTGGCAGTACACGTCTTTTTTCCAAAGCATTTTTACGGGACAGAAACCTACACCCTCCAGTTGGCAAAGTCCTTGGAGGGGTTTGGCCATCGATGCGACATCCTGACCTCCGTGCTCTATGGAGAGGAAGGGCAGGGAAGCCCTTATTTCAAATACGAATACGATGGTCTGACCGTTCATTGTACGGACCTGAACACGAAACCGCTTGAAAGCTTCGGACAAATGCACATGCGGCCGGACCTTTATCCGTTATTGAAAAACATCATTTCTGACGTTAAACCCGACATTGTGCACGTCACCCATCTGATGGGGCATACGTCAACGCTGCTTGAGGTGTTGCGCGATCTTGAGATACCCACGGTGGCCACCTTGACCGATTTTTTCGGTATTTGCCCCAATAGCAAACTCGAGGGCTATGATGGGGCCTTGTGCCTTGGCCCAAGCAAGAGTTCGGTCAATTGTCTGCGTTGTTATCTAAGAACAAGAGATGGGTCTTTCTACCATCCTTATGTTAGGCCCTTCGTGGAAAAAGACATTTCACTGAAAATGATGGCCTGGTTGTTGCCCTACATAGCAAGACTGCCAAGGTTCCGTAAGACTTCACTCCCAAGACAGGTATCTGAGGTCACAGAGAGGATAGGAATCCTAAGATCACTATATGACACCTACCAGCAAATGGTTGCCCCAACAGATTTTCTTTACGAGGCATATTCGACCAATTCTTTTTATCCCCATAAACTGAGAAAGATAAATTTCGGGATTGACCTCAACCTGGTGAGAGGCTATCAGGCACCTAGAAAAAAGACGGATTCAATGGTCAGGTTCGGTTACATCGGCCAAATTACGTCCCATAAAGGGGTGGATTTGCTGATCACGGCATATGCAGGCCTGATGGGCGACAATAAGGCATTGGTGGTTTATGGCCCTGCTGACCAGGACGTCCTGTATATGGAGGAATTATTAAGGCTTTCTTCAGGGCTTAACGGGGTAGAGTTTCTGGGCACCTTTCCCAGGGAAGAACTGGCTTCCCGGCTTTCAGAACTGGACGTGCTCGTCATCCCATCCAGATGGTATGAAAATAGCCCTCTCGTTCTTCTATATGCCCTTGCAACGCGGACCCCTGTTATTGTGACAGACGTGAAAGGAATGAGTGAATTCGTGTTAGATGGATTCAATGGGTACACCTTCAAGAAGGACAGCTCAGGGCATCTTCTATCTATTATGCAAAAGGTAGTGGATGATCCTGCATGCATTGAACGCTTTTCAGAAAACGCCAACTACTCAAAGGACATTTCGGATCATGCCCGGGAGGTTGTTCAGATCTATGAGGATGTCTTGGCAAAGGGGGAGAAGGATCTCGCGCAGATAACCCCCGGTGAAACGGTCAGTTAAGAAGGAGTTTCGCAGGGCAGACTAAGGCGCGGAGGTATGTAAAGCTCCCATGAAGATCCTCTTCACGACCCACCAGTTCCTCCCCGACTATTCTTCCGGAACCGAGATCCTCACCCTGAACACGGCCGAGGAGATGAGAAGGCGAGGTCACACGGTCTATGTCTTTACTGGCTACCCGTTGAAGCGGCCTGGACCTGGGGTCAAGCCATTTGATTCCTACGAATTTCACGGGGTCCCGGTGGAGCGCTTCTTCTATTGCAAAAAGGTGGCGCTCTGGACCGACAACCCGATGGAATCGGAATACCATAATGCCTTTTTTGCAGAACGCTTTCGTGGTCGGCTCCAGCAAATAAGGCCGGATGTTGTGCATTGTTATCACCTCCAGGGGCTTTCGGCATCGGTCATTGATGTCTGTAAGAGATTAGAGATCCCCACTCTGTTTACCACAACGGATTTCTGGTCGATCTGCCCGACAAATCAATTGCTCATGCCTGATCTCTCACTGTGCTTGGGTCCGGAGAAGAAATCGATAAACTGCTTGCGCCATCTGGTGGCTTTGTCGCAAGGGAATAAAATGGGTTCAATGCTCGGCATCCTGCCTGACCGGCTCCTTTCGATTCTAATGCGATGTGCCAGGTGTAAGATTTGGCCTGACAAGAAATTTGGGCCGCTCATTAGAGCCTTGATCAATAGGCCCCAGTACCTGAGAACCAGCCTGAACCGGTTGGACAGGGTCCTGGTACCTACCCGGTTCATGAAGGATATGCTCATCCGCTTCGGAATAGAACCTGAATGGATTACTCAATTGGGTTTTGGGATAGATGATACTTATATCTCATCGGTTCTTCCAAAAGGGGACGGAGCCAACCTGCGTCTTGGGTTCATAGGGACCCTCTATCATCATAAAGGGGCCCATGTCTTGCTTGAGGCGGTTCGACTATTGCCTCGAGACCTGGCTTTGAGTGTAAAGATATACGGTTCCCTTGAGCAGTTCCCTGAATATGTCAAGACCCTGCGATCCTTGTCTCTTAATGACAAACGGGTGGAGTTCAGTGGAACTTTTCATTACTCGAAGATTGGAGAAGTCCTGGGAGACCTAGACGTACTAATTGTCCCATCGTTGTGGTACGAAAACGCTCCATTGGTCGTCTATACCGCACTTGGAGCGAAGGTTCCTGTGGTGGCAACTGACTCTGGTGGGGTCAATGAGATCATCATTCCTTATGAGAACGGCCTCCTGTTTGAAAGGGGAGATGCAAAAGGACTTTCAGCCTTGATCCAGATGCTTTGTGATGACAGAGGGTTGGTGACGCGTTTGTCGGATAATGCCCGTAAGCCGAAATCGATTTCGGCTTACGTTAACGAACTGGAACAGATCTATCTCGATCTTGGGGGGTGGGTAAGGCTTGAAGGGGCGTAAATCACAGCTAGAGCATCAGACCACAGTGAAAGTAAAACGATATCAAACGTGGTTTGAAACTCATCTCTGAGTGCTAATTCAAGGGTCTCTGTATTATGAGATATTATTCTGTGGGCCAGAAATTCGTGAGCGGATTTGATAGGCTCAAGCACGTTGTTAATAGAAGCCCCAAGATTTCACCAGAAAATTATTATCTTGGAATAAAGAAACTTAACAGGAAACTTGCCGCTCTTAAACTGGTAGTCCAAGATAATCATATTGCCACAATGCCTCAATGGATATCCTTTCAAAATACATGCTTTTGTAATCTGCGTTGTCCTCATTGCTGGAGTCATGGGACCGAGGAATTGCGCAAGAGGCATAATGGCATTGTTATGGAAGACAATATGCTCTGGGCACTCGGGAAGGAAACATTGCCTTTGGCGGATTCATTTAGCCTGTCTCGCAACGGGGAGCCGCTAGCTACACGACACCTTGATAGAATCCTTGCAGAGTTAAGGAAGTACGGTGCCAAGTTGACTTTGCTTACCAACGGCACCCTTCTGACAAGTGCCCAGCTACCCATGTTGATCCCTATCGCAAAGTCGATCGAAATATCCATAGATGGAGCTACCCAGTATACCTTTGAGGCGATTCGGTTAGGTGCAAAATTCAAAAAAGTAATTCACAATATCCGGCTTCTAACAAGGACAATCGAGCTTTTACCCGAGAACTTAAGGCCAACAATAGAGTTTGCCTGGACAATCATGGGTAGCAACATGAGGGAGCTGCCCGAGATAGTGAAACTTGCCAGTGCATTAGGGGTAGCAATAGTCAACGCTCGGTTCATAATACTTATTGACAATGATAAGATCAAGCATGAGGCGATAGAGTATCATAAACGAGCCTACAATATTTATTACCAGGAGGCAAAAAGGGTCGCTGGCGATCTTAATGTAACGGTGAAATTACCTCCTCCCTTCAAAGAAGTTAGCGACGGTCCAGTTAGGACAAGAGGCAGGGAAAACATGATTATCAAGCAATTCCCAAAAGACTACTATGAGACCCTGCTTTCACCTGAAAGGCTCGTCGACCACAATGCCATAGAGCAAGAGGCAACTGAAGTAAGAAATATGGTCATTAGGAGGGCATCACAGAGGTATCTAGATGTCCGGTCTATCTGTAAGAACCATAACCTGCAAGAAATGCAGCAATATTTTGAAGGACTTCTAAAAATGTACAGCTCCGATCTCCAGGAGATAAGTTCTAAAGCAGATGAAACGATCAAATACTGTCCCCACATTCACAAATTCATGTATGTGTCTCCTTTAGGGGACATAACTCCTTGCTGCTATTTTCATCATGTGGTGGGCAACGTAAAGGATGCGAGTATCAAGGATATTTGGGATGGACAGGCATATGATGAATTTAGAAGGAAGGTTTTGGGAGAAGATCCATTTGAGCAATGTGTAAATTGCCCAGATATGGCCTATTTGAAGATAGGAACATTTATTGAGGAAATTTTTGAGTAAGATTGCTTTGATATTGGAAAAAATCATGGGCCTTGTTAGAAAAGGCCCGTTTAATCATGAATCGATTGATAAGATGCCAAATGATGAAGCAAAGGCCTTTGAAGAGATAAGGGCAAGAATAAGAGGTGAATCCGACGACAAAACTCGGTGGCAAGAAATAGCCGAACGATATATCTACGATGGCACTCAGTATACCCCTCAAGAAGTGATTGATTGGTTTATGGCGGCTTCGTTTGAGGATATCAAGAAGGTTGCCAAGGCATTGAGCACTGATTGGAAGACTATAGCAAACGATGTCCAGTGGATGGTTAATGCTTTAAAACGGTTTGAGGACGACTCTGAACCCGTGGTTTCGGATCTTAAGGCTCGGGTCGTTGGGTCTCAAATTATGGCACCATTCGGCGCTGAGCCGGATATAGTGGTTAACCGCGACGTATCAAGACTCCTATTTGATTTTTCCCTTTTGCTTTCCTGTATAAAGAAGACCAAAAACCTGAATGTTCTTGACTTCGCTGGTGGTAATGGTTGGGTTTCTGAATATCTAAACCGGGCCGGTTTTGATGTTAGTGCCTTCGATATTAATCCTGGAATCGTGCATTGTATAGAAGAACGTATCCAAGCAGATGCCAGGGTGGAGCCAAACCGCCTCCACACAGCAGTTTGTGACGGACATAACCTTGACATTTATAAGGATGGATACTTCGGCAACATAGTCTGCTTTGATAGCCTCCATCACATGCACGACTTTGAAGCGGCTTTTAAAGAGATGTTTCGCGTACTTGAGCCAGGTGGCAGGGCCTCCTTTGCCGAACCAGGGGCTAAACACGCAGAGTCAGAGGAAACAAAGCAATTTATTCAAAGGTACAAAGCCAATGACCCCAACTGGCTTGAAAAGAATGTTGTGTTGGATGAAATTAATGAAACTATATGTAAGATAGGGTTTCATCCTCTGAGAATTAAGCCTTTTCTAATACCCTCCATGGTAGACTATTCTTTCTACGAATGGAAAAAGTTCAACAGAAACTATAGAGGGCAAAAAGACTACATCTCTCTTCTTTTGGCGTTTAATTACAACAACCGAGTGGTCTTTTACATTGATAAGCCAAAGAGATAGGGAGGCCCTATAGGTGGTATATAGCGAGTATTATTTGGAACTGAAGAGATTAAACAGGAAATTGGCTGCCCTTAAGCACCTGGTGCGGGATGATTCTATCGAGGTAATGCCACAGTGGGTAAGCTTTCAAAATACTCATGTATGCAATTTACGGT
>CAYVMN010000175.1:0-9685 GCA_964452575.1 uncultured Desulfobacteraceae bacterium | reverse complement strand
TTTAAATACAGTTTCTACCAGGCAGGGGAGAGGGCACTTCATAGGGACGTCCTCCTATGGGGCTGTTGCGTAACGAGTTTAAAGACCTCACTGCCGTTCTATGGAATGATGCCGTCTTTTACGTCCTTTGGAAAAAAGACCCTCGCGGTCCTCCCACCGGGCCAGAGGCGGCCTATCTTTCAAATCGCTAAAGTGTTACCCAATTTTCAATTTTCCCGCTTATCCGTTTAGGAGAGGTGAGATGAGACATCTGGTCAAGTTGTTGGTCTTGGTATTTCTTATTGCCGAGGGCGCCTGGGCCGGCCTAGAGATCGGGGAGGCCCCACCAAGGGTTGAGCTAAGAGACAGCCTTGGTGGTCGTCTTGATAACACCCCCTGGAGCAGTGACGAGCTGAGGGGAAAGGTCCATGTCATCTTTTACGTAGACCCTGACGAAAAAGATCTCAATAATGAAGCCAGTGAGGCCCTGAAAGCGGCAGATTTCGCCAGGGAGAAATTTCAGAGTTACGGTATTATCAATATGGACGCGACATGGCTCCCCAACTTTGCCATTTCATCCTCGCTAAAAGAAAAACAGAAGCAGTATCCCACGACCATCTATGTGCGCGACTACAAGAAGGTCCTGGTCAAGAAGTGGGGGATAGCAGACGACACCAGTGATGTCCTTGCATTCGACAAGGAAGGACGGCTCATCTTCAGAAAAGACGGCAGGCTGAACAAGGACGATATAGAGACACTCTTGCAGGCGGTTCGCACCCATCTTGACCGGTGACCGGAGTTCCCAGTGCCGGATGCTATGGTGAACGTCCGAAAAAAGTCGTCATGCCCATAGAGAGCCTGCCCCTTGCTTGAACATGGGCTGGCATCCAGAGAGATCTTTGAAAACTGGTCACGGAAGAACGGGGTTACAGAGTAGCTACCTTCAGACGACCCCTCAGGCTCCGGGCCAGAGAGCATAGGACCGGCACCACTATAAGGGTCAGCAGGGTGGCAACCGCAAGGCCGAAGCTGACCGCCACTGCCATGGGTCCCCACCACTGGGATGACTCCCCGCCTATATCCCAGGAGAATTGCCGGAAGTTGAAGCTGACCCCCGTCGCCATGGGAATGAGTCCCAAGATGGTAGTTAGGGCTGTCAGCATTACAGGTCGGAATCTCACCAGTCCCGCCCGAACCAGAGCCACATCAGAACTCAGCCCCCTGGCCATAAGCTGGTTGTAGTAGTCGATAAGGACGATCGCGTTGTTGACCACAACGCCTGCCAGGCTGATAACCCCGATGCCGGTCATTATGACGCCAAAGGCCGTACCCGTTACCAGTAGACCGGTAAAGACCCCAATCAAGGACAGAAGGACAGATGTGAGAATGATGAAGGGCGTGACGAAGGAGTTGAACTGGGTTATCAGGATAAGAAAGATGATAAACAGGGTTGCCACAAAGGCCTTTACAAGAAAGTCCTTTGCCTTTTCCTGTTCCTTTTGCTCGCCTGTAAAACGGTAGGAATACCCCCTGGGCCAGTCGAAATTGCCGGCCAGCCTGACCTTTATATCCCGTATCACGTCGTTTGCCAGCCGACCGGCAACGTCCCCCGAAATGGTCACCACCCGCTTTTGTTCCAGCCTCATGATGGCCCCCAGCCCGCTTGTCAAGGAGACCGTGGCCAGGCTCGTCAAGGGTATAGGCTCCCCCTTGGGGCCTGAGACTGTAATTCGCTTGAGGCTCTCGATTGAGTGGCGATCGCGGTCCGGGAGCCTGGCGATGATGTCGTATTCGTCCTTTCCTTCGCGGAAGACACCCACCTTGGCGCCATTGATGGCCGCCTTCACGGTGTAGGCCAGGGTATAGGTGTCCACCCCCAGGAGCGCGGCCTTCTCCTTATCTACACGAATCCTGATCTCGGGCTTCCCCCTCACAAAGTTGTCCTTCAGGTCCACCAGACCGGGGATGTCCTTGATCAAGGCCCTGACACGGCCTGCCAGATCACCCAGCACCAGGATATCTTTGCCGGAGATCTCAATATTGACGGGCAGGCCCGTGGGCGGCCCCTCCTTCTCTTTCTCCACCTGAACCTCGGCCCCCTTGATGCTGTCGAGAAGCTCCGGCCGGATCTCCTTTACGATCTCCGAGGATGGCCTGGACCTGTCGTGAAAATCCTTGAAGTCCAGCGCCACACGGTTGAGATGGGTCCCGGTCCCTCCCCTGGAAAAGGGGTCTCCGCCTACGGCGCCAATACTGGAAATCGTGTAACGTATATCCTCATATGCGGAAACGATCTTCTCCACCATGGCCACCAGCCTGTCCGAGGCATCCAGATTGGTCCCTTCGGGTGCCTTGAGGTAGACATAGGCCCGCCGCGGTTCGGTTTCAGGAAAAAACTCGACCCCTTTTCCGTACATGAGGAAAAGGGCTATGGAGCTCACCAGGAGGACAAAAGAGGCTGCCAGGACCAGGAGGCGATGTCTGAGTGACCATTCGAGGAGATGAAGATAGGCCCTCTTGATCATCGGCTCCCTTGAGCCGTTCTCCCCTGTCTGTAATTTGGCCGTCTGGTAACGGGCCGAAAGCACGGGGTTGATCACCAGGGCGACGAACAGGGAGGCGGATAGGGCCATGATCAGGGTAAGAGGCAGGTAGCCCATAAACTCGCCCATGATGCCGGGCCAGAACAGCATGGGGAAAAATGCCCCCAGGGTGGTCAGGGTTGAGGTAATAACCGGCCAGGCCACCTGATTGGTTCCTACCAGAGCCGCCTCCTGTCTCGATTTTCCCTGTTGCATGTGCCGGTAGATATTCTCCACGATGACAATCCCGTTATCCACCAGCATGCCGAGGGCCAGGATCAGGGAAAACAGGACCACCATGTTCATGGTAACGCCAAAGGCGGATAACAGGATAAATGTGATAAACATAGAGTAGGGAATGGCAAGGGCCACAAATATGGCCGATCGACCACCGATAAAGATAAAAATGACCGCCAATATAAGGATAAGGCCCGAGAGGATATTGTTTTCCAGGTCTGCCACCATAAGACGTACGTCATTTGACATATCCGAGGTCAGATCGATCTTGAGGGCCGGAGGAAACAGAGGCATCATCTCCCTCACCACCCGCTTCACCTCATCTGTGACCCTCACAATATTTTCGCCGCTTCGTTTCTGAACGGCCAGGGTAACGCTCTTTTCGCCATTGATCCGGCTCCTGGTCAGGGGATCCTTGTGGCTGTCACTTATGAAGGCCAGATCGCGGAGATATATGGGTTTACCATCCCGCACAAAGGCCACTATGGAGAATATCTCGGAGGGGTGTTTAAAGTCCTCTGGCACACGGACGAGATACTTGGCCTGCCCAATGTCCATGCTACCGCCCGGCATATTCACATTGCTCCTCGTAACGGCATTGATAAGGCTTGAAAACGGTACCTTGTACGCCGCCACACGGTCCAGGTCAAACTCCACATGGATCTCCCGTTCCAGGCCCCCGGTCAGCCGGGCATCCAGTACCCCAGGGATGGACTCGATTGGGTCTTCCAGCTCCTCTGCGAATTTTTGCAGGCGACGAAGGCCGAAAGGCCCGGAGAGTACCACACGGATAACTGGGAGATCAGAGAAGTTGACCTCCTGGATGACCGGGTCATCAGGAAGGTCTGATGGAAGATCGTTTTTGGCCTGATCCACCTTGTCCCTTACCTTTTGAACGGCATCATCGATATCAACGGTGGGGAGAAACTTGACGGCTACCGTGGAGATCCCTTCTGCTGAAGTAGAACGGATCTCCTCCACATCGCCGATCCCCTTGAGTTTTCGTTCAATGGGGATGGTGATCAGCTTCTCCATATCCTCAGGGGCCACCCCTTCATAAGTGGTAGTTACAAAGACATATGGGATAGTGATATCTGGGAAGGACTCGCGCGGCAGGGTCACATAACAGTATAGTCCGGCTATGACGATCAGGACCAGTAGCGCCAGGACAGTGACCTGGCGCTTGAGGGCGAATTCATTAACGATCATCGGATCTGAACCTTTGTTCCTTCTTCCACCTCGGTCTGGCCTGCCACAATCAGACGGTCGCCCTTGTTCAGACCCTGGATTATTTGAACGCGGTCCCCTTCTATGACGCCCGTGGACACGGTTCGGGCATGGGCCACCCCATCCTTTTCCACAAACAGGATGCGCTCTCCCCCTTTATCCACCAGTGAAAAAAGTGGGGCCACCAGTGCATCCGGGATGACCCGTCGCAAGAAGGCCACTCGTGCAATCATTCCCGGCCGGATCGTATGTTTGGGATTCTCTACCAGGACTCTTACCAGAAAGGTCTTGGTCTCCTGTGCGGCCTTGAACGAAACAAAGTCAATGCTTCCGGTGAGCTCGTTCCCTGGGAAGGCATCAATCGTGACCTTGGCCTCCTGGCCGACCCGCATGTATCGCACGTCCAGTTCAGGGACGTTTACATTCACCTTGATCCTATCCACGTTGACCAGGTCCATAAGGCTGTCCCCACGCTTCACGAATTCCCCCGCATCAACATACAGGTGATTGACCAGACCCTTGATCGGTGCTCTGGGAAAGCCCCGTTCATACTCGATCCTGGCCTGGCGAAGAGTGCCCTGGGCCAGGGTCTGTTCGGTCAGGGCCCGTTCCAGTTCTTCCTGATGAATGATCCTGCGGTCAAAGAGTTGCTTTCTGCGCCGATAGAGATCTTCGGCCAGCTTCGAGGCTGCCTCGGCCCGGTCCAGGCCGGCCTTAAGGGATGAGACATCGATCTTTGCCAGGAGCTCCCCCTCTCTTACAGGATCACCCTCACGGGGACCAATCCATTCCACCTGCCCGGCCGTATCCGCGGCCATGATCACGTCCTGCCAGGCCTCGGTCTCGCCCGGAAGGACCAGGATATCGCGGATAGGCACGGGCTTAATCTCTATGATAGAGACATTGACGGCCTTACGACCTTTGATCTCGTTTTTTGACTGCGCCTGGCTTGCCTGATCCCGGCACCCGGCGGCCGAACCCATGATCAGGAACGCTGAAAAAGCGGCACACAGTTGATTCAGATAACCTTTCACCTAATCCCCTTCCCTGCGGCCAAGGCCACTAAATGCAAGGCGCAGCAATCGATCTGGCAGTTCCGGATCCGACAATTCGGGCTGGGCCTGGTCCAGATGAAAGCAGAAATCGATCAGACCCAATACCAGGACTGCCACCTCTTCTACCACCTGAACCTGCTCACAATAAGCATGATCAAGACAGATAAGACGATAGGCAAGATGCTCAGGTAGTACGGACCCAGGATAAACCCAAGTAAGTTCTGGCCATGGCTGGTGATAATGAGTTTCAGGATTACCCCACCCTGGATCTTTCCCAGTATTGCCGTACCCCCCCCTACGATAACCGCCCATAATGCCCCGTTGGGTGTGATTGTGAGACCCTTTCTGAAGAATGTGGCAAGGGTGGGCATCACAACCCCCCCCACAAATACAGTATAACCAAGAAGCAGGGATGAAATGATACCCCTCTGCCGGCTGGCAATGAACCAGGCTACAGCCCCCAATAGGAGGACCGTAGCCTTGGTAATCTTGAGATGCCCCTCCCCCTCCCCCCCGTAAATGGGCCGGATTACGTTCAGCGTCAATATGGTGGATGCGGAGATGAGACAGGTATCTGCCGAAGACATGACCGCCGCCAGAAAACCTGCCACGATCAGCCCCTTGAGACCTATGGGGATAAGCAGGCTGACGGTCCTGGGCAGTGCTGCCTCAGCCGGGATGCCCGGAAACTTGGCACTTGCCATGAGACCAAAAAAGGCCAGGAGAAAAGAGAGCGGAATAACGATCATTGCGGCCAAGAGGGAAGACCGCTGGGCCACGCCTGTCTCCCTGGCACACAGGACCCTTGAATAGATGTCGGGCCCCACCAGGTATGGGAGCCCCACTATGAGGGGATAAAAGACCAGGGCCTGATACCACCCGAATGTCTGGGAGACGGGAAACCGCCAGTGATCCCCTGGAATATTCTCCCAGAACGGGTGTGTCGAATACTGTGACAGAAATAGAAAGATGAGGGCCAGAAAGAGTCCCCCCACAAAGAGGAAAAACTGCCAGGAGTCCGTCCTGATCACAGATTGCTGCCCTCCCCAGAAGGTGTAGAGGGTAAAGACCACCGCCACGATAAACAGGGCAACCTCGTAATCAATTGAGAAAAGGCCGGCCACCAGGCGGCCCCCGGCAATGAGCTGGGCTGCTATCACCCCGCACCAGGCAACCGCGATCATGCCCCCGGCAGGCACAGCCACCCGTTCGCCGTAGGCCCCTCTTAATATGTCAGGAAGTGTGTAGACATTGAGTGCGCGAACCCGACGGGCAAGGAGAAGGGCAAAGGGGATGAGGGCGAGCCCGCCTATGAGTGACCACCAGGCGCCGGTCAGCCCCCGGGAATACCCAAGCCCAATAATCCCCATGGTAGAAGATGCCCCGAATATGGTGGCTACCAGGGACATGGTGATCCTGCCTGTTGAATACCTCCGTTCTGCCACCCAGTATGAGTCTGCAGACTGATGCCTGCTCCTCCACCCCACATAGAGCATAGTCAAAAAGTACGCCACAATGATAATCAGATCCAACATTCCCAAGAATACCCCGAGGCCAAGTCATTTAACGCGATAACTTTGCCGCGCAAGGCCTGCCGCAACCTGCCCCTTCCTGTCTGTTTCTCCTATCCCAGAGTCCCGGCCGCTCACAGAGAAAAATAGGATCGTACCTCCTTTAACAGGATCTTCTTACGCCCTTTCAGAAACCTCGACTTGGCATCCATGATCCGCTCAATGGATCTATGAAGTCTTTCAAACGGGACCTCTCCTGTTAGAAGCCTACCTTTAATGGACTCAATGGCCTCCTGGACAAAACCCTGGTCCTTACAAATCAATAGGATATCCGCGCCTGCCTCAAAGGAGAGGGAAGCGCCATTGGCAACCCCCCATGCCCGTGAGATGGCACCCATCTCCAGGTCGTCAGTAATAATGAGACCCTTGAAGCCCAGTTCGTCTCTTAGGAGCGTCCTTAAGACTTTCCTTGAAAGGGTAGCCGGAAGGCCCGGGTCCATTGCCGGATATATGGCGTGTGATGTCATGATCGCTGATACGCCTTCTGCTATGGCGGACCTGAAGGGTGGAAGGTTGACCTCTTCCATCTCTTTGGCATCTGCCTCTATCGTAGGAAGTTCGTAATGGGGGTCCAACGATGTCCTTCCCAGACCAGGGAAGTGTTTGGCCACGGCCATCACCCCATTTTCCTGGAGGACCCGGACCACGGTCCCTCCTAATACCCCCACCAACCTGGGGTCATCCCCAAATGTCCTGCCCTCGAGGTGCCTTTCCGGCTCCCCCTTACGCACGTCCACCACGGGGGCAAGGTCCATGTTCAATCCTACCAGGGCCATCTCCCTTGCCGCAGTACGCGCGAACTCGGCCGCCTTCTCGATCGGGCTTGGATCTGATCCAATAGCCTCATTTCCCTCAAACTGGGTAAAGGGCTCCTTCAGCCTGGAGACACGCCCCCCCTCCTGGTCTATTGCCAGGAAAAGGGGAACGCCATGGCTGCCTATTGCGGCCTTCTGCAAGTCCCGGCACAGGCGGGCCAGTTGAATTGGATCAGCGATATTCCTGCTGAAAAGGATCACCCCTCCCAGGCAGTAGTCCCGGATAAGGGCCTCTGTCTCGGGGTCCATTTCAGTCCCGGGCATTCCGGCCATAAAGAGCCGGCCTACCTTGGCGTCCAGTTCTGTGAGATCAAGTACGGGATGCACCCTTTTCCCCCCAACCCTCCATTCTTTCTTACCCCGATGTTACGCTCACACCAGGGCACCTTTACCTGATAATCGACCCCCTGTCAAATTACCAGCGCAAATAACCTCGACAATCAATCCCTTTCAAATACGCTACAAAACTTGCCTTGACCTCTCCGTCTTGAGCGAAGCCCCAGATTTTTCTTGACTTTCCCTTTCTTTCCAGTATTATTTTTTATGATTAACCTCTGAACCTTGAACCCTGAACCTTTCAACCTCTCTGTGAGAGTTTCCCCCATGGAGCAACCCCTCAAAATGGGCCTACCCAACTCCTGACAGGACCCTTTCTGTCCTGTCGGGAGAAA
The DNA here is from genome assembly GCA_964452575.1 of uncultured Desulfobacteraceae bacterium. GTDB lineage: Bacteria > Desulfobacterota > DSM-4660 > Desulfatiglandales > Desulfatiglandaceae > CAYVMN01. The sequence goes on along the minus strand of CAYVMN010000175.1, from coordinate 1,548 downwards.
AACCTTCACAAAAAATCCGTCGTTCCCTTTCGCGCTGTAAGCAGCGTCGCAAAAAGGATGAAGGCAACCATATCAAAGAATTTGGTAACGAGAAAAGGTGCTTAGAACCTGAAAGCCGGAGTCTAGATGGGCCAAGAATAAGTTTGACCCTATCCATTACAACGATATAGCCCTGAAGAGGCATAAAGTGTTACCCAGTTGGAGTTACACGACTACGGCCGGCTATCACTGATAAAATTCAAATCTATTTTTGCGCAGGCCTTTAATGTCATTAATTGAGGGAGGACATCATGCGAAGGTCAACACAATTTCTTTGGATCTCGCTGATCTTTTTGTCTATATCTGTACTTCCCTTTAGACAAGCCGCATTAGCATTTAATGTGAGTTCAAGCTTAGCCATTTCAACCTTTGGCCCAAATGCGCTAAATCTCAATAACAGTTATTCTCAGGTCAACCCTATACGACGAGCGGATATGATGGCCAAAAACCTCCAGTCTCTTAAGTCAGTTCACAAGCCATCGAGCACCCTTGTTCCACAACCTGATATAAAAATAAATAATTCCGATGGCCCGATAAGAATAACTCAATCCGATGCCCTTAGTATTGATGTAGCACTGGATAACAAAGGTCAGACAGACAATGCTGACTGGTGGGTAGCCGCACAGACACCATTCGGCCTTTATTTTTATACACCTCACCAAGGCTGGATACCCATCCCCAAACCTGCCTATCAAGGCTCTCTGTTTTATCTAACTTCTTATAGGTTGGCTGATATTCCTGTCCTTGGCTTGCCAGAAGGCACGTATATTTTTTACTTCGCCATTGATACAACGATGGATGGGGCTATAACGTGGGATAAACTATATTACGACGCTGTAAATTTAACGTTGATTGTTTATCCAAATTCAATGCGCAAATTATACCTCTCTAGTGACATAAATATTCCAGGAAGAGGCCTATCTACCAATTTTACAAGAACCTACTTACTTCTTTCAGATTATAATGGGCCTTTGGGATACAGATGGACACACAACTACAATATGTTTATAGAAGAATTTCCAACGGGTTTGGTTAGGGTGTTTAATCCTGACGGCACTAATTCTTTTTTTACCCTAAATAACAATGGGACTTTTGAGTCGCAGCAAGGTGATTTTAGAGTCTTAACGAAAAATACAGATACTACTTTCACATTGAGAGAGAAATCAGGTCTTATGTATAATTTCGATGGCAATGGGAGGCTTACTTCTATAATAGATACAAATAACAATCAAATTAGTTTAAATTATGATCAGAATGGACTATTGAAAGCTATTATTGACCCTTCAGGCCAAATAACCAGCGCTACATATGATAACAATAACAGAATAAAAAGTATTATAGATCCAGTTGGTAGGGTAACATCATATAATTACGATTCAAACGGGAATCTTAGCTCCGTAATTAACCCGGCTGGCTATGAAACCGGCTATGGCTATGATGCAAACCATAACTTAGTGCTAAGTCTCAGAATAATTGACCCTGAAAGTCTGACAAAAAGTGACTCTAAAT
>CAYVMN010000174.1:0-9777 GCA_964452575.1 uncultured Desulfobacteraceae bacterium | reverse complement strand
GTCGGATACCACACCACGTTTTGAATACATTGCAGCCAGATGGCCGTAAAGCACCAGCGGGAGCCAAAGGCTTCTTTCACCCAGGTATATACACCTCCCCCCTGCTTGCTGAACGCACCACCCAGCTCAGCCGAAACCAAAGAGGCCGGCAAGAGGAACATCACTGAGGCAAAAAGGATATAGAAAATCATGGAAAGCCCCTCTTTGGCCATCATAGGCAGTCCCCGCAAACTGCACACCGCAGCCACCGTCATCATGGAAAGTGTAAATACCGTCATCTTTTTTTGGTTTGATTCTCGCATTGCCCTTCTCCTCCTTTTCAAGAAAAATCGTGAATCTGCTTTCGCCTAACTAGACGTCTCGGGCTCTCCTTCCAGATAACCTGTACCCGACTGCCTTCCCACATGGCACAATCCAAACATTATTGAGCAATACATTCGTAATTTGTTGACATCCAATATACTATGGCGCATTTTTTAGCAATATCTTCATCCATATTAACGATTTTGATTCCTGAACGTGTGAGGGAGGGGACCCGTAGATAGGGTAATGAGTTGAAAGAGAAATTTAGGCATGGTAAACGATATGAATGCCGAAGTCGAATCCCCGAAGGGGTCCTCTGGGTAGAAAGATTATGAAAGATTTTCTCAAGGCATTAAAAGAAGCGGTCACGAAAGGGGACCATAGGCAGACGGTACAGCTTGTCAGGGCGGCGCTGCAAGGCGGTACGTCGGCCATCGATATACTGGAGAAAGGATTGGTTCCTGGCGTGAAGGCGCTTGGAGATCTATTTAAGGACGGACAGGTATATCTCCCCGAGGTCTTAATATCAACGCGGGCGATGAGGCATGGGGTGGAGGAGCTCAAACCCCATCTGGCCGGGTCGAATATCACCAATAAAGGGACACTGGTGCTGGGAACGGTTGAAGGAGATTTGCATGATATTGGGAAGAACCTAGTGGGGATGATGTTGAGGAGCAATGGGTTCGAAGTCATAGACGTGGGTGTAAATGTCTCTGCCGGCGCTTTTATCGATGCGGCCCGTAAGCACAGTGCCGATATTATCGCCATGTCAGCCCTGTTGACCACAACCATTCACTATTTTTCTGTTGTCATCGAGGCCCTCAAAAGGGCCGGTTTGAAAGATCAAATCAAGGTGATGATCGGCGGGGCGCCGGTTACCAGAAAGGATGCTGAGGAGCTTGGTGCCGAAGGATTCGCAGAAGACTGCGCCAGGGCTGTGGATGAGGCAGGCCGCCTGATGGCCCTGAAATCGGGAAGTTGGTAGGCGAGCAGTTTGTGAAAAAGGCAGGGTGCGAGTAAGCCAGGGAAGACCCATTGAGCGAAAGAACTCAGAGGAGGTCTGCGGTTATGACCAACAGGGAGCGGTTTAAGGCCATTGCCAGGTTCCAAAGACCCGGAGACCTATGGCTAAACGATATGTTCTGGCAGGAGACGCTCATATCATGGGTCGATCATGGGGCCCCACATCAACTTACCAATGGTATGTATCGAGGAAGGTATTTCGGTTTCGACCACGGCCGCCAGACCAAGGAGATCATCTCAGGCCTGGTACATGTCCCCTACGTGGCGGGAGATATCGAATCGTATTTGGCTATCCCGCCCATCGTGCCGCAATTCGAGCCAAAAATTCTGGGGGAAGATCAGAATACCCTGGTCATGCGGAACCAGGGGGGTCAAACTGTAAGGGTCTTTAAGGACCACACGCAAAAGATGCCCATGTATCTGGATCATCCCGTCAAAGACTGGGAAACTTGGAGGCAATACAAGAGGAGATTGGACCCTGACACCCCGGGGCGGTGGCCGTCTTATTGGGACAGGTATGTGGAGAAGATGAACACGCGGGACTATCCCGTGATCTTGAACGTGGGCAGCTTTTTCGGCTTCCTGCGTGAATGGATGGGGCTGGAGAACCTGCTCTATATGTTTTATGATGACCCGAATCTCGTTGAAGATATGATGGATACCTTACTCCACCTGGAACTGGAGGTCATCCGGAGGACAGTCAAAGACATAAAGATCGATCAGGCCAACTTTTGGGAGGATATGTGCTATAAGTCCGGTCCGTTGATTTCCCCTGACATGTTCCGCCGCTTCCTGATGCCCCGCTATCGCCGGATCACCGACCTGCTGCACCAGAACGGCATATACATCATCTTTGTGGATAGCGACGGCAACCTGGACGAACTCATTCCTTTATGGCTTGAGTGCGGCATAAATTACGTATGGCCTTTGGAGGTGGCGGCAGGAAATGATGCGGTCTTGCTGAGAGAAGAATACGGCAAGGATCTAATCCTGGGTGGGAATATCGACAAACGTGCCCTTATCCAGGGGAAAGATGCGATCAAGGAGGAAGTCATGGCCAAGGTACCATTCCTGCTCGAAAAGGGAGGCTACTTCCCGAGTGTGGACCATTTGGTCCCGCCGGATGTGTCCCTGGAAAATTATCAATATTACATCAACACCATGCGAGAAGTCGCAGGGCTTGAGAAGATCTCCTTCTATCTGACATGAGCCCTGCGGTGGTAACGGTTGGCAGTTTTCACGCGGGGAATGCTTTTAACGCCATTCCTTAGGAAGCCCACATGATCAAAAGGATTATCTCAGGCGGTCAAAGAGGGGCTGAAAGGGCCGCACTTGATGCGGCCATGGAATATGGTATACCGCACGGTGGCTGGATACCAAAAGGTCGACGTACTGAAAACGGACGGCTCTCGGATCAATATCGTCTAAAGGAGACTTCCACCATTGACTACCTACAGAATACAGAACTAAATGTCCTTGACTCGGATGGGACCCTGATTTTCAGGTACGGTGAACTTGCTGGAGGGCCAGCCCTTGCTCAGAAGTTTGCGAAAAAGCATAGACGCCCATGCCTCCCCATCGATCTGCAAGAGATAACCGAGTACAAGGCCGTAGTGATCATACGGTCCTGGATTGAAATCAGAGAAATAGAGATTTTGAATGTGGCAGGTTCAAAGGCAAGTGATGATCCGTTTATTTATGATATTGTAAGAGGCATCATCAAGTCTGTCCTCTACCCACCACCCGAACAAATCTTGCGTTCTCTTCCCAAAACAGTTGAAGAGGTTGTGGAAAGACTGGTATCAGAGCTCCCCTTAAAAGAGAAAGCAGCGATAGCCAAAATGAAAAAGGGTGAATTGTCTATGGGTCAACCTCATCTGGAAAAATACATTGGAGTCAGGTTTGGGTTATGGTCAGGGAATACAGATCTGATCGATGCCTGCCGTCGTGTTTTGGAGAAAAATGACCTCCAGAGGACTGATGCACCTGCGGTCATTCTTAGAGAGTTATGGAAGAAATTGCGTGAGACCCATGTCCTGCGGCCTGTCAGATAACGGAGGCTCGGAATCAAGCCCCTTTAAATTCTCCCTTTCGTTTTTCCAGGTATGCCTTTATCGCCTCTGAGAGGTCCTCTGAAGGGACGATCATGCTGGAACGGGCCGCATTGTATTCAAGGGATTCATTCAGCGTTGCCTCTTCACCGAATAGGAGAACCTCCTTGGCCCCTTGTACCGCTAAGGGAGGATTGGCCGCGATCTCCTCTGCCATTTCCATGGCCTTTATTCTGAGGGTTTTCAGGTCCGGATAGAAACCATTGACCAAATTGATCTCCTGGGCCCGTTTTGCGTCAAACCTGTGCCCCCTGAAGGCGATCTCCCGGGCGTGTCCCTTTCCGACCACCTTAGGTAGGCGCTGAAGGCCGCCCACATCGGTGATGAACCCGAGCTTTGCCTCGGGCAGGGCAAAGAGGGTCTCTGAAGAGCAGAGACGGATGTCGCAGCAAAGGGCCAGCTCGAGACCTCCCCCCAGGCAGTGGCCGTGAATGACCGCAATGGTGGGCAACGGAATAAGCTCAAGCCTCGTGTAGATGCCCTGGGTCTTTCTCACCTTTCTGAAAAACTCCAGCTTCTGGGATGCATTTGAGCCCTCGGCCACCACTGAAAATAGCTCATTTTCCGGGCTGAGATCCAGGCCTGCGCAAAAGGATTTCCCTTCTCCCTGCAAAAGGATAACCCTGGCATCCGGATCTTCCTCAGCCATTCCTATTGCCTTGTCAAGAGATCTCCAGACCGAAGGATTCAAGGCGTTTCGCTTCTCAGGCCTGTTGAGGGTAATAAATCCCACGTGACCATCCCTGTGATACCGGACAAGTCCTTCATGTCCGGCCTTTTCTTTACTCATAAGGCCCTCCCCCTTTCACTCGCTTGATGAAAAATGACCTCTCCTTTTTGTGTTTCCCTGGAAACCGCGCCCTTCTCCTCAAGATATCTAAGGTGTGAAATCGCCTCTCCGGTTGCAAACCATTTCTGGGCCAGAGGGAATTGATCCCAGGAGTCGTATGCGATGTCCCATGTCATCTCCGAGGCGACGTGAAAGGCGTTCTTAGGGCCCCTCGCCAGTATCTCGATCACTTCCTGGGCCCTTCGATGGTGATGCATCTTCAGCTCTCGGATCCTTTTCTGATGGTTCTTGAAAAGGCGCCTGTGACCAGGTAGTACCTGATCAACATCCAGGCTGTATACCTTATCAAGACTCACTAGATAGGCTTCCAATGGGTTTTCATCGTCTGACCAGCACTGGATATTGGGGGTGATGTCGTTGAGGATGTGGTCTCCAGAGATTAGGACTCTTTTCTCCGGCTCATATAGACAGGTGTGGCCCCGGGTATGACCGGGGGTTTCAACACACCTGAAAAGGTAATTGCCGACCCTTATGATATCGTCGTCTTTCAAGATGCTCAGCTCCGGAACCCACTTCGATTCGAACTTGTATCCAGGATGGCTGCTAAGGGCCTTCTGTAGCTCTTGTCTTGGAAAGCCGTTCAGGCCGGCGTAGCTGAGCATCGATTCCCAACCGCCCCAGGTCTCGATGATCTCTGTGTCCGGACGGTTGAAGTAGGTCTTGGTGGTATCAGTAGCAAGCCTTGATACAAGGCCGAAGTGATCGGCGTGAAGGTGCGTGATGAAGAGGTCTGTCTTGCTCAGGTCAACATCCAGTTCCTGGAGCCCAGTATTCATGGCCTCAAAACATTCCTCACGGTTTAACCCGGTGTCGATGATCAGATTCCGATCCAGGCCTCTTATCACATAGGAATTCAGGTATTTGAGGGGACTCCCAGGGAGGGGTATCTTGTTTCGGAATAGGTTCGGCAATACTTCTTGGATCATAGGTCCGTACCTTTAGTAGTCTAAATAGGCTCTCCCAGGGCTTCTTGCCCTATACGAGGATCTCCAGGTCCTCCAGCGGATAGGAAACGCAGGAGTGCACATAGCCAAACTTCCGGTCCGACTTGCGAACAAGCGCCCCGGGTGGTTGAAAGACCTTCCCTGACAAGACCTTGACCCTGCACATGCTGCATTCCCCCGAACGGCAGAGGGATGGAACCACAAGCCCTGCCTCTTCAAGGGCCGCCAGCAGCGGCTCTCCTGCACGGCACCTCAAGGTCTTTTGACCCTTTACCTCTATGGTGAAAAGATCCTCTGGCTTTACCTCCTGAGGCCAGCCAGGATGATCAGAGATCTTTGTGGGGGTGCCGTAGACCTCTTTTCTTATCTTCCTCTTTGGAATCCCCAGTTTTTCAAGCTCAGGGATGCAATGGTCGTAAAGTCCTTGCGGGCCGCAGAGGTAGAATGTCTTATCCGAAAGATCCACAAGCGTCTTCCCTATGAGTTCGGCAGTTATCAGTCCTTTAAGGCCCTTGTATCTCTCCCCTGGATTCTCAATCACCGGGAAGTAGTGAATACTTTCTGATCGCTCAGAGATTGACTTCAGCCGCTCGTCAAATATTACGTCATCAAGGGATTTGTTGCCGTAAAAGAGATAGATGCTTCGATCAAGACCGCAGTCAACGACCTCGTGGATCATGCTCATGAAGGGTGTGATACCGCTTCCACCTGCAAGGCAGACTATCATGTTATCATGGAGCAGGGGGTTGAAGTAGAAATTTCCCGCAGGCCCGGAGCTTTGAAGGATATGGCCCCTCTCTATCTCATCGAGCAGGTAGTTGGAAACCAGTCCGCCATCCACCTGCCTTACGGTAATATCATAATAACCCGTCTGGTTGGGGGGTGAAGAGATACTATACGGCCTCGTGGTTCTGACCATATCTATCTCAAGAGACAGCGCAATATACTGTCCAGCCTGAAATGGGGGGAGGTAATGGTCTGTTGAAACCAGCCGCAGGGTCTTGGCCGACGGGGTCTCCTGGAAGATGTCCGATACCCGGAGCTCCAGCCTGGGGGGATGAAGGAGATGGATGTACTGCTCGGGAGAGTCTTTTTCAGCCGAATAGTCTATGCCATATCTTCTGCCTGTATCTATATCCTCGAGGATCTCACCATATCCGTCAAATTCCTGGAAGACCAACTTCTTCATTGTTCCACCCCGTTATCCATTGAGCTTTCTTATTATGGAACTTGCTGCCGAGAGGCCGGCCTCCAAGGTGGGCTGGAATCCGCAGTCGCCGATCCACCCGCTGGCAAAGTAGAGACCTTCGATGGGGGAGTAACGCCCCGGCTGGAAAAACATGGAGTCCTTGGTGTATTGTTCAAAGCCGTAGATCGCGCCTTCGGGATGACCAAGGTAGCGCATATGGGTGAGGGGAGTAGCCACGTCCACCTCCTCCAGGTGGTCTCGCAGGCCAGGGAAGACGCCCTCCACCCTGTTCAGCATGGCCTCAGCGCACCGGTATTTCACACGATGATACTGTGAAGGGGGGACGCGCAGCCACGGCTCCCCATATTTCAAGGTAACGATGTTGGCCTGGCACGTCCCTGGCAGGGAGAACTCAGGATCCGCCACGTCGTAGCAACTCATGACCATCAGCTCGTCATCAATAGCTAGGCGTTTCATCCGGTCCAGGTTCCGATCGGTGATGTCTGTATTGGCCATGAGAAAGGTAGTAGAATCCTTGATGCCAAGTTCTGGCGGTTCGCAATCAAACCCGGCAAAGGTCACAAATGCCGAAGGGCTGAGGGTCCTTCCCCTCATCTCCCTCCGGACCTGGTCAGGTACATCATCAGGTTGAATCAGTTGTACATATGTTGAGACCTGCGAGGCATTGGAGACCACATATCTTGCCGGTATTGAGTCTCCGTGCTCCGTAATTACCCCCCTCACAGCCCCTCCTTCCACGATGATCCTATCGGCCCTGCAATTGAAGCGCGCTGTACCACCATTCGAGAGGAATCTGTTCAGGATCGCGTTTGACAGGGCCTGGGAGCCGCCCCTTAGATGAAAGGGCTTGAACTCGATATATGTAAAGAACAGCATGGCAAGATAGGCAAAAGAGAGTCTCGTGGGAGGCAGGCCCAGAAACCCCCAGTAGACCGATAAGATGGACTTGAGAAGCGGATCAGTGAAGAGTTCATCCAGGACCTCGATCGCGGGTTTGAAGGCATGGCTATAGAGGACAGGATACTTCTCCCTGGAGGGTTCAGGGTCTTTGAAATAGAAGACCGAGAGCATCTGGGTCGCGTAGCTGTAAACCAGATCGAAGAATTTCTCTATGCCCTCCTTTTCTTGAGGGAAGGTCCCCTGCAATTGGGAAATGACTAAATCCCTGTCGGCCTCAAGCGTCAACCGGAACCCATCTGGCATGGCCACATGGTAAAGGTCGGGCATCTCCACGAATTCCAGATCATCGAGTACCCCAAGCCTATCCAAGAGCATCCGGAGGGGCCCCGGTTTTTGCGGGGTGCCCATGCCGCTTAGCTGGTGAAGGGCCACCTCAAACTCAAACCGGCCCCGGCAGAAGCTGGTGGCGCATCCCCCCGGTACATTATGTCGTTCAAGGAGCAGGACATTGAGTCCCTTTCGTGCAAGGGCAGCTGATGCGGCCAGGCCGCCATTACCGGCCCCAATGACGATTACATCAAATCCATTCATACACCCTCCTGCCTTCCGGCCTTTGCCCTTTCCATCTCCATCTCTCTAAGCTTTTTCCTCATGACCTTTCCTACCGTGCTTTTTGGAAGTTCCTCCATAAACTCTACCAGCTTGGGCACCTTGTAGGCCGCCAGTTTCTCCCTACAGAAGGAGATAACCTCCTCCCCTGTCAGGGTCTCACCCGGCTTTGTGACGATGAAGGCCTTGACTGTCTCTCCCCGGTAGGGGTCGGGTAGACCCACGGCACAGGCCTCCTGGATCTTGGGGTGCTCGTACAGGACCTCGTCGATATCCCTTGGGTAGATGTTGTATCCGCCGGCAATAATCATGTCCTTTTTGCGGTCCACAATGAAGAGATAGCCTTCATCGTCCATGTACCCGATATCGCCCGTATAGAACCATCCGTCTCGAAAGGCACTGGCGGTCTCATCGGGCTTCTTGTAATACCCTTTGGTAAGCTGGGGTCCCTTGAGCAGGATCTCTCCGGATTCTCCGAGGGGGAGGTCCTTGGTCCCTGTCTCAATGTCGACGACACGGCAGTCGGTGTCGGTGACCGGCACACCCACACTTCCGGCCTTTGTTTTTCCTCTCCATGGATTGGCATGAGATAAGGGAGAGGTCTCGGTCAGCCCGTAGACCTCGATGATGGTGGCGCCCACAGCCTTTTCCCACTCCCGGATCGTCTCTACTGCCAGGGGGGCGGCCCCGGATACGCACCCTTTGATAAAGGAGAAGTCTGTCTTGTGGAAGTCCGAGTGGTTGAGAAGGCCAACGTAGATGGTAGGCACGCAAGGAAACCAGTCGGGACGGTACTTCCGGGTCATCTCCAGAACGATTCCGGGCTCAGGCCGCGGAACCAGGATCACTGTCAAGGCCCTGTAGATGCACTGGTTCATTACTGCCGTAAATCCCGCGGTGTGGAAGATGGGGAATATCCCCATGACCCTCTCATTGCCGTCTTGTGCATCGAAGACCCAGGCCTTCAACTGCTGGACATTGATGCTGATGTTGGCATGGCTGAGCATCACGCCTTTGGAGACGCCAGTGGTGCCTCCCGTATAAAGCAGCGCAGCAAGGTCTTGGAAGGTGACTTCGGTGCGAGGCGGTGCGGCAGGGTATCTGCTGACCAGGTCCATGAAGTCATGGACTCCCTCTCTTGGGTCCGTGGCTCTGTGCATCCCCTTTTTCAGGAATGGAAAGAGCTGCTTTTTCGGGAATGGCAGGTAGTCTCGGATGTGACAGGAGATGACCGTTTCGATCCCGGTCTTTTGCTTCAGCTTGAGGATCCTGGGGACGAGGAGATCGAGGCTCACGGCCGCCAGGGAATCAGAGTCGTTGAGCTGATATTCCAGCTCGCTTTCCGTGTAGAGGGGATTATTCATGACCACCACCGCCCCCAGCCTGAAGACGGCATAGGCCGCAATCACCACCTGGGGGATGTTGGGGAGCAGGATGGCCACCTTATCTCCCTTTTGAACGCCGAGGTCTGCCAGGGCCGCAGCAAATCGATTCACCAGCTCATTTAGCTCCCTGTAGGTGATCCTTTTCCCCATCATGATGAGGGCCACGTTGTCGGGGAAATTTCTTGCCGCCCTCTCGAGGGACTCCGGCATGGTGATCTTCTCATAATCGACGCTCGGCGGAACGGCCGGGGCATATGCCTTGTGCCAGATCCTCTCCTCCACGGCTACCCTCCTTTTTTTAGGTTGGCTTTTTCGTAACATCTTAGCGTTTTGAAAGAAAGGCAGAAGACCGCGAGGGTCTTTTTTCCAAAGGACGTAAAGGACGGTATCACTCCATAGAACGGCAGTGAGGTCTTTAAACTCGTCACGGAACAGCCCCATA
>CAYVMN010000173.1:0-9816 GCA_964452575.1 uncultured Desulfobacteraceae bacterium | reverse complement strand
GGAGACAATGCCGGCTCGGACAGGATTCAGGTGAATATACCTCACAAGCTCTCGTAAATAAATATCCTCTTGACATACAATCGACTTATATCGGTTCTGAAAAAGCTGACCGGAGCGTCTATGCCGCCGATTAAAACTGACCACATATCCTGTCAGAAGTCTCCTCATCAAGGTAGCCAACGGAACTTGACCTGTCCTGAAAAGAAAATGGGCATGGTTCGGAATCAAAACCCAGGCATAGCAAGATGTCTGGGTCTCCGGCAGCAAGATCGAGAGCCGATCTAAGAAATCCTCCCGATCTTTATCATTCTTGAATATATTTCGACGCTCTATCCCCCTGATCATGATGTGGTGCAATACACCGGGTGCGTCCAATCGGGCTAATCTTGGCATGCCTTACCATCTATCACTTGCCAAATAGGCTGTCAACTTAAAATTTTAAGGGCGTCCCACTCTATGTCACTCTTTGAGAGCTTAAACCTCTGCATGCAATGCTACATTCTCGACCAAAAGATCACCCTTATGCATGAAACGCTCTCCCGAGTTGGTGTTCTGGCTGCGCCTGACCAGCGGGCGCGTCTTTTAGCCCGTCTGAGTCCAGGCGCATGTTAGAAGGCGATTCAAATTCGCTTGCGTGGTCAACGGCGACCGCGTCCACCAAAAACATCTCCGCCCGCCCCACCACCTACAGATCCACCGCCGCCGGAACCCCCTCCAGGGGTACTGCCACCGGGAACACCACCGCCGGGAGCACTGCCTGGAACACCACCTCTAGTAACATCTCCACCGGGGACGTTGGGTGCTATCTCTGGCGGGGTTGGCAATGGGCCTGTGGGAATGCCTGGGGGGACCGGAGGAAGCGGTATGCCAAACCGCCTGGCAATTTCGTTAATCTTGGGCCGTGTCACCCGATCAAAGTCGGGTAGCTCATCCTTTAATACGTTTATAATTTCGATTAATAGCTTGGAGTTCTCCTTCGACAGCGGAGCACCTTCTTCCAGTGAAGCAACTCTCTTGGGCAATTCTCTTATCGCAGGTAATTCGCTGCTTTCGTGTCGGATTCGCGTGGTGGAGGATGCACCCCCGAACAAGAGATCGAACATCAAGATAACGGCCCCGAAAAACATAAAGAAGAGCCCCGGACCGGTACCGGAAAGTATGAGGTTCCCAAACTTTGAGTGGGCTTCGGCCTTGCCTCGACCCACGGTGAAGCCGTGAAGATAGAGCCGATAACCGAGGTACGCAAAGATTACTCCGGCGAATGCAATCAGCATTCGCTCGATGCCTCTAAATAGAATCGGGTCCACAATTTTCCCCCTTTCGCTAAGCCTTCTAACGGGGCGAGCTGAGCAGAATCTGTATAACGCCAGGATGCCGAAGGCATCACTGGCTGTTATGCAGATTCCTGCTCCAGCGATTGATAGGCGGAGCGCGAGCGACGACTGTCAGTCGCTGAAGCGAAGCTCAGCTCGCCCCGATAGGCGCGACCGCGCGCGGTCGCGCCTATCATATATTGGGTTGAAGCCGTGAATATTGGTAGCCAAGAAATCGGTGATTGACAATATTATTAACAAACTGGTCAAAGCTAATCTTGATTTATGTACACTCCGTCTTTCAGGTTCTCGGGACGTCTTCTTAATTGTGGATTCTTTGAAATCCTTGCCCTCACCCCTGTATCTCACTGCTTGAAGTAGGGAAGAGAACAACGAATCTTTAATGAGAATTTTGCTCCCAACAGGAAAAATAGCTCCTGTCAGGAGTTGGGTAGGACCATTTTGAGGGGTTTGTACATATGGAACTCCCTAGGCTTCAGGCTCAAGGCTTCAGGCTTTAGGACTAATCAAAGGGAATAGTACTGGAACTAAAGGAAAAGTCAAGGGAAATCTGTTGGGCACCAGTGAAACCTGCTTTGCCCCAACGGATTAGTTTTAGAGGTTGCATTGCCAAGTCAAACACTATAATCACTCAATGGCGTACAAAATAACACATGGTATTGTTTCGAACTGAAAAAAAGGAGTAAGAGATGAAGACAATATCTTGGCTTCAGCAATTTGAGACCAAAATTCTGCGGCAGGTTCTCTGGAATCTATGCCTTATAGCCGTCGGCAGTCTGCTCTGCGCTGTTGCCATAAACGGGATCTTAATCCCTCAGCAATTCCTGAGTTCCGGCTTCGTAGGATTGGCCCTGGTCATCCATTATTTTATTCCAGCCTTACCTGTAGCCTTCCTCTATTTCTTATTGAATGTGCCCCTTTTTGCACTGGGATGGAGATTTGTTGGGCTGCGTTTCTTTTTCTACAGCCTGGCAGGTATGCTGATCTTTTCTTGTGCCGTTGAATTGGTCCATATTTCAATTCCGCTTCAGGACAAGATCTTGAGCGCGCTTCTGGCAGGGATCATTACAGGCACAGGGGCAGGTATTATCCTCAGATCCATGGGTTCGGCCGGGGGTCTAGATATCCTATGTGTCATCATGCTACAGCGCTTTTCCGTCAGCTTGGGTACAACAAGCCTTGCCTATAACAGTATCATCCTCATAGCAGGAGCCATTCTCTTTTCTCTTGAAAGGGCCCTTTACACACTGATCTATGTCTATGTCACTTCCCACATACTCAACCTTGTCGTTACAGGGCTGAGCCAGAGGAAGGCAGTCTTTATCATTTCATCCCAGTGGAAAGAGATTTCCAAGAAGATCATGTACGAGATAAATCGGGGATTGACCATTATGAAAGGACAGGGAGGGTACACAGGACAGGAACAACAGATCATCTATACTGTGATCACTTTTCAGGAATTAGCCGAGCTCAAAGGAATGATCAAGAAACTGGATCGAAGCGCGTTTATGGTTGTAACCGACACCTTAGAGGTAATGGGGCATCGTATTGGCACCGAACCCCACTGGTAGAGATATGGAAGGGTTGTTCGAGAGGTAAAAGAGATTCCCCAGAGACAGGAAAACTGTAATCAAACCAAGAAATATTGAATTCATTGATCTGCGGGCTTTATACATTTCTTTAACCTCATTCTTTCAAAAAATCGGCTCTTCTCCCAATTAGTTGGGAGAAAGGGGTCCAGGATATCCTTCCAGGGGTGGAACGGTCCTTGAGGTTCAGGAAATAGTGGTGCCTTTAAAGGGTTCACCCTTCAAGACCTTTTGGAGATTTTGGATATCTTTTCCCACAATTACCAACTTCAGACCAGCCCGCTCTGCCTCCCTTGAGGCAATAGGATCAAAGGGCATATTCAGCCCCGGGTCCCATTCATCTCCCACGAGTCTTCTGAACTCCGGCCAGGTCATGTTTATGAGCCTCTTGGCGTCGGGATCCTTTTTGGGGTCAGCGCTATAAACATAATCAGTGTCAGACACGTTAATCACCCTTGAAGCGCCAAACCTTACGGCAATCTGAACCGCCCGCAGATCTGTAGAGCTTCCCGGCTCGAAACCCGCACCGATGATAATCCGTTTCTGGGTATTGATCTCCTCATTGGGATCGTGGATCACCCTTTCATAGGCCGCTTCACCAAAGGCCGACCTGACCACCTCAGCATTCAGTCTTGTCGCCCTAATCCCAATCCAGTCGAGGTCATCCTTCGAAATCCGGGCCACCTCCCTTGCAGCCTCTTGGTAGTCCCGGCAGATCTTTCCGCCACCGCAAATAATGACTGGGCGAATCCCTCCTAATTCAAGGATAAGTTCCCTAAATTTTTTCAGAAAATCAATATCTAGTTTTTCCGGAACAATTATTGATCCCCCTAATGACAGGACAAGTGTCTTTAGCTCCACCATAATCTCCTATCGCAATCGTTCACCACAGAGGGCACAGAATACACAGAGCAAACTCTTTTGTTTTAATCATTGATTAACCGGCGTATACCGTCTTTAAGAACTCTAACATTAAAATTGATTAATAGCCCCACATTACAACCGGATAGTTTCAGATAAGATAAGACTTGAGCAATGTGAATCGGTTCAAACCTTTCTATTGCCTTAAGTTCGACGATTACTTTCTCTTGCACCAACAGGTCAATGCGATAACCACAATCGACCTTTACGCCTCTATAAACCACGGGAAGGGCCTTTTGCCTTTCCACTGACAGCCCACGGTCAACCAGTTCATAGGCCAAACATGCCTCATACGCTGACTCCAACAACCCAGGACCAAGTGCTCGATGAACAGCGATGGCAGCACCGATTACAGAGCCTGTTATCTCATCTATTTCTTCCACAATTTATTCCCTCTGTGTTCTCAGTGATCTCTGTGGCGAAATGTTACCTCCTATCTACTTTATCCCAGGGTCTCGGGAACAATTATCGCGGCCAAGGCCCTTATTCCGATGGGGAATGTCGGCTTGCCAATCCATGCCATCCTCTGATAAACCATAAAAAAAGAAAGGGGAGACCCCATGAAAGCCGCCGATACCATTCTATTAGGGATCGTTCAGGGCCTGACCGAGTTCCTGCCCGTCAGCAGCTCGGGCCATCTGGTCCTCTTCCAAAATCTTCTTGGTTTTAGTGAGCCGGAGCTCCTTCTGGACATCTCCATGCACATGGGAACGCTTTTGGCAGTGTGTCTCTATTTCCTGCCGGATCTAAAGAAAATGGGTACAGCCCTCTTGAAGTTCGATCTCGCAGATCCGCACGCCAGACTCCTCTTGTGGGTGGTCGTGGGCTCTGTCCCGACCGGAATTATTGGAGTTGTCTTCAAAGCCCCCCTTGAAAGGGCCTTCGGATCCCTGACCATGGTCGGCGCAATGCTCATTGCAACCGGACTTATCCTCGCCTCCTCCCGTCTCCTTTCAAAGGACTATGGAAATCGGGCTAAAATAGGACCCCTGACGGCCCTGGCCGTCGGGACGGCTCAAGGCCTGGCTATCGTGCCGGGGATCTCTAGATCAGGCGCCACGATTACATGCGGACTCTTCTGCCGCCTGGACAGAGAACTTGCGGCACGCTTCTCTTTTCTTCTATCCATACCGGCAATTATCGGGGCACTTCTCACTCATCTGGACCAGGTTTCCCTGGAAAAGATAGGGCTTGTCCCCCTATTCATAGGATTCGGAACATCTACTGTGGTGGGAGTCCTTGCGCTCAGATTCCTGATGCACATCGTCAGGAAAGGGCATCTTTACTATTTTGCCCCTTACTGCTGGGCCTTGGGATTGCTGGTCATCTTCACCTGCAACCCCTAACTCTCCACCCTGAAGCGGGAGACCTCTTCCTGCAGGACTAAGGCGGCCTCATTCAGGTATTGAGCTGCCACACTGAATTCCCGTAGTGACTCCACCGTGTTCTGGGTGACGGCGTTCAGTTGGTCCATGGTCTCGCTAATCTGACCGGCGCTTTGGGTCTGGGCCTCCATTCCTTCATTCACTGCCTCGAAACGGGGGGTAAGGGTACGAACCCTTTCCATGATCCCGTCTAGTTGGTTGCCAATCCTGCCTATTTCATCGACCGCTGAACTCACTTCCTGCGAAAATCTTTCCATTTCGGAGGCCCCTGCCGATACAGACGCCTCCATTTTACTCACCATATCTTCAATATCCAGGACGGCCACAGAGGTCTGATCCGCCAGTCTTCGAATTTCTCTCGCCACGACAGAGAACCCTACCCCATACTCACCCGCCTTCTCAGCTTCGATTGCCGCATTGAGGGAGAGCAGGTTGGTCTGATCCGCCACCTTGGTAATCGTCGAAACGATAGAGCCGATGCTCTTTGCGTTTTCTTTGATCTCTTCAAGTTTTGTAGAAACCGACTCCGTCCCCTTCAATATCCCTTGCATAGACGCCTGCATGCCCTCCATTCCAGCCTGGCCAGACCCGGCCAGGCCCGCCGTCTCCGAGGCTGCCGCTGCCACCTCATTCATGGTTTCAGTCAAAGCCGCTCCAGTTGCAGCAATCTGCTTCGAGGAGACGCTAACCTGATTGGTCGACACCGCCTGCTCGCTGATAGTAGCCTCAAGTTGCCTCGATGACGTGGCTATCTGATTTGATGATGAACTTACCTGGCTGCCGGAGCGCTGGACCTGGGCAAACAGGTCATTAAGCTTTCCGGTCATGCCCTGAAATGCGGTCAACAATCGTCCGGTCTCGTCCCGGCTCGACCCCACCCTGCCCTCGATCAGGGTCAAGGATTCAGAGGCACCGATGAGATCACCCTCTGCAATCTCCTGGGCAACATCGGTCAGATTTCTGATTGGATTACATATGCGTCTCACCATAAATATGGCGATAAGCAGAAACAAGGCAACCTGAACCGAAATAACCACAAGTGACGTATACGTATTAGCCCTGTTGAGTTCGTCGATGTGCGCGTAAAGCTCCTTGTTAGGGGACAAAATACCCAGGGCAAATCCGGTTTTGGTGACTGTATAAAACAGCGAAAAGCCCTCCCCTTTTAGAGTCAGCAAGTCCATGACAACCTCTCCTGGCCGGGCCTTGTTGGCGGCCCGGATTTCTTTACCCCAGCTAAGATCGGACATCTTTTTCAGCACCTTTGAAGGATCAGCTGGAAATGCGACCAATAATCCGCTTGAAACATCAACTGCAAACGGGAGCGAGCCTGGGGTGACGGTCATTTTGGCCACCTTATCCTTCAAATCCTCTAGGCTGAAATCAACGGTGGACATGCCTATTAACCTGCCCCCCCGGTCATACATCAGCGCGTCCACGGTGATCATGAGGGCGTGGGTTGCTGCCTCATCGAAATATGGGTCTGTCCAATATATCCTGAGGGGCCTCTTTAGCGATCTGTCCCATTCCTTTGGAATGCCAAGCAGATACCAGCGCTGATTATGGTAGTCATATGTGGGTGTGCTGAGATCCCAGGTAAAAACGACCTTGTCTTTTTCTCTGTAGACATACGGGCCATAATACTTTTTCTTGTCAAAGAGGACATAAGGCTCATACCACAGACCTCCGCCGATGGCCTCCGGAAGCTTTTTGAAACTGTTCACAAGGTATTCCTTTATCTGTTCGGTGATATCCTCCTTTGTTGTCTTGGAAATTGCAAAAAAGGCCTCGCCGGCCGTGGCAAGGTCGTCGGAGTTTCTTTCCATAAGCAGCATTGTTGATTCGATCCCCTGTGCATTCTTTCCGATCAATGCCTTAATATGGCCTTCAGTTTCACTCCGCAGATTCTTTCCAACAACCGTTGCGTTATATATCAGGACAATACACCCCAAGAGCGAACACAGGGTGATAATCCCGACCATAAAGAGCATTTTTTGCCTTAGAGTGGCGCTCATGTTTAAACCCCTGGGTCCTCGAATTAAAGATCTATCATTGCCTCTCCTGTTTAATGGAGAACCATTCCTGGGCCCTTTGCCCTTTGATGTCTCACCCGCCAGACATCCTGCCTGGCATTACTTCTTTTTTTTGAACTCGAATTCCAGCTGAGGAGGATCAATACCGACCACAAGGAGTCTATCGTTTCCCAGGACAACCTTGTCGCGGGTAATGCGGAAGATTCTGGTTCCGGCCCTGACAAAGGAAAGATCCAGGGAGACATTGACATCGCCTGGTTTGAGGGTACTGGCATCTTTCCTCAGCCCCCGAACCGTCAGTGTCACCTCTGGATTAACCGGCCTCACAATCTCTAGACCCTCGGGAAAATACTTCAGATCGATGGGAACCCGGAGGCTGACCTGGAAGTTTTGCTGTCCGGCCAGCAGGAGCCACAAGACGCTCACCAGGGCCAGGGAGACAAGCTTCTGACGCCACCGGTTAGTCAAGAGAAACCGCGCCTTCTCAGCCCAGGTCTTCTTGGGGGGGCTAAGTGGGGCCACAGCTGCAAGAATCAGCTGTGAAAGCCTCTCCGAATTATTGACATTTTCTAATTTTCCCGCGGCCGCCAAAGAGACCTCTCCGCGTTCCTCAGAAACGACCACCACCCAGGCATCGCAACGTTCAGAAAGGCCGAGGGCGGCCCGGTGCCGGGTGCCCCATTGCTTTGGCAGCCCCTCGGAAGAGCTTAACGGTAGATAACAGGCGACCTTTGTTATTCGCCCTCCCTTTATCAGTGCGGCGCCATCGTGTAATGGGGATTGAGTTTGGAAAATACTCATTAGTAGTTCGGGGTTCGGCTCCCCGTCCAGAAACTGCCCCCCTGTAATGTGCTCCTCCACCAGATCTCCCCGCTCAACCATAGCCAAGGCACCTATTCTCTTTTCGGCCAGTCTGAAAACCCCCTGGGTAAACCCAGGGATCCATTCCTCAGGCATGGCCATCTTTCGTAGACCCAGTGCCCGGATTGGATTGACCTTCTCGAGCACCTGCCGAATCTCAGACTGGAAGAGGATAATCAGGAGGATGACGAGAACCTGCCAGAATATCTGAAAGACCCAGGTCGTCAGGAATAGGCCCCATGCGCGAGCAACCGTGTAAATGATCCCCAGACCCAGGAGTCCAACCAGCGCCTTAAAGGCCTTCGTTCCGCGGAACCAGGAATAGAGGTAGTAAACTACGACTGTCAAAAAGATGATATCTAGGGCATCCTGAAATCGCAGGTCCCGAACGATAGCAAGAAAATGCATATTCATCCCTCACACGTGGGGCCTTTTCAAGGCGGATTTTATAGCTAATGCCAGAAAATCGGGTGATTTTCAACTATCATTTGAATATGTGCCCCCCTGTCGCCTTTATTCAGGCCCTAAAAAGACCATCATGTCAAAGCGGCAATGACTGATCCCACTCAAATGGCAGGCCCCTGGCCTGAGCAGGCCTAATACCTGACTAATGTAGACCTGAATCATGTGACAACAGATCTTATCTCTTGACATTGGGGGTTTTGTTGATATCTATTAGGAATAAATCTTAATAAGAAATGGACGGCTGGGTCTAAAATTGAATCCCATTCCGAACTACAGGATGACCCACCAGCGGCAGGTAATACTGGAGGAGCTGAGGAGGACTCGCTCGCATCCTACGGCCGATGAAGTCTATGAAATCGTCAGAAAGAGGTTGCCGCGTATCAGTATGGGGACCGTCTATCGCAACCTCGAGATCCTCTCCCAGTGCGGCGAAATTCAGAAACTTCAACCGGGCAGGGTCCAGATGCGTTTCGACGGCAACCCTAAAGTCCATTATCATATCACCTGCACAGGTTGCGGAAGGATTCTGGATGCACCGCTGGAGGCATCCGATGATATCCTGAAAAGCCTTGAAAATACCTTAGGAGATTTGACTAAGCATGGAATTTTAGGGCATAAATTTGAATTCCTCGGCCTCTGCGAGAGCTGTATGGAAAAGGAAGACGTCAGTCGTTAATATGGCCTTTATTATGATTAAAAGACTTACTCTCGGCCTTTGCCGGGGAATCACGGGCGCGTAAGCGTTATACCTACTTCGCGAGTCAGGCCTAAAAGACCTGTGTCATTTCTGAAGAAATGTCGTTTAGGGTCGAGTATCCTGCACGTGCATGCGGAGACCCGAGCTTTCTTGGAAAAGAGTAGGTGAAAGGGAGATAAGAAATGGCCAAGGCACTGGTAGTATATGCCACAAGAACTGGTGACACAAAGGATATTGCTGAATTGATTGCAGAGGGGATCCGTTTTGAGGGTGTGGAGGCCCAAGTTCTGAACGTTACCCAGGTCAAGAAGGAGCAAGATCTGAGGGACTTTGATGCATATGTATTCGGCTCCGCCACCTATCACGGAGAGATGATGCAGGGAATGAAGACAATGCTTTTTCTGACCGAGAAGATCGGCCTTGAAGGGAAGGTGGGCGGGTCATTCGGGGCGTTCGGATGGAGCGGCGAGGCCCCTGGGCGCATCTATGACACCATGAAAAACATATTTAAGATGGACATGGTAAGCGGAC
>CAYVMN010000172.1:0-9824 GCA_964452575.1 uncultured Desulfobacteraceae bacterium | reverse complement strand
TCCCCTTCCAGGGGTTAAACCAAAGCCGGCCCCCTCTGGGGTCGGATATTTACTGTCAAATTAAGATGATTTATCTTTATCTTCCTGTTGCCCCTTCGCCGGCCACCCTCGTTCCGGTTCCAGGGCTATACTTTACCAAGCAGAACACACAGACCTGGGATGAATGGACTAGCCGCGCCCTAGATTCCTTGGAGACGCTCCATAAAGAAATAGGGGGGAGCAACAGATTACTTATTGAAAATATCAATTACACCCCGTCTCTTATGGAGCAATTTTGGGATAGCGGATTGTGCAGATTTTGCCTGGACCTTGGACATCTGATGCTTGGCAAGGAAGATGTGACCAAGTCAATAAGACGCTACGCAAACGTGACAGAAATGATTCACATTCACCGGGTGGAGGGATACGAGGACCATCTGAGTCTTTCCAGTATGCCCAGGGTTCAGGTGCGAGGATGGATCGAATGTCTGTTGAGACGTTCTTTTGAGGGGGTAATGGTTCTTGAGGTCTTTACTCCGAGGGATCTAAAGGAATCCTTGGACATTATTCTCGGTTCAGCATCTTCTCTCTCAACAGGTCTCCCAGATTAGAAGTGGCCTTTTCCTGATTGTCGATATAGCCCTTACGAGCACCTCTTTTCGAGGTTTTTCCCAGCCTTCGGGTGGAAAGGTCAATTCTCTTATCCTCCTGCGAGACATTAACAACCTCGGCCTCTATTTCGTCCCTAATCTGAAATCCCTCCATGGGATTGCCATCTTTGCGCTTGGGCAATTGGGATACGTGAATCAGGCCTTCTATACCCTCTTCCAGTTCGACGAAGAGGCCGAAATCGGTGATGTTGGTCACAGTACCGGAGACTCGGGTGCCGGGCTTGTATCTTTCCGGGACGTCATTCCATGGGTCTGGCGTCAGTTGTTTGATTCCCAACGAAAAATGCTGACTCTCCTTGTCAATGTCCAGGATAATTGCCTGGACCTTTTCGCCTTTTTTGAAAAGCTCCGAAGGGTGACTTGTCTGTCTGGTCCATGAGAGGTTAGATGTGTGGACCAGGCCATCGATCCCTTCATCAATGCCGATAAAGATACCGAAATCCGTTATATCCTTTACCTTCCCCTCTATAATGGCCCCCACGGGATATTTTTCGGCAATGGAATCCCAGGGATTTGGCTCAAGCTGCTTGATACTTAAGGAAATCCGCTCTTTGGCAACATCGATGTCTATGACAACTGCCTCCACCGTGCTGCCAATGCTCAAGACCTCGGAGGGATGTCGAATCTTTCTTGTCCAAGACATTTCAGATATGTGAACCAGGCCTTCCAACCCTTCTTCCAGTTCCAGGAAGGCCCCGTACTTTTTCAGGCTCGTGACACGTCCCATGACTCTGGTCCCCACCGGATATCTATCTTGAACCATGCTCCATGGGCTGGGGGTTAGCTGTTTGATGCCGAGGGATACCCTCTTTCTCTCTTTATCGATGTTGAGGATCTTGACTGTGACCTTATCACCGATCTTATATGTCTCTGAAGGATGACCGAGCTTACCCCAGGAGATGTTGGTAATATGAACGAGGCCGTCAATGCCGCCCAGATCGATAAACAGACCGTAATCGGTAATGCTGGTAATTGTCCCAGAAACGGCAGCACCCTCCTCGAGGCCTTCAAGGGTTTCTTCCAGCAAGGCCATCCTCTCTGCCTCTAAGACGGCCCGGCGGGATACCACGATATTCGCCTGTTCTTTTTCGCACTTTATGATCCTGAAATCGTGCTCTGTGCCGATCAGGGGGTCCAGGTTCTTGACTGGCGGCAGATCGGCCTGAGATCCTGGCAAGAAGGCCCGCAGACCAATATCTACAACGAGTCCGCCTTTGACCTTTGAAATGATTTTCCCTCTTACGATACTCCCAGTCTTATAGGCATTTTCTATGTCGTCCCATAGCTTGACTTTTGCTGCCTTCTCCTTGGAGAGGATGACCCGCCCTTCTTCATCCTCTTTTCGCACCAAGAGGACTTCTATTTCGTCACCCACCGTGGCTGTCACATGACCATCAGAATCCATAAATTCGGCGATCCGGACTGTTCCTTCTGATTTGTAACCAATATCCACCAGGACATATTCCTTGTCTATTTGAAGGATCTGCCCCTTGACAATCTTGCCCTCCTGGATGCTCTTGAGGCTCTCTTCGTATAATTCCTTAAAGCTAGGGCCGGCAGGGGAGTTTTCCAATGAAAATTCGTTTTCTGCCATTTGATCTGTTTCCCTTTCCATCAACGCGAGTACCCCCAAAAATTTATGTGTCAATCCCGCGGAAGGCTGCCCCTGTTCAAGCCAGGGGCACACTCTTCGCAAGAATGACAGGACTCTGGACTCTCTGGTTTCTAAGACCTGAAATAAAAGGGCATCTCCTTTAAACGCCCCAAGATGCCCAAGACAATCCAATTGAAGCGAATTACAATCTATTAACGTTCTTGGTCGCAGGCCCTCTTCGGTCAAGGACCCCTAAAGCAGTGTAAGACCCGCGGAACAACCAAAAGCTAATGGTTCGAACAAATTCTTGAAGCAATTAAACAAAATAATATAATCATGGGATCTTGAACGTCAACCCAAGAACCCAAAAGACAGCACTCCAAGATCAGCCCGTTGCTTGACCTTCACAAAGGAACCATAAGTTCCACCACCTGCCCCTTTCTAACATCCACCAGACCTTCTTCACAAACCCTCAAGAATGGGATGGCCGGGGTGGTGAGGGTTGCCAGGGTGAGGGCCGCATCCGGAAATCTAAATCCAAGGGCCTCGGCCTTCTCCTGAATCTGCCTTAACCCGCGCGCCAGTGCCTCGATCGGGAGGGTCGACATTAGCCCTGAAATGGAGAGTTCAATCTCAGCCTGCACCTGTGCGCCTGCACAAAGCACAATCCCCCCTCCCATTTCATGGACCCGATTCACTGCCGCGGCCATGTCTGTATCATTGGTGCCTACTACCAGGGTTCCGAGGGTCTCCCACAGGCCGCTCGTAGCCATTGCGCCTTTTTGAAAACCGTGACCCCTTATCAAAGCGGTGAATATATGCCCTTCACCCGATATGAGCGAGACCTTCAATAGGTCGTGCCCTGGATCAGCCTTGAGTTCACCGCAAGATGGAACCAGATCGAGAAAGGCCTCCCTGGTTACCAGTTCCGTCAACTGTTCGACCACCCTTACCCTCAATGGACCCTTGCTTTGTGTCCGAATCGCAAAGTCCGATGGATCCACCTGAATTTCTTTAAACCCTCGGCTATAAGGCGGCATCGCGCGAGGCTCGGCCCGAATCTCACCATCTTGCACAATCAACTGTCCGTTGCTGAGGACATATTGTGCCTTGATGGTCTGGATGTCTGGGAGAATGACCATGTCTGCACATTTCCCTGGTGCGATGCCCCCAAGGATGTTATCCAGCCCGAAGTGTTCGGCCACGTTGAGCGTGGCCATCTGGATGGCCAGAACAGGGTCGAAACCCAGGTCTATGGCGCGCTGCACCACACACTCCATGTAGCCTTTTTCCACCAAATCTCTCGGGTCCACGCCGTCCGTGACAAGGGTCAGCCGTCTGAAGTCAATGGGCATATCCTTTATCCTGGAGATGGCATCCAGCTCTTTTCGAATGCTGCCCTGTCGGACCATGACCCACATCCCCAGCCTCAGTTTTTCTATAACCTCTTCTGCGCTTACCGATTCGTGACAGGAGGAGACGCCAAAGGCCGCATAGGCGGCAAGCCTCTCAGAACGACAACCGGCTGCGTGTCCCTCAGCGCTCTTCTTGAGTCTTCGCGCCTCGGCCGACAGGGCAGGGTATCGTGTTTGGGTTCTGAGGACTTGCTGCCAGAAGCCTTCCCCTACGCCGACAAACTCATCCAGCCTCAGGAGTTCCAGTAGCTGCTCGAGTGTGGGGGTCCTTTTCTCTGCCTCTTTGCTGAAGGTGACTGAGGGTGGGACCGTAGAGAAGATCTTAATGGGTTGATCCCGCACCTGATCCAGCCAATTGAGAATCCCCCTGTATCCGGATGTAAAGGAGAGCTCCACGGTTTCAGTGATGATGCAGGTTGTGCCTCCCTTCATGGCATAACGGAGGAATTCAGGGGGAGATGCATAGTAGATCATATGGGAGTGGCCGTCGATAAATCCCGGGGCAACAACCTTTCCAGATGCATCGATGACGTGGGTATCGGGCCCGATGGTACGACCGGGATCTGGCCCCACATAAGCGATCCATTTCCCCCTGGTAGCGACTGAAAATCCCTTGAGGATCTCACCGCTATAGACATTGACCAAGTCCCCTCCTCTGATGACCACATCGGCCTTCATTTCCCCCAGGCAGACCTGCATGAGATCTTTCATAGTTTCAGGGCTCAGAAATTCCATTGTCACTCCCTTTCCGCTTTCTTTTCGCTAAAATATAGCTCTCAAGACACTGTCTTGATTTTTGATCATTTTTTCTTGTTCTTCAACAGGCAATCATCAATCGTCAATCCTACAATAACGGAGACCATACAGGATCGACGGCGAAAACGTCCATATTTTAGGTTCATCCTTCAGTATTTCAATAACGAGTAAGATGTATTCTACTGTGAAAGCGTTCACCAATCAAAATAGACAAATGCCCTGAGCGAAGGAAAGGTAAGATGGCGTAGAGAAACATTGAATATTGACTCAACCTCTTAATTTTGATATTTAAAAGACGTTGTTTTTTAAGGAATTATGATGGCTTCTGACAAAATAACTCCCGCCGAATTCAGCGATCAACAGGCTGCCTCTTTTATCAACCAGACTTCCTTGAAAGAAAGGAAGGGGCGTGGGCAGTTTTTTACTCCTTTGTCTGTTTCCAGATTCATGGCCGGGCTTGCTGAATACCGGAAGGAAGCCCTCCGGGTTCTGGACCCCGGTGCAGGGACAGGGATACTCTCATGTGCCGTTTGTGAAGCGGCTGCAAGGAAGAAGTCGGTAAAAAAGGTGGAGATAGATGCATATGAAATAGATCCGGAATTGGCAGCCTTTACGAAGGAGTCCCTGGCATACGCCAGGGAATGGCTGAAAAGACAAGATATTGAATTGTTTTTTGAGGTAATAGAAGAAGATTTTATCCTGAGTTTCCAGCAGGGATTATGGGCCAGGGAAATCGCTCCTTATGATCTCGTCATCGCCAATCCTCCATATTTCAAAATCGGGAAAAATGATCCCAGGGCGGTATCCGCTGCCCGGTTTGTGTATGGGCAACCCAATATTTACGCCTTGTTCATGGGGGTAGCCGCTGAATTACTGGACGGTAAAGGGATGTTTATCATGATCACACCCCGAAGCTTCGCCTCCGGCCCTTATTTCAGGCTCTTTCGGCAGCGTTTCTTTGATATGGTGACACCGGAAAGGGTTCATCTTTTCGAATCGCGCAAGGACGCCTTTCAGAAGGACGAGGTGTTGCAAGAAAATATCATCCTGAAAGCCAGAAGGGGCGGCAACAATTCAACGATGGATATCTCTGTATCCAGAGGAGTGGATGACCTTCAAAATCCAATTAGCCATGGCCTACCTATCTACCAGGTGCTTGAGCCCGTAAAAAGGGGGAGAATTCTCAGGCTTCCTGTAAGTGATCAGGACATTGAGGTCATCGATATGGTTGACCGGTGGACAGGGAGTCTACATAAATACGGACTGGAGATATCCACCGGGCCGGTCGTCCCCTTCAGGGCCGAGACCCTCATTTTTGATTCAAAGAGCCGAAGCAAGGAACTTGTGCCGCTCATATGGATGCATAATGTTCAGCCTATGCGGGTCGAATGGCCCTGTTTCAATAATAAAAGCGGGAAGCCCAAACCTTCGTTTATCAAAGCTGGCGAAGAGGCATTTAGAAGGCGACTTCTGACAGAAGACAAGAACCTTGTCCTTTTGCGGAGATTCAGTGCAAAGGAACAGCACCGTAGATTGACGGCCGCCCCCCTCCTGAAAGGGCGGATGGGATCGGATGTTATTGGCCTGGAAAACCATATAAACTATATTTACAGGCCAAAAGGCCATATAAGTAAGGAAATTACCCTGGGTCTCGCCGCCCTTTTGAATAGCGCGTTGCTTGACATGTATTTCCGAATATCAAACGGAAATACCCAGGTAAGCGCCACGGAGATTCGTGCCATGCCTCTACCGCCACTTGAAGTGATCCAGGAGATAGGAAATACTGCTAAAGGGTTGAAAAAGGAGCCCACGCTCCAGGAGATAGATCAACTGGTTTGGAACATCATTCGGCATGTAAGTGGGGAGGTTAAGATGGTAGGAGGAATGACGGGTGGGTAAGGTTGAGGAGGCGCAAGAGATCCTGAAGGCACTTGGAATGCCCCCTGCACAGCAGAATGAGATCTCTGCCCTAACCTTTCTGGCATTGACCGGCCTTAAAGAGAAAGACCGGTGGAAAAATGCCACACCTGTGAGACGTAGGATTCACGACATCCTCATCTTCGCCAAAGAAGCTTATGAAAAGGATTATGCAGAAAATACGAGGGAGACTGTCCGGCGCCAGGTGATCCACCAGTTTGAGCAGGCCAGGATCGTTGACAAAAATCCAAACAACCCATCCCTTCCGACAAACAGTCCCAGAACCCATTATGCCCTCACCGATGAAATCATTGATCTAATCCGCGGTTATGGAGACATTGGATGGGAAGGGAGCCTCAAGAGGATACTTGGAGATCGCCAAACCTTATGGGAGGTATACCGGAAGAAAAGAAAATCCAGGATGGTACCTGTAAGAGTTGCCTCCGGGAAAGAACTCTACCTCTCTCCGGGCAAACATAATGAACTCCAGGCGGCCGTTGTGGAACATTTTGCCCCTCGATTCGCGCCAGGATCGAAACTTCTATATTTGGGAGACACAGAGAGAAAAACCCTTTACATTGATGAAAAATTGTTAAGGGGCCTTAACATCACGGTTACAGAACATGACAAACTCCCGGATGTGATGCTCTATGACAGCAAGAGGAAATGGCTCTTTCTGATTGAGGCTGTGACATCCCATGGACCTGTGTCCCCCAAGCGCCAGTATGAACTGGAGAAGATACTTTCAAGATGTCCTGCTGGGCGGGTATATGTGACCGCCTTCCCGGACTTTCAAGGATTCAAAAGGCATATCAGCAGCATTGCGTGGGAAACGGAGGTCTGGTTGTCTGAAATTCCTGATCATCTTATCCACTTCAATGGAGAAAAATTTATGGGACCCTAAACCACCCTTTTTTGGGATGGCACTTGCCAAAGTCTTCTCCCGGGTGAAGGCAAATTCTGTTGACTTTCCCTCTACTTTGACTATGATTTCTTACAATTAATCTCTGAACCTATTACTCATCAAACATAACCCTGAACCTTTAAACCATTGAACCCTGAACCGTCACCCCCAGAACTTTTGAACGTTGAACCCTGAACCTTTGAACCCTTGAACCGCTTTCCCAGAGTTCTCCCATGGAGCAACCCCTCAAAATGGTCCTACCCAACTCCTGACAGGAGCCTTGTTTCTGTCAGGAGACAAATCCTTATAAATCCGTATAGGGGTAACCCATCTTTAGCAATTTACACCATTTCAGGAGACAAGAATGGGAAGAATAGTTGCATCGGTAAGAATTGAGAATCTAACCGATGAACGCTTGGCCCCGTTACAAGGAGTAGATGCTTCGATATCGGAAGAAGACGTCACTCCCGTAGAAGGATTCAACAGAATCAAAAATATACAAATACATGTGACAGGTGGTATACTTTGAGAAAAGGGTTGCCCTTTAGAAGTCATGTCCTTAAAGGAAATAGTGAATAAATTCAGGTAGTGAGGTAAAAAGTTATGAGCACAAAGGAGTTATTGATGAGTGAGTTAAAAGAGGTTCCAGAACCGTTTCTTACGGAGGTGCTTGATTTCGTTCATTTTATAAAGGCAAAAATAGCCCGAGAAAAGTTGGATATTGCTGTAATGAGCGAATCTTCACTTGGGAAGGACTGGCTCAGAGCGGAGGAGGACGAAGCATGGCAAGATTTGTAAAAGGAGATGTGGTCGTTGTACCCTTCCCCTTTTCCGACCTAAGCCAGTCTAAACGCCGCCCAGCCCTCATTATCGCTTCACTTGAAGGTGAAGACGCCATCCTCTGCCAAATCACGAGTAAAATCATCAAAGACTCCAATGCTATTTCTATTGAGAGCACAGATTTCACGTCTGGAAGCCTGAGGCAGGAGAGCAACGTTAGGCCCAATAGGTTATTTACCGCAGACAACCATATTATTCTTTACTGAGTTGGCAGCATCAAAAAATAGAAAATGGCGCAAGTTATCGACAAGATTGTTGAAATCATAAAGAACTAAAGGCATATATTTTCCACTAACCAGTCATTTCAGCGGGTCGCTAACGCGTCCGCTGAATTTCACGTTATGGTTTAAAACTCAACCGTCGCGAGGGCACGCAATTCCATGAGCCTTTCCAGCTTTTGGCGGTCAACTAGACATACAGCCTCAGGTGAAGCAACGAAACGCTATTGGATTTTTTATGCAAGCCCGGAGAATTACTTGTTTGGGGGTGGTGCCCGCGATCTCCCTCGAGAGGCATTTTGGAGTTGCGAGCGTGATACTAAACGGGGCGATCTGATTCTCGTTTACCGGACGTCGACGAACCGCCTTTCCGTCGACCGCCTCGTCCGGGAGTTCGGCATGGCAGAAAACGTCGCGAAGCGTGTCAAGAAGGCTGGGATTGGAAAGGACTTTCGCGTTATTTGGGAGGCCACATGCGATGCGAAGCGAAAGCTCCTTTGGCACTGGCCATACGGCTGCAACACGAAAGAGATTCAACGCATTGATCCCCCGCTACGACTCGAAGAACTAAAGTCCGAGCCTCGCCTCAGGAAGTGGGAGGGTTTGCGTTGGAATCTTCAAGCCCGAGGGTGCGTTGCACTTGAAATTCCGAAGTTTGCATGGGATGTAATTGCCAACATGCTCGAACACGCAAGGTTACTGCAGCCACCTATCCCGCAAGAGGTTTCAAACTCAACTACGCAGCGCAGCGAACGCGCGGCTGGAAAGCCGCACGCCGCTGCTACGGGACCTGCCACGACGGCAAAGGAGGAGACTATGGAGCCTTCAGAAGCGTTGCGAATCGTCCGATCTCTAGCTGATGGCGTTGACCCGAACACTATGGGAAAGGGGACGTAGGGAAAACGCCGGGATAAACCGGCATAGAGTAGGGGATGAAAGAGCCTTACATGAAAGGGATAGATGTTCCATCATGGCCCCGAGTCATGCGCGGGCAACTGTGAGGCTGCACGCGAAGCGTTGACCCTGATGAAATGGTAAGAGATTTCACAGGGCAGGCAGGGGGAAGCGTAGGCCAGCCATTGAGCTCCGAAATCACCTTTGCGGGGTGCCGACCTTGTCCTACGCTGGGGAAGGCAATACGGTGTCCGGCGTTATGCAGCGAGTCGTGCACTGGCCCCGCGGAGTCAGAGACCCTGAGCATGCGTAGACGCTCTATGCACGAGAACCGGGAGATCTCAGCATTACCCACCAGAAGTAATGGTGGGTCGGTCAGGGAAGGCCGGTGGCTGTAATCCTGACATGTACGGTGCTGAGAAGTCGGAGAGCCCCATAGTACCTATGAAGCCTTCGAACAAGGGCTGCGGTGCGCCGCTGCCTGCGGGGAAGGTGGAGGGAAGGGGGCTGACCAAGGGGAATCTGTTCAGTTAAACAAGTTCCGGACACCGCGCCGGGGAAGGAACGGACATGGTGAACCCTAAAGGGAGCATTCCCGAATTCTTACCGATTCGGGGTTACTAATTTGAGGTTTGG
>CAYVMN010000171.1:0-9942 GCA_964452575.1 uncultured Desulfobacteraceae bacterium | reverse complement strand
ATCCTCCTTATTCATGATGACCTCGCCCCGCACCTCCAGTAACTCCGGAGCGGACTTGCCCATGAGCCGCAAAGGGATGGACTTAATGGTTCGGAGATTCTGGGTCACATCCTCCCCCACAAGACCATCGCCCCTGGTAGAACCCAAGGCAAAGACCCCGGTGGTATAGACAAGCTCCACCGCCAGTCCATCAAATTTCGGCTCTACCGTATATTTTATGTCCTCGTCCTTCACCTTTGTGAGGTCTTTCACCCTTCGATGGAAGTCGAGGAATTCAGCCTCGGAGGTGGCCTTGCCCAGGCTGAGCATGGGAAGGGCGTGTCTCACCGTGGAGAATTCCTCTAAGGGAGCCGCGCCCACCCTCTGGGTCGGGGAGTCCGGTGTGACCAACCCAGGATATCGCCCCTCGAGGGCCGAAAGCTCATCAAAGAGCCGATCGTATTCCGCGTCGGAGATCTCCGGGCTATCCAGGACATAGTAGCGATAGTTGTGGTAATTGACCTGCTCCCGGAGTTGGTTCACCCTGTCCAGCACCTCTTGGTCTGCCTCGGTCATGACGTCATGTATCCTCGTTAAGGTCTTATTCATATGGCATTTTACCAGAAAATCCGCCAGATCGAGAGTATTTTGTCACATCCCCCGTTTGGGATGGAGAGAAAGGCCGTTACTCCAGCGAAAGGGGAGTCCAGAAATGGAGGCACTGCACCACTTCAAGAAATTCTCGTACGGCCTTTCTGTTGTGGTGGCGCTGGTAGGGAGATGATTAGGGATTGCGAACCCACTTTACCTTAATATCCGCCTTGACAAACAGGCCCTTCATGATAAAAAATTAATAACTTAAGAAACGGAACTCTTACCGGATGAAATTATTTGACCTGTGCGGTTAGCTATTAGCGGTAAGCCGTTAGCGTTAAAAGGGGGAAAATGAGAGATTTTCGGGAACTTAAGGTATGGGAGAAAGCCCATCGTCTTGCATTACAGATCTATGAAAGCACAGAGGATTTTGCTTCTGATGAACGATTTGGACTTACGGTTCAGCTACGCAGGGCTGCGGCATCCGTTCCAATGAACATCGCGGAAGGTTGCGGAAGAGATAGCGAGCGAGAACTTGCCAGGTTTATGGGCATCGCCGCCTGATCTGCAAGCGAGGTGGAATATCAGCTGCTTCTAGCCCGCGATCTCAATTATCTAGGTGATGAGACATATAGAGAACTTAATCAACAGGTCAATGAGGTAAAGAGGATGTTGAACAGTTTTATCCAAAAGCTAACCGCTAATGGCTAAAAGCTAACCGCACAGGTCCAAATTATTAAACCTAAGTTCCTGAAGAAGAAAATTGGAACTTAGTGATTTTATTGGTCAATTTCTTTTTTTATGGTAGACGTACTGGGTACATTAGGGCTTCACCCGCAACAATTGCAGTGCCCTTTGCTGCAAAGGTGTCGGGATAGTTACTTTTTCAAACGCTGGAGCATCGGGCAACCTGGGTTGAATTGTTTCCTTGCAGATCGTGGCCAGGTCTTCGAGTAGTGTCTGGAAGCTGTGTACCGGAAGGTCGTCTTTGGTCCGTTTCCGTTTTGCCTTTTCTTTGGCTGAATCAGAACGTTGCGCAGGCGCTACGATCGAGGTGCGTTGAGCTTGTGCACCTTCGGGATCATCATCGTCGAAGAGGATCGGTGCCAGGGCTCGCCGCATATGCCATTGCACGTAGTAGGCCAGCATACACAGAAACACGTGGGCACGAACCCTTCTTTCCAGGCGGTGGTGAATCGGTCGAACCTTGAGATCAATGGACTTGAAACTTCGAAATGCTCGCTCCACAACAGAAAGCTGTTTGTAGGCTTGCACCACCCCCTGGGCCTGGAATTTGTCTGATGTGAGGCTTGTACGAATCACGTAAATGCCGTCCAGTGCAGCTTCTTTTGCAATCAGGTTTTCCTTGCGGTGATAGGAGAATTTCCCTTCGCCGATGGTGAGATGAAAATGCTTGGCCATCTTGAACCTATTAATCACCCTGCCCACTTTGAGAGCAATCTTCTCTTTGCCTTTCAGCCTACGCTTGGCCCGAGAGGTGGCCTGCACAATCCTTTGCAATTCCTCTTCCGTGGCCTTAAGAAGGTCTTCGCGCTTTCTCGCCCTTTCCTGGGCAAGCACCGGGTTTCGGCATATCACCAATCGTTCCCCTGGATAGTCAGGATGCATGATCCCAGCAAGATCTTGCTGGTCAAACAAGGAAAGTTGAAACGAACCACTATCCAGGAGTTTGCGGATCTGGGCTGCACGAAGCGCCGTTATCCATTCAAGGCCCTCGACCGGTCGCAGATCTTGCCGAATACGAGACTTTGTAATCAGTCCTCGGTCACCCACAATAACAACCTGTTCAATCCCAAAGCGGTCCCGGATCTTCGTGATCTCCCCCTCAAGAGTGGAGGGATCACCCGTATCTCCAGAAAACACACCTACCGCCACAGGACACCCCTGCGCAGTACACAAAAGCCCAAAGACGATTTGCAGCTTGCCCTTCTTTCCATCGCGGTTGTGGCCCAGCTTGGCCAGAGGGCAGGTTCGCCCCTCAAAATAGGTGGAAGTGACATCATAGAGCACGAGGGACCCATTCTCCAAATGGCGCGCTGCAAGCTTAGCTTCAATACGTTCTTGACGCTCCACCAACCAGTCCATCGCGCTGTACAGTTCATTTTCATCGGCCGATACCACCCCAAGCATCTCACCCAGACTGCTAAACATGGTCTCGTTACCAAGCCCTCGGGCAGTTGCAAGTTTCGACTGCGGATCAATCAACCGAGCGACAATCATGGCCACACTGAGGGCATGCTCCCGACAGCCTTTGTTCCCAATGATTTGATCAAGACCCACTCGGCGCAGACTCCCCAGAACAGCAGCCACATGCCCATGAGGAAGGCTGCGTACCACATCAAAAGTCTCTTCGAGACTGTCTACAACCACGCCCCCCTTGAGCAGGAGACTCAATCCTTCCACCAGATGAGCAGGCCATGCGGAGAGGTTGGTGATGGTGCGTTTCCTGACTCGTCCATCCTGCCGGAAGGATTCGCGCAACAGGGTACAGGGAGGTGAGTTTCTGTTGGGGACCTTTTCGATATACATGGGTATAGATCATGGCACATAAACATAGTAATGTCAAGAAAAAAATTCCATCTACATGGGTACAAAATGTTGAGGTTTCAAACGACAAAATCTTTTTAAATCAATAAGTTATCCTTAATTTGGCCTCGATTTTCCCAGGAACTTCGGATTAAAGGCTGAACAGGGATCTTTATAGGCCACGGTTTTTTGTAAATACCAAGACCCATCGCTGGTCTTTAAGGTATTATGATAGGGTTCAGAGGTTCAGGGTCCCTTCAGGCAGATCTAACAGGGTGAAAGCCGAAACCTGTGAATGTCTACTGAGTTAGATTTTAGTAATACAGATGGCAATTGAGGAGGCATGACGTATGAAGGTACTTGTAAGTGACTCCCTGTCGAATGTGGGCGTAAAGATATTACAGGAGACCCCCGGCATTGATGTAGATGTGAAGACCGGGCTTTCCCAAGAGGAATTGAAGGAGATCATAGGCCAATACGACGGCCTGGCTATCCGCAGCGCCACAAAGGTCACGGCAGAGATCATCGAGGCCGCCAAAAAACTGAAGGTCATTGGTCGGGCCGGGATCGGCCTTGACAATGTGGACATTCCTGCTGCCAGTCAGCGGGGGATAGTGGTGATGAATACCCCCGAAGGGAACACTATCACAACCGCGGAACATACTATCGCTATGATCCTGGCACTCTCCAGGAATATTCCCCAGGCCACCTCTTCCCTCAAGGAGGGTAGATGGGAGAAGAAGAAGCTTGAGGGCCGGGAGGTATTCAATAAGACGCTGGGGCTTATAGGCATAGGGCATATTGGCCGAATTGTTGCTGATAGGGCCAAGGGCATGAAGATGAAGGTCATCGTGTACGATCCCTACATCAAACCTGAGACTGTTGAAAGGCTTGATTTCGAACCAGTTTCCTTTGACGAACTTCTCCAGCGTGCGGACTATATTACTATCCATACCCCGAAGACCGATGAGACGGTTAATATGATCAACAAGGAAGCAATTTCAAAAATGAAAAAAGGGGCGATGGTGATTAACTGTGCCCGTGGGGGGATCGTCAATGAGAAAGATCTGTGCGAAGCCCTCAAGTCGGGCCACCTGGGAGGCGGGGCTGTGGATGTATTCGAGACAGAACCACCTGGAAAGATTGAACTTATGGGCCTCCCCAATTTCATCTGCACCCCACATCTGGGTGCCTCAACCACCGAGGCCCAGGATAACGTGGCAAAGGATGTGGCCGAACAAATCGTTGCCTACCTCCTCCACGGATCGGTGAAAAACGCGGTGAATGTCCCGAGTATCAGCGCGGAATTGATGACCACCCTGAGGCCCTATGCCGTCCTGGTAGAGCGGATGGGAGCATTCCAGTCCCAGTTGGCCGACAGTGCCGTGGTAGAGGCAAGGATTGACTATTCGGGTCGGGTGGCGGAATATGATGTAACCCCTTTGACTACGGCAATGTTGAAGGGGTTACTTACCCCGATCCTCAGAGACGACGTGAATTTCGTAAATGCCCCCTATATTGCCTCTGATCGTGGAATAAAGGTGGTGGAGTCCAAGAGTACGACATCTGAAGACTTCGCAAGTCTAGTCAAACTCACCATCAGGACTTTGGAAGGCAAGAACATCATCTCTGGGACGATCTTCGGGAAAAAGATGCCCAGGATCCTCCGCATCAATGACTTCTATCTGGAGGCGATCCCTGAAGGACACAATCTCCTGATCCAGAACCAAGACAGCCCCGGAGTAATCGGGCGCATAGCCACTACCCTGGGCAAGAATATGATAAATATAAGCCGTATGCAGGTTGGGGAAGAGAAGGAGAAAAAGCAGAACATTATCTTACTGACCACCAGTTCAATAGCGGATGACGGAATCCTTGAGGAACTCCGTGGCCTTGAAAAGGTTTATTCCGTAAGAAGAATAGAGTTATAGGCGTCATAAGGAAACAACTGAAGATTGAAGTGAAGATATCTTTGGCAAGGAGTGGAATTATGGCTGAAGAAGAAAAAGGCTTCGTTATCAAAGACAGGAGGTCTTTTGACGAAACAGGGGAGCTGAAGGACAAGAAGGCCAAGGAAGAGGAGAAGAAAGAAAAGGAGGCAATAAAAAAAGGGCCTCCGAAGGATGAGGACAAGAGGCCGCCGTTGCCAGAGGTCAATTTTATCTCTTTGGTATTTAGCCTGAGCTCATCCGCCTTCCTTCATTTTGGCGAGATCGCCGACCCCCAGACTGGGGAGAAAAAGAAGGACCTGCCTCTTGCCAAGCACGCCATTGATACCATTGCAATGTTGAAGGAGAAGACCAAGGGCAATCTCACAGAAGAAGAGCAAAAGTTTATGGACAATGTCTTGACCGATTTGAGGTGGCGTTATGTCAAGGTGAAAGGGTAGGCCCTTTAGCCATAGCACAGGGCCCTGTCTGATTTTGAGGAGGTTTTCATGAGTCCAAAGTACCGTAAAAGAGGCAGACTACGCCTGGCCGAAGGGGCCGTTTTTCCCCTTCTGATTAGCTTGATCCTTGTTATCTCGGTCACGGGGGTCCTAACGGCGGCTGCCCAAGACACGCCTCTTTTGCCTAAGGCCCCGGCCTCTTTTTCCGCCCTGATCAAGAAAGCCAAGGACTCCGTGGTAAATATCAGTACCGTAAAAACGATCAGGGGCGAGATGCAGGTCCCCCCCTTCCCCTTTGGAGGCCCTCCCGGTTCCAAGGACCCTTTTAGGGACTTCTTTGATCATTTCTTCGGGGATCAGTTGCCAAAGGACTTTAAGCAGAAAAACCTCGGATCCGGCTTTATCATAGACGCACAAGGCTTCATCTTGACAAATAATCATGTGGTTGAAAAGACGGACAAGATCACCGTCAGGCTCTCAGATGATACGGAGTTCGATGCCAAGATCGTTGGCCGGGATCCCAAGACCGATCTGGCCCTTATCCGGATTGAGGCCCATCGTCCCCTGAAACCACTTCCCCTTGGAAATTCAGACAAACTTGAGGTAGGTGATTGGGTGGTGGCCATTGGGAATCCTTTTGGCCTGGGCAATACGGTCACGGCAGGTATCGTCAGTGCCAAGTATAGGCGCATCGGGGCAGGGTCATACGACAATTTCATCCAGACCGATGCCTCCATCAATCCAGGAAACAGCGGCGGCCCCCTCTTAAATACCGCCGGTGAGGTGATAGGCATCAATTCAGCCATCTTTTCGAGGACCGGTGGAAATATAGGTATCGGGTTTGCCATCCCAATTAATATGGCCAAGGACCTCCTGCCCCAGCTCAAGAGAGGAAAGGTAGTGAGGGGCTGGCTGGGTGTCATGATTCAGGAGATTACCCCTGAGTTGAAGGACAAGCTTGGTCTGAAGCATGACCGAGGGGCCCTGGTTGCGGATGTCACAAAGGGGAGCCCCGCCGATAGGGCGGGAATCAACCGAGGAGATGTAATAGTCTCCTTTGACGGAAGAGAGATCAAGGAAATGAGGGAATTACCCTATATTGTTGCATCCACACCGGTGGGCAAGAAGGTGCCTGTGGAGGTGATCCGGAAGGGCGAGAAAGAGACCTTCCAGGTCAAAATAGGTGAATTTAAAGAAGAGAAGAAACCTGAGGAAGAGGGCCCCCCAAGGCCAGAGCTGGGCATGACCGTTGAAGAGCTCTCACCTGAACTGGCACGAAATTTAGGCCTCTCTGAAACCAGTGGGCTTGTGGTTGTGCAAGTTGAGGATAGCTCACCCGCACAGGAAGCGGGTGTTAGGTCAGGGGACATAATATTAGAGATAGATCAGACTCCGGTGAAGGCCCTTGTAGATTTCCGCGATCGAATTCGGTCTTATAAGAAGGGAGATACCATCCTCTTATTGGTCAAGCGAGGAGGGGCCACCATTTATCTGACACTGAAGGTCCAGGACTAGCCGAATAATCCCCAATTCCTAAATCCCGGCATCCGCGCTTGCTCCGAGGAGGACGGCTTACGGGCGCATCACGATTTCTCCGCCCCCTGATCGCTAGAAATTATGGGTAAAGAGCTCCTTTCCAAATCGCCAATCCACAAGGTCAAAGCGCCTGCAAAACTGAATATCCGACTTAAGGTGATAGGACGACGGCCAGATGGATATCACGAATTGGTGTCCATCATGGTCCCTGTCGCCTTATTTGACTACCTCGAGCTGAAGAAACTCACCCAAAGAGGGATCGATCTTACCTGTGAGGGTATCCCCACGCCGTGTGATGAGGGAAATCTTGTCTACCGAGCTGCTAAGGCCTTTTTTGCCAGAACGGGCATCAGCGGTGGAGTTTCCATAAGGCTCACCAAGAATATTCCTGTTGCGGCCGGACTGGGAGGGGGCAGCAGCGATGCCGCTGGAACCATTAGATGCCTAAACGAGATGTGGTCTAACCCCCTCGGCTCCCAGGATCTGCGGGGGCTGGCGTTGGCCCTTGGGGCAGACGTACCCTTCTTCCTAGCCGGCAGACCGTCCATAGCCAGGGGTATAGGAGAAGTGCTCGAGCCTATTGAGAAATGGCCAAGATTCTGGTATCTTATAGTTACGCCACCCATCGAGGTATCTACCCCGTGGGTCTATGCTAACTTGAAATTAAAGTTGACAATTGGGGAATACGATTTTATACTGGGTTGTTTGAAAAAAGAGCCCATTCAGCTAGGTCACGCCCTTGAAAATGACCTTGAGTCGGTGACCGCTACTCATTTCCCTGTTATCAATAGTATTAAGAAGTTATTATTAGCTACAGGGGCAGTAGGAGCTCTGATGTCAGGTAGTGGTCCCAGCGTCTTTGGAGTCTTCGAATCAAGAGATAAAGCCCTATTGGCAAAAAGATCTCTTGTGTCCCACAATATGGGGGATATCTTTTTGGCACAGGGACTTTCCTGAATTCCGATTTCCGTCTTGTGTTCTGGGGTGTCGTCAAGTGGTAAGACACGGGCCTTTGGAGCCCGCATTCGGAGGTTCGAATCCTCCCACCCCAGCCATTTTATAGGCCTTTGGCTTTGAGCTGTGAGGGTGCCCTTGGAACTGGAAATGAAACTGTTTGGTGGGACCTCAAGCACGGCGTTGGCGCTCGAGGTATGCCAATATATCGGTATTGAACCTGGGAAGATCAGCGCCAAGACATTTAGCGACGGAGAAACCCAGGTGGAAATCCGTGAAAATATCAGGGGCCGGGATGTGTTTGTTGTCCAATCTACGTGTACCCCGGTCAATGACAACCTGATGCAACTTCTAATAATTATGGATGCCCTGAGAAGGGCATCAGCCAAACGTATAACAGCTGTGATTCCCTATTATGGTTATAGTCGGCAGGATCGAAAGGTCAAGCCCCGGGTCCCGATCAGTGCAAAGCTTGTTGCAGACCTAATCACCGTCGCAGGGGCACACAGGGTTGTTTCCATAGACCTTCATGCAGGGCAGATCCAGGGCTACTTTAACATCCCGGTAGACAACATCTTTGCCGCTCCTGTTTTATTGAAATATATACGGGATAACCTCCAAGACAGCTTGGTTATTGTCTCGCCTGATGCCGGGGGGGTGGAAAGGGCTCGCGCCTTTGCCAAACGCCTTAATACATCTTTGGCCATCATAGACAAGAGGCGTGAGTCTCCAAACGTGGCAGAGGCGATGAATATTATTGGAGAGGTAAGAGGCAAGAGCGCTATTATACTTGATGATATGGTCGATACCGCAGGCACGTTGACCCAGGCCGCTGGTGCGCTGAAGGAAAGAGGCGCATCGGGGATCCATGCCTGCTGCACTCATCCTGTCCTTTCAGGCCCTGCCGTCGAAAGGATCGAGGCCTCACCCATCAATAGCCTTGTCGTAACCAATACAATTCCCTTGAACGATAAGGCCATAAATTCAAAGAAGATCGTGTGCCTATCGGTTGCTGAACTCCTCGGGGAGACCATCAAGAGGATTCACGCCTCTAATTCAGTCAGCACGTTATTCGTCTAGTTGAAGGGAGGGGAAGGCCCCAGAATACGTAACGTTTACTACTTTGTGAAAAATTTTATTAATTCCGGAGGTAATAAATGGCCCAGCAAGTGCTTGCTGCCCGAGTAAGAATGGGCAAAGGAAAAGGGATGGCTAGAAAACTGAGAGAGAACAATCAGATCCCTGCAATATTTTATGGTCCCAATACTGAACCCATCATGTTAACGGTGGATTATCCTGAAATTGAGAAGCTGGTTAAACAGGGAGTAGGGGGCGAGAATGTAATCCTGGATCTCGAAGTAAGATCGGAGCAAGGGACTGAGACGCGAAAGGCCATCTTGAAGGAACTTCAAGTTTCCCCTATCAAAGACAATTTTCTTCATGCCGATTTTTACGAGATCAGCATGGACAAGGAGATTACGGTAGATATTCCAATCCACCTTATAAACACCCCGTTAGGGGTGGCAAAGGGGGGTGGGATATTGCAACATATCACAAGGGAGTTGACCGTTTCTTGCCTGCCCGGCCGCTTGATAGATTCGCTGGATGTGGATGTATCCCACCTGGAGATCGGGGATTCTGTACATGTCAGGGACATTGAACTGCCAGAGGGGATCACCTCAACAGAAGAGGGAGGTCTGACGGTGGCCATAGTTGCTGCTCCTGCCATCAAGGTTGCGGAGGGCGAAGCGGAAGTGGTTGAGGAGGAGATTGTGGAAAAGGCAAAGGAAGAAGCGACCGGGCCGGAATCTCAAGATTCCTAACTTATTGTGAGTTCTTTCGGCAGCCGCCACTCAGGGATCATAGACCCTGTCTGGTGATCTTGATTTTTGTAACACTTTAGCGCTTTGAAAACACTGAGGAGTAAGATGACGGACCGCGAG
>CAYVMN010000170.1:0-9991 GCA_964452575.1 uncultured Desulfobacteraceae bacterium | reverse complement strand
GGGTTGATCTCCTCCTACCCAAACGCGTGGACACCCGCAAAGGCATGGAAGGGGAAGGGATTACGGAATTGCCCCTCA
Source organism: uncultured Desulfobacteraceae bacterium (assembly GCA_964452575.1). GTDB lineage: Bacteria > Desulfobacterota > DSM-4660 > Desulfatiglandales > Desulfatiglandaceae > CAYVMN01. The sequence continues at coordinate 9,913 of CAYVMN010000170.1, read as the reverse complement.
GCCAGGTCCTGGAGATGCTCCCCAAGCCCCATCTTGAGTGGATCAAGAAGGTGAAGGAGGAATTGGAACTCCCGGACGTTGATGTTATGGTCAGATTGAATACGACCACTATGCGACCTCAGGAGTCCATCAAGGTATGTATCGAGGAGAGGGTGCCCCTTTTTTGCGCTGGCCTCGGAAACCCGGGCTTTATGGTCGAGGAGGCCCATGGCGTGGGAATGAAGGTGCTCGGGATCACAGGGAATGTGAAGAATGGCCGTCGCATAGCAGAGTCTGGGGTGGATCTCCTGGTCGCCCAGGGTCACGAGGGAGGCGGGCACACGGGCAGAATCGGAACCATGGCCTTGTTGCCCCAGGTTATCGATGTGGCTTATCCCGTACCGGTTCTGGCCGCCGGGGGCATCGGGGACGGCAGGGGTCTTGCAGCGGCATTGGCCATGGGTTGTGTGGGCGTATGGGTTGGCACCCGTTTTCTGGCAACCGTCGAGGGCGGCGCCCTGGATACCAACAAAGAGCGGATACTTCAGTCTAATGACGAAGGGACGAGGGTCAGTACCGCCTATACGGGAAAAACCCTGCGGGCCAGCCTGAACAAATTCCACCGCCTCTGGGACGAGTCAGGCCTTGATCCCCTTCCCTTCCCTACCCAGGTCCTGATCTCATCTGCCCTCCTCTGGAGCTTTCTCGAGGCCAATATGACAGACTATGTGGGTGGCCTCGCAGGGCAAATCTCGGGGCTCATTACGGAGATCAAACCAGCACGCCAGGTTCTCGAAGAAATGGTAGAGGAGGCCGTGGATATCCTCACGAGGAGGCTGCCGCAAGAGGTTGTTGCGAAATAACCAGCGGATTCAGTGAGGTTTGGGGGGGTTCATCTGTGACCGGTGAAAGAGATTCGCAAGTGCCCTTGCTGCCCTCTTCAGTGACGGGAAGGCCGGGATTCCGGACTCGCAAAACTGCCTCCTCATGACCGCCCCCTGGGCCGCCAGCTCCGGATCCCCGCCTCCTGATTCAACAATGAATACCGTCGGCTTCTTGCCTTGCCTGCCTTTCAAGTATCTGATTATCTCTGGTGTCGGGTCCGGTAGATCGGGAAGGTGGAATGCCTTTCTGGGTATGAGCCGATCCACTATGATCATGGAGACATTGGGGTCCTCATAACCAAGCTCCAGAATCCCGGCCAGATAGGCAGAATCCTGAAATGCCCTAAACATGTCGAGGGGGTTACCCGCTATGGAGCCTGCAACCGGCACCCTCTGCCGGAGCTCGGCCATGGTCTCATCCGAGAGCCGGGGCACATCAAGTCCTTCCCGGATGCAGGCGTCGCCGTAAGCCACACTATTCCCTCCCCCACCGCCTATCAGAAAGACACCCCTCCCCCTAGGCAAGGCAAGCAGGGTCATGGTCATGACCATATCCACCCACTCCTCCATTGAGCGCACCCGAATTGCCCCTGTCTGGCGAAAAAAGCCCTCCCAGGCCCTTTCCTCTCCAGACATCGCCCCTGTATGTGAGGCCGCAGTCGCAGCCCCTGCTTCGCTCTCTCCCCCTTTCCAGAGGATAATGGGCTTCTCTTTCCCAGCCTCCCTTGCAAGGCGCAAGAATCTGCGGCCGTCCTGGACGCTCTCCAGGTACATGGCGATCACCAGTATCTCTTTTTCTTCTGCCATATACTCAAGATAATCGCAGCTATCCAGGACCGCTCCATTACCAAAACTCACCGCCTTGCTCACACCGATTCCCAGCGAGCAGGTATATTCGGTAAGGCGCTGAGTGATGCCCCCGCTCTGGGAAATAATGCCGAGAGGCCCATCGAGGCCGGGTATGGCCCCCCACGCGGTAAGACCGGAGGATGGACAATAGGGCCCCATAGAGTTGGGGCCTATTACCAGCAATCCCCTTTCCCTGGAAATAGACCTTATCTCTTTCTCAAGCCTTATCCCCTCCCCTGTCCCTGTCTCCTTGAACCCTGAAGAGAGGATGTGGATATGTCTCAGGCCGATTAGGGCACATTCCTCCAGTATGGGGGGTACCAACCTTGCGGCAACGGACACAATGGCCAGGTCAGGCGCCTCGTGTAGTCTCGAGAGATCCGGATAGGCCTTGAGTCCCTGGATCTCGCTCGCCTTTGGGTTTATCGGATAGAGCTGTCCCCTAAATCCGGATTCCTGAAGCTTCTTCAGAAAACTGGTTCCCCCGAATCGGTAACCTTCCCTCGGGACACCAACGATGGCGATGCTCCTGGGGTTAAAGAATTTCCAAAAATCGTACTTTCTAAGCCCCATGACTCACTCCCATATCACTTCGTGCCCTTGCTCATCAAATTACGCCTCCTCCCCTCCTCACTCACTGCTGATGATTGACCATTGTCAGAAATTGTGAGGCCTTAAACCTGTAGACCAGCAAGCCGGTCAACAAGGCAAGGGCCGCTCTACTCAGTTTGAAAAGGCGGGGTTTTGGTCTTATTCGGCGAATACCGCGTCTGCGCAAGGATAATGGCAAGCGGGTTACAGCGTGGCGTAAATCAGATCTTCAGAGCGGATATACAAAGATCTCTAACCATCATGAGCGCGTCCTGCCCCTCTGGGTAGAAACCATTCTTTATCTCAGAGGGCGAGAACCCGTTTTTCGTGAAAAGCCTTTTCGCCGGGAGGTTATCAGGGGCCGTGTGCAGGATCAAGACTTCCATATTAAGCATCTCTGCCCTCCTTATCGCCTCCCTCATCAGGAGGTCCCCGATACCCGCCCTTTGCATTGAAGGTTCTACCGCAATTGCCAGCAGTTCACCCGCAAGGACTTCCTGCCACTTTCCGGAAGGCCTGCCCAGCATGGCAAAACCCGCAGGTCGCTTTCCCACCAGCGCCAACATGGTCACCGCGATCCCGGTCTCAAACCAGAGGGGCAGTAATTCCCCATACGGACCGTAACGGCGAAAGACCTTTCCTGAAAGGGTTCTGATATAATCCTTATCAGTCTCTTCGGCCTGCCGCAAGATGATCGGTTTCTTGAGAACAACCCTCCCCTTCTGAGGATCTTTACGCCTCGGGTAGTCCGGACCTTTCTTTATGGTGCGATCTCCTGCCTGCCTTGCCTGTCTCAGCCTGGCAATTCTCTTGCTTTCGCCATATTTACCGAATCGACCGCCCTTACTCATGATTGAACCTGACGAGCAGGTGGAGCCCCCTCAATTCCACAACGCCGTAGCCCTTGAGACAATGCCTTCAAGTCCTGCCATTCAGCTACCACCGGTATAACTGATTGTATGAGCAAGGCCCAAAGATGGGGCTAACAAACTTGTATTTATTAATGCGCACAAAATACGAATCTCTAAATCCGAAATTCGAAACAATATCGAATGACCAAAATTCAAATGCCCAAAACCTCACTATACGATCCATCATTGCAATTCCTTAACCTGGAGCAACTGTCTTTGTCATTGGGATATTGGAATTTTGAATTTGTTTCGGCCCGCCCTGGCGCGACATGCCTTGAACAAACTCTTAACCTGGAGTTCTTTCAAAGCCATAGCTTTAGAAGAGAGCCATGGTAATCCAGGTCTGGGCCAGGGATTTCGTGCTTCGGATTTCGAATTTTAAACTCGTCATAATAATCGCCCGAAACGGCATAGTCTTTTCATTATCTAACCCCGATAAATCGGGGTGAATGAACTATCATTCAGCCTGTTTGGCAACAGGTTTCCGGTATCAGTTATAATTTTGCCTATTAACCATCCAGCCCTGTCATGTCAAGCGGCATCCTCACAGGCCATCCATCTAGGGCCCTGCTACAACAGGGTTGACACGCAATAACAGGCCCTCTTATACTCCATGGCCTGAAAGAGAACCACCAAGAAATCTTGCCGGGTTGCGGACCAGCCTCCGGCCCGTGATCAGGAGAAAGGAACTTGCAATGCCTCTAAGTCCCGATTCCCTTGCCGACCGTGACATCCAAACCATGGTCCATCCTTACTCGAACCTCGCCCTCCACCTGGAGAAAGGACCGCTTATTGTGGTGCGGGGAGAGGGGATCCATGTATGGGACAAGGACGGCAAGGAGTATATAGAGGGCCTGGCAGGCCTATGGTCTGCGGCCCTTGGCTTCAACGAGGAGGCCCTGGTGGATGCTGCCAGGGAACAACTCAACACGTTGCCCAACTATCACCTGTTCGGGAACAAGAGCCAGGTCCCTGCAATCCAGCTTGCCGAACGGCTTAAGGCAATGGCGCCGATGCCGGTCTCAAAGGTCTTTTTTGTCAACTCTGGCTCCGAAGCCAACGACAGCCAGATCAAGCTGATCTGGTATTACAATAACGCGATCGGCAGGCCTGAAAAGAAAAAAATTATAAGCAGAATCAGGGCCTATCACGGTGTAACCATAGCCACATCGAGTCTCACAGGACTCCCGTTGGCGCACCAGGACTTCGACCTTCCGATCCAGCGTTTCTTGCACACCGACTGTCCCCACCACTATCGTTTTGCCGAGGCGGGTGAGACAGAGGAGGAGTTCGCCTCGCGCCTGGCCCACAACCTGGAAGAACTGATCATCAGGGAAGGCCCTGACACGGTTGCCGCCTTCATCGCAGAGCCTGTCATGGGAGCAGGGGGCGTGATCGTCCCGCCTGCTACCTATTTCGAAAAGGTTCAGGCGGTTCTCAAAAAGTACGACATAATATTCATAGACGACGAGGTTATCTGCGGCTTCGGGCGTACGGGCAATCCTTTTGGCTGCCAGACTTTCGGCTTTACCCCTGACACAATGACAGTGGCAAAGGCCCTCTCCTCAGGCTATCTCCCTGTTGGCGCCGTACTAATTCCTGAGCGTATCTTTGAGGCCATGCTGGAAGAGAGCCGGAAACTCGGTATGTTCGGCCATGGATTCACTTATTCGGGACACCCAGCCTGTACGGCAGTTGCCCTCAAAAACTTAGAACTCATGGAAGAGCGGCGCATATTCGAGCATGTACGTGAGGTCATGCCGCGTTTTCAAGAGCACCTCAGGGCCCTGGAAGATCACCCCCTGGTGGGTGAAGCCAGGGGTGTGGGACTAATAGGCGCCTGCGAACTTGTTGCCGACAAGGGATCAAAGCGGCCCTTCCACCCAAGACAGGGAGTTGGCCCCTATTGTGCTGCCCGGGCGCAACACCATGGCCTGATCCTGCGTAGCCTGGGCGATAACATCGCCTTCTGCCCACCCCTTATCATCAGGGAAAACGAAATCGACGAGCTCTTTGATCGTTTCATTAAGGCACTCGCAGATACAGAGGTATGGGTGGAAAAAGGAGGCCTCAGAACGCCTTATAGCCCTTGAGATAATCCCTACCCTCCCTGGCGATGATCGCTGCACCAAGGGCCCCCACGATCTGGGGCTCGTCGGGCACCCTGATTGGATGCCCGATAACCTCAGAGAGGAGCCTTATTACCGCCCTGTTCTTGGCAACCCCCCCTGTCATGACTACCTGATCTTTCACGCCGACGCGATTGGCAAGGCCGGCAGTGCGGCGGGCTATGGCACGGTTCACCGCCATGGAGATATCACTGGGCCTCTTGCCCTGGCTGATGAGGCTAACCACTTCACTTTCTGCAAATACGGTGCATGTGGAAGAGATCGTCAGGCCTTCTTGTGATTCAAAGGCCAATTCGTCCATCTTGTCGAGTGGGATGTCCAGGGCGCTCGCCATTACCTCCAGGAAACGCCCAGTACCTGCAGCGCACTTATCGTTCATGGCGAAATTCACGACCCTGCCCCCCTTTCCTATCAGGATCGCCTTGGAGTCCTGTCCGCCAATATCTATGATCGTCCCCACATCCGGAAAAAGGTAGAGCCCGCCTCTGGCATGGCAGGCTATCTCCGTCCTTGACTCTTTGGCCTCACGGACCCGGGCCCTAGAGTACCCGGTTGAAACCACCCTGACAACATCCCCTTGGCTCAGGCCTGCCTGGAGAAGTGCATCCTTAAAGGCCCCAGTTGCCGCCCTCTGTGAATCGCTGCCGGTGGGCAGGATAGAATAACTGAGGATCTTTTCATCTCCATCGATCACCACGGCATCGGCCGTGAGAGATCCAACGTCTATTCCTGCGTAGAAGCTCATCAGATGGCATCCATCGATTCTATGAAGGCCTCGAGCCTCGTCTCCACCTGGGCATCCGAGTAGACCCTGGGGTCATTCTGGTCCGCCTCGATTACGACGCCCGGCCTGCCCGTGAGCCTACTAACCTCGTCCTGCAACCGATACATACCCACAGAGTATGGCTTGCAGGAGCGGTTAGAGTGCATAATAAAACCGGTAAGGGAGAATTCATCCATCAGCTGGGCCAGGTACTTGATGCGCTCCTCAAAACCCAGATTGATGTAGACGTTCAGGTAAGAGGCGGCCACTAGTTCATAGGGGTCGGTAATCCCCTCCACCTGGTAATTACTCAATCCTCCCCAACTGTTGGCATAGGTAGTGACCACCAGAGTACATTTCTTCTCCTCAAAAAATCTCTCAAGCCGCCGCATCTTGAACCAGATAGGGAGGTTATCCCACAGCACGCGGTATCTCTCCTCAGGTATCGAGCCTATCCTTTTGTCGGCCCGTTCGGCCACCTCCTCATAAAGAAGTTTGTAATAGTCCACGCATTCCCTCGTACCGCGGAGGGTCACGATAGGTCCAAGGTGGATAAAGGAATCCAGGCTGTTAAAAGGAGATGGGACTGTCTTACCCAGATAGAGCATCCTCTTCCAATAGTCGGCTGCATCCCCGCTCAGGCCCAGGACCTTGTAGAAACGTTCACGATCGAAGGGGCGACCGGTGAACTCTGACAGGAAATCCTCCAGGTCCTTGAACTGCCTGACAGTATAATCGATCAGGTCTTTGTTAAGGCCCTCGTGAAGGAAGGGGGTATCCACGATGAACAAGGGGACACGATATTTTCTGGCTACCACCTCGTACCACTTGATCACGGTCTTGCAGATATTGGTAGAGCAGAGGAGGAAGTGAGGAGGAGGAAGACCGGCCGCAGGCCCACCTTGGGTAATATCTGCCCCAAAATCGGTTCGAGCATAGGCGCAGATATCCTGAGAGAACCCGGCCTGCTCGGCCGCCTCCATCAGCTCCACTGACTGGTGATTGGCAGCACACATGGCCGCATAGTTCTCGGGATAAATCGGGATAATGTCCATGGCAAAGAGGAACTCCACGGGTGCACCACTCGTTATCCAGGCTATTGGCTTCTCCTTGGTGGTCTTGGCCTCTATATAATAATTGGTCATGAGTTCCTTCATCTTGGAGAAGGCCTTGAATTCCGTCATCGCTCTATCCCTCCAGGATCTCGCAAAAGGCGCTGATCCTCGTCCTGACAGCGTCAAAATTGGTCATGGAAAGCTCGACATCAATGACTGCGGATGGGATATTCTCCTCCCTGAGCCGCTCAATGAGCTGCGGGCGGTCAAAGGCATCCGGCTCGCAGAACTTGACGTACCAGAATAGGACCCCGTCCGCTCCGGTACTCTTCGCCTTGTCAATAAGATATGGGTGCCGATCATTGTCCGGGTTGTAAATGCAAGGGCAGGGTGCCGGGCCAAAGAGGAATTCTGTTACACCCTCCACCAGGTCTCCCACCCTGAACTCCCCTTTGGAGACGGTCCGCCAACCATTGGCGAAGTCGTCGTCCACCACAGGCACTCCCAAATCATCTAGGATGCCGTATATCTCCATTGGGTCAAACACAAGACCCGAAAGAAGCAGCCTCGTACCTGAAGCCTTGCCCTCCAGGCCTTTAAGCCCCTCCAGTCCCTCAAGCAGGGCCTCAAGCATATTATTATATTGGGCTGGAGGCAGAAAGAAACCGGCCTTTATGGCAGCATAGAAATCCCTATTCTTGATCCTGCCCGGGCCTTTGCGGCGTATCTCGTATAGCCTTCGCTGAAGGGCGCGGGTGCGGCCGCGTGTCCTGGCGGCCTCGACCAATGAATCGCTATGGATCCTTTGGCCCGTCACATCTTCAAGCCCGCTAACCACCGACTGGATCACACTCTTTAGATAGCACCGCCTGGCCTCTAAGGTCCTTGTGATGGGAATGGAAAGTTCTATTGTAGGCCTTGGAAAAAGCCTCTTGTATATCTCCCTGAGGTTGATCAATGTATCGCAGAGAGAGGTGAAGGCATATGCCTTGACCATATCTGCGCCCCCTATCAGCTCCAGCTCCAGCACCGACCTTGCCACAGAGCAGCAATAGGACTGAAGATATGCGTCTGATTTGCCAAGGGGCAGATTGTTGCCCCAAAGCTGCACCGCATATCCCCCTGCTGCATCGATCAATTCCATGGGAAAATAGGCCGGCATCACCCCGATCACCGGGCGGTTCTGCTCCTTTTCATATTTCAAAACGGTCCTGGATACATTGGATATGACTTCATAGAAGGGCTCAAACATCTTCCGGAATCCTCCAGTTTACCTCGATCCTTGGTAACGCTATTACACCTTGCTGAGCCATCACTCTAACCTTTCTGATCTCCAACGCGGGAGAATTCGTAAGAACTCAGAAATCACATAACACTTTAGTGCTTTGAAAACACTGAGGAGTAAGATGACAGACCGCGAGGGTCTTTTTTCCAAAGGACGTAACCCAAATTCTTCACAGCCTCTGGCACGCCCCCTTAGCTTTAAATACAGTTTCTGCCAGGCAGGGGAGAGGAAAAAAGACCCTCGCGGTCCTCTGCCTTTCTTTCAAAACGCTAAAGTGTTACGAAATCACCTGTTTTCCTCACTCCGGCGGGGCCTGCATTAGGTGTTTGCCAGGGTTCCCCCATCCACATAGATAGATTGTCCTGTTATGTAGTTGGAGTCTTCAGAGCAGAGGAAGAGGACAGCTCCCACGATCTCCTCGGGCTCTGCCAGCCGCCCCTTGGGAATCCTCGCTGTAATCATCTTTTCAACTTCAGGGTTATCCCAGATAGGCTGACTAAAGGCCGTCTTGGTCAAACCAGGACCAACAGCATTGACATTCACATTGAGATCAGCCCATTCCACTGCCATGCACTTGGTCAGCATGGCGAGGGCTGCCTTGCTCGCATGATAAACCCCCATTCCTGCCCCCCCGCGAACCGCCCCCACTGTGGTAATGTTGACTATCCTGCCACCGCCTTGTTGGCCCATGATCTTGGCCACGGCCCGGCTCAGCAGGAAAACGGCCTTGCAGTTGGTATCAAAGATCTTGTCCCACCCATCCTCTCTCAGGTCCATGAGAGGCCTGAGAAAACTCCTGGCAGCATTGTTTACCAGGATGTCCACGCGGCCATAGGTGTCCATGGTTGTCTCCACCAATCTTTCTATCTGCTCACTCAGCATCAGATCGGTCACCACGGCAGCGGCCTCGCCCCCCTTGGCCTTGATCTCATGAGCAACCCTCTCAAGCTCTTCATGGGTCCTGGAGGCCAGGACCAACTTGGCGCCGCATTCGGCCAGGCCTAGCGAAACAGCCCTGCCGATGCCTTTTCCCCCTCCAGTCACTATCGCAACCTTGTCCCTTAGATCATAATTTTTCGCCATCTTACAGACTCCTTTCAAGCTCATTTTTTTCCATCTGCTAGGACGGATGCGTTAGACCCTATACCGTTTTATCCCAAGAATGTCCATATATTGTTAGGAGACCCGGCTTTTATTGCTTGACGCATGAATGCTGCTCTACTACCCTTTCGTGGTACAAGTGGAACGTCGAAATTTCTGTAACACTTTAGCGTTTTTAAAGAAAGGCAGAGGACCGCGAGGGTCTTTTTCCCAAAGGACGTAACCCAAATTCTTCACAGCCTCTGGCACGCCCCCTTAGCTTTAAATACAGGTTCTGCCAGGCAGGGGAGAGGGCTCTTCATAGGGGCGTTCTCTTATGGGGCTGTTGCGTAACGAGGTTCAAGACCTCACTGCCGTTCTTTGAAA
>CAYVMN010000169.1:0-10032 GCA_964452575.1 uncultured Desulfobacteraceae bacterium | reverse complement strand
GGAGAGAAATCATGTCCAACACCGTAGTGGTAGGAACACAATGGGGCGACGAAGGCAAAGGGAAGGTGGTCGACCTTTTAGCCGCCAAGGCCGATATGGTGGTAAGGTATCAAGGTGGCAATAATGCCGGGCATACCTTGGTAGTGGAAGGTCGGCAGTTCATATTCCACATAATCCCATCGGGCATCCTATATGAAGGCAAGAAATGCCTCATCGGAAACGGGCTAGTAGTTGACCCCGAAGTCCTTCTCAAAGAGATAGAAGACCTGAAAATGGCTGGAAGGGTGGTCACCCCGAAGAACCTGTCCCTCAGCGAAAAGGCCCATATCATAATGCCCTATCACAAGGCCATTGACCTGGCCAGGGAGCTTTCAAAGGGCAAAAACAGACTCGGCACGACCGGACGAGGTATTGGACCTTGCTACGAAGACAAGGTCGCGAGGACAGGTGTAAGGGCAGTGGATCTGACTGAGCCAGAGACCTTGGAGGAAAAGATAAAGGCCAATCTGAAAGAGAAGAATTTCCTCCTTACGAAATTCCTGGGAGCCGAACCCCTTGAACTGAAGCCTATACTGGATAAGTACCTCGCCTTTGCTGAAAGGCTTGTCCCTTTCATCACGGATGTTTCCCTGGAGCTTTACCAGGGGATTAGATCCAACAAGAAGATCCTATTCGAAGGGGCCCAAGGGACACATCTGGATGTCGATCATGGCACATACCCCTTTGTGACTTCATCTAATCCTGTGGCAGGCGGCGTGTGTGCCGGGGCCGGTATAGGCCCGAACCAATTACATCATATGGTGGGGATTGTTAAGGCCTATACCACCCGCGTGGGGGCCGGACCCTTTGTGACTGAACTGGAAGACAAGACAGGGGATTATATCCAGGAACGAGGGAGGGAGTTTGGTGCCACCACCGGGAGGAGGAGGCGTTGTGGCTGGCTTGACCTGGTGGTGGTTCGGGACTCTGCACGCCTCAACGGCCTTGACAGCCTTGCCATTACGAAACTGGATGTCCTGACAGGGCTTGAGAGACTGAAGGTCTGTGTGGACTACAATCTGGATGGCGAAAGGATTGGTTCAAGACCGGCCAGCCTCAAGAGGCTTGGGAGGTGCATCCCGGTCTATAAGGAGATCTCAGGGTGGCACCAAGACATATCCGGGGCAAGAAAGGCAGATCAATTGCCGGCCCAGGCTCAGGCATACGTAAAGACCATTGAAGAGGTTGTAAGGGTTCCGGTCTCTATCATCTCTGTGGGAGCAGGCCGCGGAGATACCATAATGGTTCAGGATCCGTTCTTAGCGAAATGACGGATTTTGGACCGAAGAGATCCAAACTCAAGACGAGTATTATCCGGATATTTAGGCACTTTTAACCATGCCATGCCCGCCTATGACAAGAAATATGATGTAATAGTAGTTGGCGCCGGCCATGCGGGCTGCGAGGCCGCCCTGGCTGCAGCCAGGATGGGCCATCCCACCCTGCTTCTCACCATCAATATCGATCACATAGCCCTCATGAGCTGTAACCCGGCCATCGGTGGATTGGCCAAGGGGCATTTAGTAAAGGAGATCGATGCCCTTGGCGGCGAGATGGCCAAGAATACAGACCAGACTGGGATCCAGTTCAGGCGTCTCAATACCCGCAAAGGGCTGGCGGTCCAGGGCTCAAGGTCTCAAAATGATCGAGACCTTTATAGGAGGCGCATGAAGTCGGTCCTGGAAAGGCAGTCTAATCTGGATATCCGCCAGGCCATGGTGGATCGTCTCCTGGTAAAAGATAACAAGGTCTTTGGGGTGGAAACCCAGATCCATGAGCAGTTCCTGTCAAGGACAGTAATATTGACCACAGGGACATTCATGAGGGGCCTTATCCATATCGGACTGGATCACTTCGCCGCAGGCCGTATGGGTGATCCCCCGTCTGAAGGCCTGTCCCTGCAACTTGAGAAACTTGGTTTTGAGTTGGGCCGGCTAAAGACCGGGACAACTCCCCGCTTGAACGGCCGGAGCATTGACTATGAAGGACTGACCTTACAGCCGGGGGACGAGACACCAAGGCCATTTTCCTTTGAAACGACCAAGATTCCCCTCCCTCAACTACCTTGCCATATTACTTACACCAACGATGAGACACACAAGGCGATCAGGGGAGGTTTGGACAGATCGCCCCTTTATAGCGGCATCATTAGGGGGACAGGTGCCCGATATTGTCCATCCATTGAGGACAAGGTGGTCCGCTTCGCCGAAAAGGAACGTCATCAGATATTCCTTGAGCCAGAAGGCCTTGATACGGCAGAGGTCTACCCCAACGGACTGGCTACCAGTTTGCCGGTTGATGTCCAGTTCAGGATGATACGCACCATCTCCGGCCTGGAAAAGGCCGAGATAATCAGGCCTGGGTATGCCATTGAATATGACTTTATAAATCCCCTGCACCTCAAACCTAACCTGGAGACCAAACTGATTGAGGGGCTATTCCATGCGGGCCAGATAAATGGGACCTCCGGTTACGAGGAGGCCGCTGCCCAGGGCCTCATGGCCGGGATTAATGCGGTCCTGAAGATCCGTGGCGAGGATCCACTGATCCTTAAAAGATCACAGGCCTATACAGGCGTCCTGATTGACGACCTGGTAACCAAGGGGACCAACGAGCCCTATCGCATGTTCACCTCCAGGGCCGAGTACCGCCTACTCCTGAGGGAGGACAACGCCGATTTCAGGCTGAGGGATATCGGCCGAGATTTGGGGCTTGTTACTGATGATGTCTACAGTAAGTTCTGTCAAAAGAGGGACACGGTGGAAAGGCTCCTCGTAAGGCTCCGGGAGAGCCGGCTGAGACCCGAGGCCCAGGTCATAGATAAGTTAAGAGACGTGGGCTCGCCCCCCATCAAGAACATTACCTCCTTGGAGCAACTTCTGAAGAGGAACGAGATATCATTTGGCCATCTCCATGTCTTTGATCACGGGCTTTTGGCCACGGATGATCAGGTTGCAGCCGAGGTCGAGACAAGGGTCAAGTATGAAGGTTATATTGAAAGGCAGAAGCGGCAGGTAGAAAAACTAAGACGTATGGAAGAGACGAGGATCCCTGAGGATATTGACTATCGCACGATCCACGGGCTCTCAACTGAGGTAAGAGAAAAACTGGGAAAGATCAGGCCCATCTCCCTCGGACAGGCATCCCGGGTCTCAGGTGTGACCCCGGCCGCGCTCATGACGATCCAGGTCCATATGGCAAAAACCAGTGCCCAGTGCAGGTCTTCGGCCGCAGGCAAAAGAGTAGTCTAAAACCTGAAAGCTTGTTGCTAATGCTCAGACCGGTTGACCTCAACAAGACGTCTTCGCTTCTTACATAGAACTGCAAACCTAAATTCTGGCCGCAGGGGCGGTATTTTTCTAAGGGCCCAGATGTCCACACGGACTCACCCAGCTATAAGGCCTTCATCCTGATCAGGGGCCAGGGATATCTCCCGCTGGGTCCTCAGCTCCTCAATCTTGTTCAATGGCCTCTCTAGTTGTCTGACCCTGGTTGTTGTAAGGACCTCATATTCCTTCTGGGCATCTCCTATCCTCTTTCCCAGGACTTCCAACCTCCTCAGGAATTCATTCCATTGCTTCTTGAAGGCGCCCAGCAAGGACAGGATCTCATTGGAGGTCTGCTCCAGGGCAAAATTATCTACGGCCTGGCGGATGACCGCCAGAACGGCAAAGAGTGTTATGGGCGAACAGAGGACTACCTTGTTCCTTATGCCGTCATCCACAATGGCGCTATCCTGCCTTTGTATGAAGGCATAGACCTCTTCGTTAGGTATAAACAAGAGGACATAGTCAAGGGTATTCTGCTCTGGACTGATATACTCGCGAGTGGTGACCTCTTTGATCCTCGCCTTTACATCTCTCAGAAAATCGTTTTTAAACTTCGACCTTTCCAGCTCTGATTCCGCCTCCAAGAACCTCATATAGTTATCCAGGGGGAACTTCACGTCCATATTTAATTTCAGGTCCCGCGGAAGAAAGAAGGTGAAGTCCGGGCGTGTGCCGACACCTTCAACGGATTTCTGTTTCAGATAATTCACATTCTCCATAAAACCGGCCATTCTGAGGACATCTTCAGCCATCCTCTCTCCCCATTGTCCCCTAACCTTGGTGCTTGCAAGGGCCTCACGGAGGGAATTGGTAGCCTGCATCAGCGCAGCGGTCTGCTCCCCTGCGGATTTCAGCTGACTCGCCAGCTCGCCGAACTTCTCTACACGGTCCTTTTCGAGGATTTGGACGACGCCGGATACATTCTCCAGCTGGGCTGTCATCTGTCTTAGTTGTTGATCAATAAGTCCCTTCTTTGCCTCCAGTTCCTTTGCGCTTACCTCCCTTTCGAGATCCAGCCTGGATTTGGCCAGCTCAAGAAATTGCTCGGTTGATCTTCTCAAGGCATCCAGGGAAAGGCTCCCGAAGTTGGTCTTTATATTATCCAGGATCGCCTCTATATTGGCCTTACGCTGGACCTCGCTCTCCTTAAACAGCTCTTCGGCCAGTTGTCTGCCGGTCCTTGACTGAATGATCCTCAGCATAAGGGCCGCTAACAACCCCAGAACAAATCCTGCCGAAAGGGCCACAACTATGGGAATCCAGGCCATGGTACACTCCTCGAAGGTCCAGGTTCGGTTTAACCTTGGGCATTTATTCATATTCCTATAGCCTTGTCCGGAATTGTCAAGGAAAAACAACGGACAGAAGGCCAAGGTCCATTATCCCCTATTACTTCAAGAAAGCGGTCTTGGCTTGACACTGCTGGGGCCATTTCCTATAGTTGGCCCGCCTTTCTTGACACGCTCTGATCTGGCGGAAAAATGGAAATAGATACGGAAAATGTGAACCACAATCAGCGAGGGAGAAAAGATGCGTCCGTTGGATGGAATAAAGGTGATTGAAATGGCCGGTCTCGCCCCATCGCCCTATTGCGGAATGATCCTGTCCGACTTTGGGGCCGACGTGGTGATCGTGGACAGGCTGTCAAAGGGGGGGCCTGAGATACCCAATATCATGCCGAAGAGCCCCCTAAACCGGGGCAAACGGTCCATGCGGGTTAACCTGAAGACCGAGAAGGGGGTAGAGATCGTAAGGGAGATGATCCAGGACTTCGACGTCCTCATAGAGCCATACAGGCCAGGTGTAATGGAATCCCTGGGTCTGGGTCCTGACCAGGCATTGGGGCTGAACCAGAGGCTGGTATATGCGCGCCTTACGGGTTGGGGCCAGCAAGGGCCCTATGCAGGCATGGCGGGTCATGACATCAACTATATTGCCCTATCGGGCGCCCTATCGCTCTTTAGAGAAAAGGGCAAAAAACCGCTTCCCCCCTGCAACCTCTTGGGCGACTTTGCGGGCGGGGGCATGCTCTGTGCCATGGGGATCTTGCTTGCCCTGGTGGAAAGGGGCCGATCAGGGAAAGGGCAGGTGGTTGATGCTGCCATGCTGGATGGGGCAACGAACATAGCGACCCTGTTTTACGGCCTGCTGGCCCATGGCCTCATGACCCTTGACATCGGGACCAACATGCTCGACACCGGTGCCCCCTATTACCAGACCTATGAGACCGCAGATGGGAAATTCATGGCCGTGGGGGCCATAGAGGCAAGGTTCTACGCAGAGCTCCTGGAAGGACTCAATATTGACCCGTCATCGCTTCCCCATCAACACGACACGCAGAAATGGCCGGAAATGAAGGAGCGTTTTGCTGCCGTCTTCAGGACCAGGACCAGGGATGAATGGGCCGAGATCTTTTATGGCAAGGATGCCTGCGTGGCGCCCGTACTCGACCTTAATGAGGTCGAGGGCCACCCCCATAACGCTGAAAGGGAACTCGTGGTAACCATTGACGGGGTACTTCAGCCCGCACCTGCCCCCAGGCTTTCCAGGACCCCGGGCAAGGCCACAATGGCCGCTGGCCCGAGGGGCTCAAATACAAGAGAGGTGCTTTCAGCCTTAGGATACCCTGAACAGGAGATAGATGGCCTCTTTAGAGAGGAGATAGTGGAATAGGCGTCTCATTTGCCGTTGGATCTCCCTGATTGTTCCTTTTCGCGGAGGCTCCTGCGGAGGAACTTGCCGGTCAGTGTCTTTGGGATCTCAGGGACGATCTCCACCTGGCGGGGATACTTGTAGGCGGCCATA
This sequence comes from uncultured Desulfobacteraceae bacterium, assembly GCA_964452575.1. Lineage (GTDB taxonomy): Bacteria > Desulfobacterota > DSM-4660 > Desulfatiglandales > Desulfatiglandaceae > CAYVMN01. The sequence continues at coordinate 3,859 of CAYVMN010000169.1, read as the reverse complement.
CGTGCCTTGCAAAAGGCGATAATCTCTTCGGGTGTTACAGAGCCCTCTATTACTCCTTCCTTAAGGGCCACAAAGGCCTTTACGGTCTCCCCTCGATAGGCGTCCGGCACGCCTACCACAGCAGCCTCTTTCACCGCCGGATGCTGGTAGATCACATCTTCCACGTCGCGGGGCCAGACCTTGTAACCGGATGCCACGATCATGTCCTTCTTGCGATCAACCACATAGAACCAACCATCCTCATCCATCTTGCCCACGTCCCCGGTATAGAGCCACCCATCCCTGATGGCGTGCCTCGTCTCTTCCTCCTTTTCCCAGTATCCGGGTATCACGATTGGGCCCGAATCCACAATCTCGCCCACCTCACCTGGTGGAACCTCTTTACTGCCGTCCTCCAGGTCCATTATCTTCATGACGCAGTTGGGCACAGGCACGCCCACGGAGAGGGCACCGCTCTCCGGATCCACGGGGGCCCTTTTCCCCAGGGGAACAATATGGGAGGGGGAGTTCGTCTCCGTCATGCCGTAGACATTATAGAGGTAGAGCCCGGTCGAGCCCTTAAACTGTTCCACAATGGCCTCCGAGACCGGGGCCCCTCCGCTATATGCCTTGACAAAGGTGGAAAGGTCTCTCTTTGTGAAGTCCGGATGATTCATCAATGCGATGTATACGGTAATTGCGGCAACGGTCATCGTGACCTTCCAGCGTTCAATCAGCCTCAGCGTCTCCCCAGGGTCGAAGCGGTAGTAAAGGACAACCGGGATACCGGCCAGGGCGGCTATGGCAAGATGGGCCACCTCCCCTGTCACATGAAAGAGGGGCGCGACCCCCAAGACCACGTCCTTATCGTCAATCTGCTGCAATACCCTGTAGACCCTCGCATTAAAGGCGATATTTCCGTGGGTGTTCATTGCGCCTTTTGGGGGGCCTGTCGTACCAGAGGTGTAAGTCAAGTAGGCAACATCATCCGGGGTTAGTCCAGGGTCTCTTGTAGTCCTTTCCTTGTAACTCTCCACGAGCTCAGACATATCCAGGGCATCGCTGATCCGAACCCTCTCCACTCCCTTGAGCATCTCAGGTATTTCCCCGTCCCTAGGGAGCATGTCCAGGGAAGATGTTGTAATGACCTTCTCGATTAGAGTCCTCTTAAGAAACGATAGGTCCAGCCTACTTGCAACCTCGTCGAGGGCAAGAAAGATCTTGGCCCCCGAGTCCTGGCAAAAGTAGGTCAGCTCCTTTTCTTTATACATGGGATTGAGCGGTACCACGATGGCCCCAACCTTCCACGCAGCATATGTGGCAACAAGAAACTGAGGAACGTTCTGGAGGACCATGACGATACGATCTCCCCGGCCGAGCCCCAGGTCATCAAAGGCAGCAGCCAGGCCTTCCGAGTCCTGATCTATCTCTCCATAGGGTATCGCGTGATCAAAATAATATACCGCAGGGGCCTCCGGTCGTCTTGACGCAGAGGCCTTGAAGTCGCCGATGGCAGTATCTGCCGCAATCTCAAGGTGGTGGGGCACCCACTCGGGATAGTTTTTCAACCACGGTCTTTTTTCATATACGGATTCCATTTTCCACCCTCTTCCTCACTCAATAGACACTAACGTTGCATATACATACACAGGACCGCACTCTGCCATTCCCTCTTTCCCCCATGGATCTGGGGGCGCCGTTTCTCTCCAACAATCGGCAATCCTGTATCCTTCTCCCTCTTACCAGGCGGTCCAACCCCCATCAATATATATTGTCTGTCCGGTAATGAAGTCAGAGGCAGGGGCCGCCAGGAAGATGACGATCCCTTCGAGTTCCTCCAGATAGCCCCACCGGCCCATTGGGGTCCGTTCATTTATAAAATTGAATCTCTCCGGATCATTTCGGATCTGAGCGACCATTTCGGTCTCAAAGTAGGTGGGTCCAATAGCGTTGACCCTGATCCCTTTCTTGGCCCACTCCAGGGCCATGACCTTTGTCATCTGGTTGACGCCCCCCTTGGAGGAGGCATAGGCCAGCTGGTGGGGAAGGCCGATCATCCCCAGGATCGAACTCATGTTGATCACCTTGCCGTATCCCCGTTCAAGCATCTGGGGCACAAAAGCCCTGGCCACCAGGAAATACCCCTTGAGATTTATGTTGATGACGCGGTCCCACTCCTCCTCAGGGTATTCCAATACCGGAACCCTGTAATTGGTGCCGGCATTGTTCACGAGGATATCCACCTTCCCAAAGTAACCCATGATTTGATCAAAGGCTTCTCGAATGCTCTCCGTGGAGGTAACCTCCAACCTAAACCCGGCGGATTTTCTCCCCAACGCCTTTATGGCAGAGGAGACCCTTTCAAGATCGGCCTTTTTACGGCCGCACACCGCCACATCCGCCCCGGCCTTGGCCAGGGCCATGGCTGCGGTCTCACCCATGCCCCGGGTACTCCCGGTTACCATGGCCACCTTTCCATCAAGATCAAAGATTTTTAGGTGCATCATTTCTCCTTCAGGAATGAAACTGTGTCTTGGTTGAACTCGTGTCCATTGTCTACAGAAAACCAGTGCCTGCAACTAATCGTATACCACTCCATTCACATTTTTACAATGTTGATGAATTGATTAATTCGCAAAAACCCTGAATAGGGCTATGGATAACCTTCTCTGTTGTTGGACAGGATTCACATGACCTTGAGGGACTGCACCTTTTTGCCTTTCATCTGGAAAGGCAAAAAATATATCATGTATATCCTGTTAATCCTGGTGCGCCAGGCGAAGCCTGGCCAATCTTGTGAACTGAAAGGAGTTCACCTTGTAAGTTGCCCGTTTTGCAAGTAGCCGATCGAGCGCGGGACGGGGTAACCCGATCTGGCGAAGCCTTGTGAGGCGAAGGCGCGAGCCGTAGCGCAAGCGAATCCGTTTCGGCCTCGTTAAACTTTATGAGAGTGGCCATCCGTCCAGGATAGGTGAAGCCCAGTGCCGGCAGCGAAGCAACGGGCGTATGCAGCTGTTGGGCTCTCCGGGGTGATAGGGGACGGCGCGTGCTGACAGATTGGTCGAGGAACCTGGGAGGCCCGACAGGGTGTGGCCCCAGCCACAACATCCTTGGGGAAGAAATAACCCTCTGGTGGCCCTGGTCGGGAGTCGGACAGGCCCATAGTAGCTGGGAAGCGGGGTAATGCCCGCGGAGCCAAGGGGCCTGAGCGGAGACACGTTTCTGCCGATATGAAAGGAGAGCCGCTTGAACGATAGTTCCACTACGGAAGAACTGGGGGCTGAAAGCCCAACGTCCCAATTGGGCAAGGGTGTTAAGCTGCCGGAGAAGCTCTCTGGACTGAGACAGAAACTGGGCTTGAAGGCCAAACAGGAGCCGAAGTTCCGGTTTTACGTTTTGTATGATCGGATATTTCGGGAAGATGTGCTGATGACGGCATGGAAACTGGTACGTGCTAACAAAGGGTCTGCTGGAGTAGATGGGGTCTCCATCGAGGACATCCTTGAGAGCGAAGGCGGCCCGAAGAGGTTCCTTGCGCAAATCCCGGAATCGCTTCGTACCAAGACCTACCGTCCCCAACCTGTGCGAAGGGTCTACATTCCAAAGCCCAATGGAAAGATGCGCCCTTTGGGGATACCTACGGTGCGTGATCGAGTTGTGCAAATGGCCATGCTTCTGATTCTGGAGCCGATCTTTGAAGCGGACTTTGAAGACTGTTCCTTCGGGTTCCGTCCGGGTCGCTCTGCCCATCAGGCGCTTGACCGTATTAGGGACAACTTGAAGCAGGGCTTTGTGGAGGTGTATGACGCGGACCTGAAAGGGTACTTGGAGACCTCTTCATACTACACTCCTTTCATGAAAGGTTATCAAAAATGGTTGT
>CAYVMN010000168.1:0-10099 GCA_964452575.1 uncultured Desulfobacteraceae bacterium | reverse complement strand
GAAATGCCGGGAGCTGCTCCGTTACCTGCCTCAGAGTTTCAGGGAAAAACCGCCCCAATGGGAGCGGACGGATGACGCCGGCCGCGAGGTTGATTCTCTGCTCGATATTGTCCCCGATGAATTCGACCAGACCTATGACATGCATGAGGTGATCAAGGAGTTGGCAGACCAAGGGGATTACTTTGAGATCAAGGATGAATACGCCAAAAACCTGATCACCTGCTTCTGCCGGTTTGACGGCCAGGTTGTGGGTCTCGTGGCCAACAATCCCCATTATCCGGGGAGTATTTTGCAACCAGACTCCTGCGACAAGTACTACCGTTTTCTCCAGTCCCTTGATGCCTACAACATCCCCCTCGTCAATCTGGTGGACACCCCCCCGGTGGTGCCGGGCGAGGCCGAGGAGGCCAGAGGTCTGATCAGGCATGTGGGCAAGATAGCCCACGTTTACGCCACCGCCACCGTACCCAAGATAACCATCATCCTACGCGAGGCCTATGCCGATGCCGGCAGTATGATCATGGGCGCTCTGAAGAGTATGGGGGCCGACCTAACCTATGCCTGGCCCATTGCCCAGTTCGCCGTGGAGGCGTCTCAACTGGATTATCGAGAGGTCTACGGGAAAGGGATCGAGGAAGATGCCTATGAGGGGTACCTGAACAGGTCGAGAGAAAAGGTAGATGTCTTTGAGGCAGCCAGGAGCTGGACTGCGCAGGTAGTGGACGAAATCATTGAACCAAAGGACACCCGGAAGAGGATCATCGAGGCCCTCAGGATTACCCGGAACAAGCAGGAAAAGCTGCCGCAAAGGGCAAAACGTCACGGCACCCCACCCACATAGGTGATGGGTCCAAATACTTTCTTGACAAAGCGGGGCCGTTTCTCTAAATTGCAGTTTATTTCTAGCGATTACCAAGCATAACATCCAAGAGGTACACGCGTTGAGATTACCGTACATCCTCCCTCACTCATGTTCCGCTTTGTTATGTCCCCTTTTTATAGTCCCGAATAATTTCAAGCAAAGTAATCTAAGAGCCGGATCAGGATCTCTGGGATTGTCATTCCTTAGTTGGGGTCTAAACGAGACCCTTACCATAAGTTAAGGCTTCAAGAGGCAATAAAACGTCTTAAAAGGAGGTGAAAAGAGAGAGTCAGAAAGGGAGTTGTCCATCTTTTACCGAGGAGGAGGTTCGCAGTGACGGGCCTTTTCTTAAAGAGGAGGAGCAGTCATGAAGAAAAAGGCAGTAGTCGGTTTTTCAATTTTGCTGGCCCTGGTTTTCATTATTGTCGGTCCTGTTTCAGCCAAAGAGATCATCACCCTTTCACAATTTCCCATGAGCGGTCCTGTGGGGTCCCTGCCGGAATTTGGCTGGGGGTTTATTGATGGGATGAACTGGGTAAACGGTGAGGGGGGCGGTGTCAACGGCAAGAAGATCAAGTGGTTCCTGGAGGATTTTCGCTATGACCCCACTGTTGAGGTTGCCAATTTCAACAAATACACGGCAGAATACAAACCGGACGAATTCCTCATGGCCACCGGGTACATCACTGGAGGCCTCAAGCCGCTGATCAAAAAGGTCAATGTAGAAGAGAAGATTCCATGGCTGGACGGCTCTTATTCCACAGAGATCTTTGGAAAAGAGGGAGGTCCGTCAAAGTACCCTTACTACTATTCTCTGGGGGCAACGTACGGAAATCAGATAAAGGTCCTCATGAAGTGGATCAAGGAGAATCACAAGGGCAAAGGCAAGCCGAGGGTCGCCTTTGTTTACAGCCCGACCGCCTGGGGGAGAGATGGCACCCCCGAGGGGATCGCCTATGCCAAACAGCTTGGCTTTAAGGTGGTGGCAGAGATTGAGTACCCCTATACTGCCACGTCTGCCACTAATGAATGCATGCAGCTCCGGAAGGCCAAGGCCCAGTATGTTGTATATCATGGGTATTCGGGCGCGGGCGCCTATACGGCAATCTTTTTCAAGACCGCCAAGAAGATTATCCCCAAGGCCCAGCTTATGGGAACCCATTACACCACCGGGAGATTCCCGATCCTCGTATGCCAGGAGGCATTTGACGGCTACGTGGGGGTCGCCACCCGGCCCTTCTGCGATGCCGTCCCCAGGAAGAATACGCCCATGGACAACCCCATGGTTAAGCTTGCCCACGAATTTGCCAAGAAGTATCGGCCCGCTGAATACGAGAAGGGGCTAAAGGGAGGGGGGATAAAGGACATGTTTCTCTATATGGAGGGATTGACGTACGCGCTCATGCTTCAGAAGGCCCTCAAGGACGCCGATAAGGCAGGCGATCTCACCCGGGAAGGGGTAAAGAAGGCCCTGGATAACATGGTCTGGGATTTCGAAGGGATGTTCGGCGGAAAGACATTCGCCTATAAATTCCATACCATCCCCATGCTTCGGATCTTCAAGGCAAAGGTCAAGATGGTCAAGATGGGAGACAAGCAGGTCCCCACAGGGGGCGTTTACCCTATCAGCGACTGGATCAATACGGACGAGATCAAGTGGTAGACGCGAGGCATCCCGTGCGGATCTCCGTGCGGGATGCCCTTTGAATTGCCTGAGAAAAGGGGCCTTAGAAAACAGTGGCCCCTATTTATTAAGAAGATACGTTTCTGTAGCCATAGAAACATTTTGCCTGCGCGGAGTGGGTGGAATATTGGAGATGGGGGGAGCACAATTAGCCGATCAGTGAGGGCATCATGATCGATCTTATTCAGACCCTGGGCTCAGGGACATTGGTAGGGCTGGTCTATGCCCTTCTGGGGCTTTGCATCGTTATCATATTCAAGGCTTCGGAGGCATTCAATTTCGCCATAGGAGAGTTCTTGATCATCGGTTCGTTTCTTTTCTATACTCTTTTTTTCAATGAGGTCATTGCCTGGTATAGGGCCCTCCCTTTGGGAATTCTGATCTTCGTATTCTTCTCCTATGTCCTGTTTTTCGATATCGATGTCCGCCTGATCATTGCGATTCCCTCGGGTCTTGTGGCCGGTTTCATCGTCTTCTGTGTCTTTTATTTTGGCCTCAGGTTTCCATCCCTTTTCCCCAATACCTTTCTACGGTTCATCATTTCCCTTTTCCTGGGGTTGCTTGCCGCGGGATTTGTGGGGTCAATGGTGGAACGGATCACCATCAAGCCCTTGCTCGGCCGATCTCCCATTTCGATGACCATCGTAACCCTTGGACTGGGCTTTTTCCTGCGGGGGTGCGTTCAGCTGATCTGGGGATCCCACGCCTATCCCTTCTTTCTCGACCTGCCCGACATTACGTTCGAGATGGGCGACTTCCTGTTCCTGTCTAACCCGATCTGGGCGGGGATTTTGTCCGTCTTGACCTTTGGATTGATAATCGTGTTCCTTTTTCGCACGCGCTGGGGCCTGGCTATTCGTGCCACCTCTGAAGACCAGGCCAAGGCCATGGCCTTTGGCATCAACGCCCGCTTTATCCTGTTGATTGTCTGGGCCATTAGTGCGCTTTGCATTGCCGTGGCAGGGATCATGATATCGAACTTTGGTGCCCTTCAGGTGGGTATGGGCTTTGTGGGCCTTCGGGCCCTTCCCGTGGTCCTTATTGGGGGGATGGACAGTATTGGCGGGGCACTGATCGGCGGGATCATTGTGGGTATGTGTGAAGCCCTTGCGGGTGCCTATATCGAGCCTTTGGGCCTAGTCGGGTTCAAGGATGTGGCGCCCTACTTTCTCCTTTTAATCGTTCTGTTTATCCGTCCGTACGGCCTTTTCGGGACCGTCAGGATCGAAAGAGTCTGAGAATGCTTGCCATTGAAAACCTTCGTGTTGTCTATCACGATGTCATCTCCGTCCTGAACGGGATTTCCCTGAATGTGAAGGACGGGGAGGTCCTGATTGTCATCGGCGCCAATGGAGCTGGAAAGACCACCCTGCTGCGATCCGTCTCCGGCATGATCGATTTTTACGACGGGGATATTATCGAGGGAGACATCAAGATGGATGGGGCCTCCATCAAGGGGCTTGATGCCACCGATATCATGAAGCGGTACGGCGTCACCTACGTGATGGAAGATCGACCGGTATTCTGGTATCTCACCATCGAAGAGAACCTGGGGGCGGCCTCTTTCGCCCGGTGGGACAAACGGGTAAAGGCTGACATGGAACAGGTCTATGGGTATTTTCCCGTACTCCGGACCATGAAGGCCAAGCGGTCCGGTTATGCCTCGGGGGGGGAGCAGCAGATGCTGGCGATTGGCATGGCCCTCATGACCAACCCAAAGATGTTGCTGCTGGACGAACCTTCCTTGGGCCTGGCTCCCCTGATCACCGAGGAACTCTTCGGCATCATCCAGAGACTGAACGAAGACGGAATCACCATCGTGCTTGTGGAGCAAAACGCCCATGCCGCCCTAAACATCGGCACTCGAGGCTATGTGGTGGAGATGGGGCGGATCGTCCTTGATGGAACGTCGCAGGAGCTTCTGGCCAATGAAGATGTGCGGGAGTTTTATCTGGGGTCCGGAAAGCGGGAGCGAAAGAGCTATAAAGATGCCAAGCGTTACAAGAGAAGAAAGCGATGGCTATGACACAGGCAGATGAAAATGGGCTGTTGAGCATAAGAGACCTGCAACTCTCTTTTGGGGGCGTCCAGGTGCTGATGGGCATAAGTCTGTCTGTTAAAGCAGGCCTGATATTCTCCATCATCGGACCTAATGGAGCTGGAAAGACCAGCCTCCTCAACTGTATCAACATGCATTACAGGCCTCAACGGGGAGAGATCGCGTTCCAGGGAAGGGTACTCAATAATCTCAAACCGCATGTGGTTGCCACTCTTGGGATAGCCCGAACCTTTCAGAAAGTGGAGCTGTTTCACGGCATGACGGTGCTGGATAATATCAAGCTCGGTCGGCATTTTCTGATGAAATCTTCCCTGGTGGGCAGTTTTTTCCGACTTCCTAATATTGTTCGCGACGAGATGAGGCATCGGAAAAAAATCGAGGAAGAGGTTATCGATTTCATGGGTCTTTCGAGCTTTCGTTACTCGCCCGTGGGAATTCTACCCCTCGGGGTTCGGAAGCGGGTTGACATGGCCCGGGCGTTGGCCATGCGTCCAAAACTGCTACTATTAGATGAGATCATGTCGGGGATGGCCGTGGAAGAAAAAGAGGACATCGCCAGCTATATCCTGGATGTTCAGCGGGACCTTGGGGTCACGATCATCTGGATCGAACATGACCTAGCTGCCGTAATGGATCTCTCTGATCGCGTCTGTGTCCTGAATTTCGGGACAAAGATCGCAGAGGGATCTCCCGAAGAGGTCCAGCAAGATCCGAAGGTCATTGAGGCCTATCTGGGCAGACAGAAGGAGGGATAAGGCTCGTCATGCTCGATGACAATCTGATTGGTCTCATCGTGAAGAACGCTCGAGAGATGCCCAACGAGGTGGCCATACGGGAAAAGCGATATGGTGTCTGGACTCCCATGACATGGCGCGAACTCCAGCAAGACGTCCAGCGTTTCGCCCTGGGCCTCCAGACCCTGGGGTTGAAGCCACAGGACACAGTGGGCATTATCGGTGACAACAAACCGGAATGGATCATCGCCGAGTTTGGGAGTATGGCCGCCGGTGCAATTCCAACGGGCGCCTATCCGGACAGCCTGGCCGAGGAGATGGAATATCTGATTTCCTATTCAGATGCCCGGTTTTTAGTGGTTCGCGACCAGGAACAAGTGGACAAGATCCTCAACATCTGGGAGGCAATCAAGGACAAGGTCGAGAAGGTGATTGTCTGGGACTCCCGTGGCATGAGTCACTACTATGGCGAATATCCATTTCTGGAGCGTTTTGAAAATGTCCTTGAAATAGGTGCCAAAGAGGAAAAGGGCCGAGAGGACTTTATCCTGAAGAGGGCTGAAGAGATAGATCCCACGAAACCGGCCATCATGCTTACTACCTCTGGCACCACCGCAAAACCCAAACTCTCCATGCTCAGTCATGAAAACCTCATATTTGCCTCTGACAGTTACGGCAAAGTGGTGCAAATGAAGCGAGGGGACGAACTCCTCTCAGCTGCCCCCCTCTCGTGGATCGGTGAGCAGCTTTATAACGTAACCCGATTTCTGACGGTAGGGGCCCATTACAACTTCCCGGAAGAGACCGAGACCCTCCGAAAGGATCTCCTTGAGCTACAACCCTATTATTTTGGTGGGACCCCCATTGTCTGGGAGTTCATCATTTCCATCATCCAGGCCGCAATGGATAATGCCGATTTTTTTAAACGATATTTCTACAATTTGGGCATCCGAACTGCCATTAAGTGTACTGAAGCAGATCTGGCCGGGCAATACCCGGGACAATGGAACCGCGTTCTATATGGGCTCCTCAATTTCCTTGTCTTAAGGCCCCTCAAGAACAAGGTGGGGCTTGGACGTGTGCGAATGGCTATTACCGGTGGCGGGGCCATTTCACCTGAGGTCTTTAAGTATTTCAAGGCCCTGGGGCTGGATCTTCGCCAGGTATTTGGCCAGTCGGAATGCGCCGGCATTGCCACGACACACAGGGAAGATGACGTCAGGCCAGAGACCGTTGGAGTGGCCATCCCCGATGTGGAGGTCAAACTCTCTGAGGATGGGGAGATCCTGGTGCGCGGAAAAAATATACACCTGGGATATTACAAGAACGAGCAGGCAACTAAAGAAGGCTTTACGGAAGACGGGTTTCTTCGAACCGGGGATGCCGGGTATTTCGGGGAAGATGGTCATCTCTATGTGTTTGACCGCGCCAAAGATATCATGACCCTTGTGGACGGCACCCGGTTTGCACCTCAAGACATAGAGACCCGGCTGAAGTTTAGCCCTTACATTCACGAGGCTATGGTTTGCGGCGGGGAGAGGCAATACGTAACGGCCATCGTCAGTATTGACTTGGAGAACGTAGGAAACTGGGCCAAGAAGAGAGGGATATCCTATACCACCATCCAGGACCTATCACAGCGACGCGAGGTCTATGAGCTGGTGCGAAATGAAATTGAAAAGATCTGTGAACGGTTTCCGGAAAACATCCGGATCAGGCGGTTCGCCGTCCTGCTCAAGGAGCTTCATCCGGACGACGGAGAGCTGACACGGACCAGGAAGGTGAGGCGGGCCTTCGTCAATGAGAGATACAATGCCCTGATTGAAGACCTGTACCAGGCAAAATCACAGCACGATCTGGACATCGAGATCCGTTATGAGGATGGCCGAATCTCGACCTTCAAGGGAAAGGTGGCCATAGAGGAGGTAAGGGAGTGAGATCGTTTTCCGAGATCTATAGCGACTATTTCTCTTCTACCGCGGTATTCAGCTATCGAGAAGATGAACGGATCTTTCGAACCCGGTTCATACGGGCATGGTTTGTTATCTTTCTTGTCCTCGTGGGCTTCATGTACGTGGGGTCCCTGTTCGGCATTGGCGCGAATGAGTATCATTATTTTATTATGAACCTCATTCTCATCAACCTCATTGCCGCCGTCGGCCTCCAGCTCCTGATCGGGTTTACAGGGCTCCTATCCCTCGGGCATGCCGCCTTTCTGGGCGTCGGTGCATACACCTCCGCCTTGTTGATCACAGAGTTCAACTGCCCGTTTGCGCTCTCCATACTGATTGCCGGCCTGATGGCCGCCCTTTTCGGAATTATCGTTGGCATTCCCTCTCTGCGTATCAAGGGCTTCTATCTCATGGTCGCCACACTGGCCTTCCAGTTTGTAATCGAATACGGCATCATTCACTGGGAGAGCGTTACGCGGGGCATCCGGGGGATTGAACTCCCCACGCCACACCTGTTCGGGATCTCTCTTGAAAAAAACCAATACTATTTCCTGTTTCTCTTTATCCTTTCGGTAATCATGATGTGGGGGGGTAAGAACCTGATTCGCTCAAAGATTGGCCGCGCCTTTATCGCCATACGGGATAATGACGTCTCAGCAGAGATCATCGGCATATCCATCTTCCGATACAAGCTCCTTTCCTTCGCCGTGAGCGCCTTTTATGCGGGTATCGCCGGGGCCCTCTTTGCCGGACTGCTCAGGACCGCCATCCCTGAGGATTACACCTTCCTGCACTCCATCCTGTTCCTCGCCATGGTGCTGGTAGGGGGATTGGGCAGGATGGTGGGGACAGCCTTTGGCGTTATCTTCATCACTCTCGTTCCGGTACTGCTGGATCTTCTGGTCAGTTTTATCGCCAATGTCTATGACCCCAACTTCACTGTGTACCTGGGGCCCATGAAGGAGTTTGTCTTCGGTGGCCTGATTATCCTGTTCATTATCTTAGAGCCGGAGGGCCTTATGGGTATATGGATCAAGATTCGGGACTATTTCAGAATCTGGCCCCTTCCGTACATCTCAGAATAGGTCATCCCTTCCTCCATTTAACCATTTGACCGACTCCTGGAGGTAAAGCGTTATGGGTATTTATGACTTTACATTATATGATGTTATCTGCCGCAATGCTCAAATCTATCCGAAGCGTGATGCCATTGTGTTCAAGGATGTCCGTTTGACCCATCGCCAATTTAAGGAAAAGTGCGATAAGCTGGCCGCAGGCCTCGTGAAACTGGGTGTTGAGAAAGGGGACAGGCTGGGGGTTGTGGCCCACAACTGCGATGAGTTCATGGTTTTATACGGGGCTGCTGCAAAGATAGGGGCCATATTGCTTCCGGTAAACTGGCGGTTTCAGCAGAATGAGGTGGAATTCGTCTTTAAGGACTGTACCCCGAAATTTGTCTTTGCCGGCCCGGAGTACCGAAAGAGCGTTAAAGAGGCCGCCCTCAAGATTGACTCGATCAAACAGTTATTTGCCATCGGGGGGGGCGAGGTGCCCGAAGGGTTTACCTCTTTTGAGACTCTCTATTCGGAGGAGGGCGCTGGTGTACAATTTGACATTCCCATGGACTCTGGATTCGTTATTATCCATACAGCGGCGGTGGCCGGAGAGCCACGGGGGGCCTTGCTGAGGCAGTCAAACGTTATCCATTCTAACCTGCAGGCAATGGCCGGCAACGGGTTCAGCCCTGATGATTGTCATATCTGTATCCTTCCCCTGTTTCACATTGCGGCCTTATCAATGGCAATGGCCGTGATGCATGCCGGGGGTAAAAACGTTATTGTGGAGCGTTTTGATCCGGAACCTACGCTCAAGCTCATACAAGACGAAAGGGGCACCACCTTCTTTCACTTTCCACCGATACTTCAGATGCTCCTGGAAAAATATGATGAGGCCGGGGGGAAGTACGATCTGTCCAGCCTGCGACACGTGGGAGGGCTGGATAGTCCTGATAACATGATGCGGCTCAAGAAGATCACCCCAAATGTTGTGTTAGGGACCGGCTTTGCTCAGACCGAGGCCCTCCCGGTTACGCGTGGGGTCATGGAAGAGCGGCCGGGAAGCGCCGGCAGGCCTACGCCCCTGTCCAGGGTTGCCCTTTTTGACGACTATGATAAGGAAGTTCCGGTGGGGACGCCCGGTGAAATCTGCGTCCGTTCCCCGGTCGTGTTCCTGGGATACTGGGGGAGGGATGCAGACACTGCCTATACCTTTAGAAACGGCTGGCACCACACCGGAGACATAGGTCGCTTTGACGAGGATGGCTATCTCTGGTACGTGAAACGGAAGGCAGAAAAGGAGCTGATAAAGCCTGGCGGAGAGAACGTGTACCCTGCCGAAGTCGAGAAAGCGATCCTTGAGCACGGGGCTGTTTCAGAGGTCAGTGTGATCGGTGTTCCTGATAGGCAGTGGGGAGAGGCCATCAAGGCCGTCTGTGTTCTCAATGAGGGGGCGTCTTTGGAGCCCCAGGAACTGATCGATTTTGTGGCATCCAGGATTGCCCGCTACAAGAAGCCAAAGCATGTGGTGTTTGTGAAATCCCTCCCTAAGAAAGACGACGGAGAGGTCGACCGCGATCAGATAAAGAAAGAGCACGGGGGTAAATACTGATCCCGCATATAGACTGAAAGAAACACGATTCTTTGTAACACTTTAGCGCTTTGAAAGATAGGCCGGCTCTGGCCCGGAGGGAGGAGCGCGAGGGTCTTTTTTCCAAAGGACGTAAAGGACGGCATCATTTCATAGAACGGC
>CAYVMN010000167.1:0-10199 GCA_964452575.1 uncultured Desulfobacteraceae bacterium | reverse complement strand
CCGCCTTTTAATGCTAACCGCTAATGGCTAACGGCTAATGGCTAACCGCACAGGTCGAAAAAGCTTGGCCTTTTATTGCTTCCCCTGATAAGGCCTGATCAGCCCTATTCAGGCTACAACGGACCATATGCGACCCTCTTAGGGGAGGCAGTATAGGAGAAATCAAGCAATCTAGTCAAGGGTGAGGCCTGACCCGGGCCGAGGCTCGGTAAGGCCCAACTCAGCCGGTACCTTCTTGTCATTGTAGCTTTTTGTCTTCCCTTTGAGCTTGACATGGCACCGTGATCTCCTTATATTACCGCCTCAACAATAGCAGAGGCCTATTGGCTCCATGAGGATGCGTAGCCAGGTGCTCATCTTATCCACTTAGATTTCTGGTCGGGTTGATAGATCTATGCCCTAGTCTGGTGGAACAGCAGACGGGGCTTTTTTCTATATGAAGGAGGCAATCCATGTCATTTCAGAATTTCATGCGGGGTTTCTTATTTTCTACACTGCTATTGTCTCTTTCGGCCGCCTGGGCCTCCCAGGGCGTGGTGGTAGCTGATTTCTCCTTGGGTGTCAACGAGGATGGTATCCCGGAGGGATGGGAGCTCAAAGAAAGATCCGGTATGGCCGATTTTGCAGTTATTAGGGACGGCGATATAAGCGCCCTTCGCCTTAGGAGCCAGGATACATCATTCTCGTTTCAGAAATCTGTAGATGTGAATCCTCAGCACTATCCGGTCCTTTCCTGGAAGTGGAAAGTGACCAAATTGCCTGAAGGGGGGGATTTCAGAAGCCATAAGACCGATGACCAGGCAGCCCAGCTTTTTATCGCGTTTTCCAACTCAAAGGTTATCGCTTATATCTGGGATACAACTGCGCCTCAGGGTCTGATAGATGATGCGTGGGCGCCCCCCTTTATGACCATCAAGGCGATTGTAGTCCGTTCAGGGGTCGGCGAAACCGGCAAATGGATCAGCGAAACCAGGAATGCCTATGATGATTACAAGAGGCTCTTCAGGGACGAACCTCCGAGGATCGCTGGCATCAGGATTCAGATAAACTCCCAGCATACCGATACCTCGGGCGAGAGCTTTTTTGCGGATGTCGTGTTCAAGAGGCAATGAGGGCGGGTTTTTTGTTTCGGCCCTGAACCTCACAACTTGACAATCAGGTCGATCTCACACCATTTGCCGGCCTCTATCTCGATGAGCCGTACGTTCCTTTTGCTCTCAAACAGGGAGCAGACCTTCCGGATGTCAGCCACCTTTTGACCAGGGAAGAAGGGGTCGTGGTGAGATGGAAAGACCACCGTCGCCCCGCTGCGCATGGCCACCTCCACAGCCCCTTCTTCCATGCCCCTCAGAATCTGGAGAACCAGGATTTGGGCCTGCGATTCCTCTGCAATCGTAAAGAGCTCCGGTGAAGGCACGGACCCGAAGAAGTAGAGCCTCAGATTCCCGGGAAACCGGAAGATGTAGTTCAGCTGTTCCCCAGCCGGGTACTTTCCCATATGGGCAAGCAGTTTTTCCTTGGCCCCTTGATCCCGGATGCTATTGAAGACCCTTCTCACCATGTCCTCGGTGGAAATAGCCTCCGAAGGCTCAATCCCTAACTGCTGTGCGAAGTAGACCCGATTGTCTATATGGATGGCCTTCACTATCTCTAATTGGATAGGGCCCCGCCTCAATACCTCGCCTGCTGTCACGGCCCGGATCTGCCGTGGGCCGATGCCGAATCGTCTCTCAATATTCTCTGCCACCTCACGGCTGCAAATGATCTCTGAGCCTAGGCGGTTTGCAAGGCGCCCAACATCCAGGATATGGTCAAAGTGACCATGGCTAATACAGATGAGGTCGGCCCTCTCCACTTGTTCTGAGCGAATAGGGCACGTGATGGATTCATCCATATAAGGGTCGATAATGAGAGTCTCTCCATCGGGGAGGCAGATCTCAAAACAGGCAGTACCCAGCCATCGAAGTCTGATGGACATAAAAATTCCTCCGATCTCTCTCATACCCCTGAGACCAGGGAGAGCTATTCGTAGTGGGTTATCAACCAACCCTCTTGAAGGCGTTTCAAGAGCATGGTCTTGGTCGACTTTCGTGTCCCGGTGGCAATTTCAAAGATCACCTTGGCGTTGTCCTTGGCGGTCATCTCGATTTTCCTAATCTGATTCTCCTCATCATGCCCATCCTCCTCGCTTTGATATAAACCCTTTCAACGAAAAGGTATCTTCTCAATAAATTCGAACTGTGCGGTTAGCCGTTAGCAATTGGCCGTTAGCACTAGAAGGCGGCAGAAATGAGAGATTTGCACTTACAGTTCAGCTACTCAGGGCTGCAGCCTCCATTCCCATGAGCATTCATATAGAGAACTCAACCAGCAGGTCAATGAGATAAAGAGGATTTTGAACAGTTTTATCCAAAAGCTAACCGCTAATAGCTGAAAGCTAACTGCACAGCTCCAATTAATTTGGATGAATGCCTTACCTTGAGTCTTGGGCCTTATGCCTCTTGCCTCAGGCCCAGGTCTCTATTCCTATTCCCAGTAGACCCGATCGAAAACCATGCTTGATTTTTTTCAGAGAGGGCTACAATGGGTTCACTGAAAGCTTACCCATTTTGACAAAGGAAGGCCTGTCTGTATTGAAAAAGAATTGACATTTTCATCGATTATGGTATTTTATACGTAAAAATTATATTGCCATCTCCTCTCCCTTTAACCCTAAAAAGGATTGGGGTTGCCTGATGGCCAGAATCCGCATCTCAAATGATTTACCCGGTCATATCATTGTTTCCTTCCCATATGACCCTCTCGAAGACCTCCGGCGTGAGATGGTCTCAAGAAAATACAGTTACAAGATCGTAAAAGCCTATCTCTATTTCAATAGGGATTTTCTCAATCATACGGGTAAGAGCCCACCTGAAATCATCGAGAACGACCTCAAGAATTACCTCCTCTATCTCGCGGAAGAAAAGCAGTGCGCAGCTTCCACCCTGAACCAGGCCGTCAACGCCCTCAAGTTCTACTACGGCAGCATGCTGAAAAGAAAGTTTCTGTATGAGATCAAGAGGCCGAGAAAAGATAAAAAACTTCCCGAAGTCTTAAGCAAAGAAGAAGTTAGCCGCATAATAAACGGAACAGCAAATATCAAGCACAAAGCGGTTCTGATGACTATATACTCCGGTGGTCTGAGGCTTGGGGAAACGGCTCACATGGAGCAGGCGCATCTCGATCGGGATAGAATGCTCATTTTTGCAACTCATCTCTTAGAGTCCGGCGTAGATCTGAGATACATCCAGGAGTTATTAGGCCATACCAGCAGCAAAACAACTGAAATGTACACCCATGTGAGTACAAAGAGTCTAGGGAAAATATGGAGTCCAACGGACGATCTCATTTTGGAAGGAGGCGACATTGATAAAATGTGAATGTGGAAGGGTGGAAGAGACTGCTTTGATCTTCGGCCAGCATGTGAAATATCCGCACCTCGGTGCAATTAGAAACAAGTTATCTGCTCATTGCGGGCAAAGAAAGGAAGGAGTAGAATGAAAAATCAACGTCTTGTCTGTGCAATGCTGATCTTTATTGGTATCATGGCCATCGGTATCCATGCCGATGCTGCGGAGGTGGGTTTGAGGCCTGGATTTGATGCTCCCAACGATGCGGTTGTGTATAGCATCGGAATCGACGGTGGATCAGGACTAACTGTTGAAGCTGCTGATCCTTTTGGATTGACAGATACAATCATACTTCGTGGTGTACAAAGTTCCCCTGTAAGAGACCGTGATAGAGAAGAGGTCACCTTTGAGGGTTATGGTGGTTGCTATGTCCCATTCGCTGATTGGGTCACCGACAGTTCAAATGTGCTTGACTTTCCTGATTTTACGGGAGGATGGCTCATAGTTAGAACCATAGATGCAGGAGGAGGTTTTCCTAAAGACCATATAGTCAAGCTTATCTCACTAGGCACGGCAATTAACGTTAGGGTAGTTCGGGGTATCAACGGATGTGTTCTGGATAAAAGTGGCGTTGTTGAGGGGCCTTCGGGAACGTGCGATTCGAGAGCATTGGGTTTAGAAATTGAAAGGTGAACCGAAATAAAGAAATGGGGGTATTCACTTCAATCAGGCTACTGCAACATATTGTGGTGTCAACCAATAGGCATTTTGCCATCCTAAACAACATCTGGTGCCCGACTGGCCTCTTAGATTTTAGAAGTAGCGTCCGTTATGCTTACAACCTATCGGAATTATAGAATATTTTCGATGCGCAATTCTTTGATTTACCTTAGTTGTTCATTGGCTACGGCTTTACTTGCAGCAAGATTGTTTTTCGCATCTGAGTATATCTTGTGGGTACCTGAGTCAAGTGAATACCCCCCATAAAGAAATTTGCTCGCAATAGGCAGATAACGTGGCGGAAAAGACTGACATCCAAACCTTTCAAGCTTCTTTTCCGCCACAGCCGTTATCTGCAATTGTGGGCACAAGGATGTGAAAGATGGAAGCTTTTGGCAAAGAGATTGACCGGAGAGCGTTTCTTAAGCTGGCATCTGGACTTGCGATAGCTCTGGTTCTCACGTTTACAGCATCAGGCGATAAGGGGAACGGTAGTGGCAAGGTGAGCCTGACCGTGGCCGACTTTTGGAGCCCGGTGCCCTGGCGAACTTTCTTTCATGCTCAGGGGCGTGACATCGTCGCTGATTCAACTGGAGAGAAGGTCTTCTTTCGGGGTGTCAACCTGAACGGTCTCGAGTTCGGTACCTTCTTTGATAATCCCTATCCGGGGGAACTGGGCAAAGACTATTTTGCACCCCGGCCCAAAGATTTTAGGGCTGTCAAAGCCTTGGGTTTTAACGTTATCCGTGTCCTGTTTGAATGGGCACGGCTTGTTCCTGGATGGCAGCCCGGCGAGCCCCTCCCCACAGAGCTTGATCCCGCATACCTGGGAATCCTGAACAAGGTCATACAAAGGGCCGCCGCCAACCGGCTTTATGTCATCCTCGACATGCATGACTTTCTCAAATACTGGTCTGGTCAGTCGGTCCAGGTTTGTGTTGATACCAGTCCTGATCACCAGCAGCTCCTCGCCCACACTTGGAAACTTTTGGCCACCCACTTTGGCGAGAATCCCGCCCTCCTTGGGTACGATATCATGAATGAGCCTGTCCGTCAGGAGGCGGGTGAGCTTTGTAGTTCGTGCAACTGGCATGCGATTGCCCAGTCGGTGGTGGATGCCGTCCGCACAGTGGATGAGAAGCACCTTATCTTTGTCGAGGGACCCAACTTCTCACTGGCAAGTGCTTGGCCGATAGAAAACGGCAAGATTCCCTTCATCACGGATCGTGTTATCCCTGCGCGTACCATCTATTCGCCCCACGTCTTCTTCGACTTCAATAATGATTCCCGCTACGATCAACCAGGTGAGGAGACCGGACCCATTGGCCAGTGGGAGTACTATGTGCGCGACCGTCTCATGCCGACGATCGATTGGTCCATTGATAACAATGTCCCCATCTTCATTGGGGAAACGAATGTCCCCTGCACAGCCGACTGGGCGGATGTGCTGGAACATGCCTTTGTCAATTTCTTTGATCCCCTTCATCTCTCGTTGACTGCCTGGCATTACATCAATCCAGCGCACTGCCCCCCTGAGATCTGTCCATTAAACCTTGCCGCCTGCCCTATTCTTCTGAAAGTTCTTAAGCGACATCCTGGAGGGGTGTGGGAGGAAAGCGGTAGTTTCATACCAACTCCCTTCGATTCCCGCATTTACGATGACGTACGGGTCAACCCCTGGGATGCAGGGGAGGGCTTTTTTGGAGACCTCCTGATCGACTTTTGTGCCAATAATCCTGTCTGCGAGGGAGACTGTTCTTTGTCTGTTCATTTCAATCAGAGTAACTTTGCGGGTGTCAAATTCATTCATCACTACGGCCTAGACACCCGCCGATTAAAGACATTTAGGTTTTGTATTTTCCTGAGCGGCATGGGTCAGCAGAACTTTAAAATCTTCACCACCGCTCCGCGGTCTGATTGTGACCCAGGGGAGGAGCCTATCTATCCCCCGACGTTCGACGAGCAGCCTGAGTTGAGAGATTTTCTTCCGTTGCTATCGCCTGGCCAATGGCAGCAAGTGGAAATCCCACTGGAAGCCATCGTTGACCCAAAGGAACCTATCATTAACGGCATCGCGTTCCAAAACATGGGGACGAGCCAGGAAGTCTTTTACCTGGACGACATCCATCTTATTCCATAGACGCAGGAACTATGCGCCCGCAACAGCAGATAACACAAGATTGGCGTTTACACCCTTCGGGAAATCCCGAATTTATCGGGACTTCGCCAATCCGAACCGTTAGCCGGTTATTGCAGGCAGGAAAACCATGAAAACCATTAAGAACTGGCCGCCCCCATATAGGGACAAAAAAAGAGGCATGATATGGACACTTTTGTTTTTTTGCAGAACACTATCGACAAATCTATCGAGTATTCCGCGGAACTTACTTTCGACAAGACAAATAGCCAGCACTTTTTATTAATATGCTTGTATATGAGAATCATTGAACTGTCCTATAGTTGTGCGATTCTAATGAAAAATCGGATTGTTTCTGGTGTTCCAATTCTGCTCAGAACTGCAATAGAGACTTTTGCTGACTTCAGAAGTCTAAGCAAAGACGGCAATTACGCTAATGTCATGCAGGCAAGCTATGCCAAAGAATGGCTTCGTCTCTATGGGGAGGCTATAGAAGGTAACAATCCATATCTCGGAAAGATATCTGAAATGGTGAATCTCAAGCAGACCTATGAAGAAAGCAAAACAGAATTAGAGGAACTAAAGAAGAAGGGCTATCTTGCCTTAACGCATCGAGAACGCTTTGGCAAAGCAGGAATGACAAGTGAATACCTTTCGATCTACAACAATTTGTGTTCCCACAGTCATAGCAACATACGTTCCCTTCTGGACAGACATACCCACATTGAAGGAAACGATTTCAAGATTATGTTCTTCAAGGAACCAGAAAAACACGAGATTGATCTCTACTCAATTGATCTTTGTGACAGAGTAATTGAGGCGTCGTTGACCACACATAGCTTTTTTGATAGCGGGTTGCTCTCGAAAATAGAGACTGTTCACAAAGAGTGGGAAAGTCTAAAAGAAGCCATTATGAAGGAAACAAATGACAAATAGATCAAGCGGGTGCGGTGGGCGAAAGCCCTCAAAAGGTTCCCCGATAAGCAAGATCGTTAAGTATCATTCTAAGAACCCAGGGGGGGTCAAATGCTGCCTGCAACACCGGCTAACAACAGGCCAAAAGCAAAATGCATTATTGAAATGCTTCGCACTTCTTTTGGCCTTGAACGTTAGGCGCTATTTCGGCATTCATAGATTGAAAACATGAAGCTATTCAAGTGGATTATAGATAAGATTAAGAGGGTATTTTATATCGCATATGGAGGTGAAAAACTTGGAATACGGTACAGAGCGAATGAGAGAACCTGTTCCCTAATAGCAGTTTTTGAGTCTCTAGCCCAGGGTTTTGCCTTGTACGCGGCATTTTCAGAAATCGTTGATAAATTTCTTCGACTTTTTTCGGTTTCACTACCTTATATGTTGGAGAGGCTAATCTTCAGTGCTTTAGGTACTCTCTTTTGTGGGTGGATACTTTTTTCCATAAATAGAGAGGACGGAAATGTATATAAATTCCCTAGAATCCCCCGGATAGTTGCGGGATTCATAATCTGGCCAATATTAATCGCTTTAATAATATCCACTTGTAATTTGCTATTCGCTCCAAAACCATATGTAGAGCCTGTTTATAAATCCTCAGTTCCCTTCTCTGCGGATTCTTGGAAAATTCAAGATATCAAAGGCAAAGGCCCTTCAGAGATTAGGATCTATTCCTTATGGATAAATAATATACCGGCTGAAAAGAGAAAGGGATCTGAGCATATGAGGATTCTCATCGAACCCTTTGAAGGATTCAAGCTACTGGACGTTCAACCTAAATATGCAAAGGGTAAAATCCTGAAGAGGAACCAAGAACCCCTTGAAGTGGGGAGGTTTGAAAATTCTCGCTCCGAGTGGTTTTTTCTTTTTTTTGACGATTCAATGCAATGGGAGCTTATTGTGAAGATATCAAAGGCTAAACCAGAAATAACCTTTCCTAAGGAGGCTCCTTTAAGTGCAATTGCATTTCTCCACAAAGATCAGGGGGTAAAAGTATGAAAAGCTTCTTTTTACTTTTTCTCTTTGGAACTTTGGCGCTATTTACACCAAAGGATTCTCTCGCGCAGCCATATGGGAGTGAAGGCAACAGAGCGACAGGCGTCGTGTATAAAGGCGATAAAGGTAAACCGTTTGAGAAGGGAGAAGCTGTGGTGGAGATACTTAAACGGGAACAAGAGAACAATGATAGATCCAATGACGATGGCGTCTATTATCTCGTGGTTCCTACGGATATTCAGAAATATCAGCTGGTATACAGAGCTGAAGGTTACTGGTCGCAGACCTCGAGATATCCGATTGAGAATAATCACGATCCGGAGAAAGTGGAAAAGGTTACCCTTAGGAAGAAAGACCCACCAAAGGATTCGCGAAACTTGCGGGAACTATTCATGTTACTGCAGGCAGAGCAAGCCATCTACAAGGAGACAAGCTCAGAGAATACTAGGGCAGCTATTAAGTCTGATCTCATGCGTTTTTTGAATGAACTTAGGGTTAAGGGTTTGGATCCGAATGCTATAGGGATGGTCGAGCAAGCCCTGGACAGGATGCGCTAATTGAAGGTACCATTCACTTTCGGCCGAAACAGCGCCTAACAACATCCCAAAAGCAAAAGACACTATTGAAATGCTTCGCACTTCTTTCGGCCTTGAACGATAGAGGTCCCCCAGTTTCCCGAGAGGAGATTCCTTAGCCAGATCCCGTACTGGATCGGGATGGACCGGTCCAGACCGAGTTTGTGCCTTAGCTCGGCCGCGAGCTCTTCTTCACTCCAGACTGACCTGACCAAAGGCCTTGTTGAACGCCCCCATGAAATCCACAAGCTCCACGCCTGCAATCTCCACATCGGATCTATCCAGAATCCTTTTGATCTCGCTGTATACTGCCTCCAGATTGCACTCCTTCCCTCTTAAGGCCTTTTCCATATCCCGAAGAACCCCATAAGGGCTGGGGTGAAAGTCACCCGTGATGATGAGGTCGTAAATCCTGTTTTTGCGAACGAGCAGGGTCACCCTTATCAAACCAGCAGGTGCCTTGTGACGGCCTTCTGTCTTGAGGGCATCCAAAGGGGAATTTTGGAATCGCATGCGCTCGGAATTGGCATAAAACCACTCTTGCGATGTATATTTCTTCTGGTATTCGGCAGCGTACTCCTTCTCTAACTCACTCAGCTCCCCTGATACCAGCCGTACCCTGCCTCCGAAGACCTTTTCTATGGTCTTTCCGGCAATTGTCAATAGGTCCGAAGAGAGGATTTTTCTCCCTGCCTCCCTTTCGAGGCATGTAAACCGGGCCCCGGGGTCCTTTATTTTCTTGTCCTGGGTCTTTTCAGCAGGGGCCAATATGGCCCTCTTTAGTATCTTTGGGTCAGTGGTAACGACATTGACCAGAAGACGCATGGTCAAGATCCCCTTCTCGAGCCTTGCTGAGGTGGGAATCAGCTTCCTCCCTTCCACTTCCACATCATTGAGGGGCCGATACACTGCCTCAATGCCGAACAGCTCACCAACTGCTTCTGCCAGACAGCTCAGCGTTTCCCCAAATGCCTGGCCTATGGTCTTGAGTGGCACCCACGGCAACCTTGTATCTAGGTACAAGACAATCAGGGCCCCGCCGTCCGGCCCCCAAATGGCACCACCCGCGTTTTGTCGCCTTCTGACCACAATCCCTTGTTTTTTGCAGTATTCAAGATCAAGGGATTTCTCCGGGTCATCGAGAAAGCCCGAAGTAATGCTGCCACCGCGAAAGATGTTTAAGACAACCGTGCCTCCCGCCTGCCTCTGCTCTAAGGCAAGTTCAATGGCTGGTGAGACGCTCGTTGAAAAATCCGCATAGTTGTATTCAGTTTGTATTAGCCTGAGCTGTTCCACCCCGCACTCCGCTGGCTCAACTGCCTCTATTTCAAGGACCTCTCTCGTTCCGCCTTTTTTTGTCATGGATTATGAAAGTGGTAACACTTTAGCGTCTTGAAAGAAAGGCAG
>CAYVMN010000166.1:0-10236 GCA_964452575.1 uncultured Desulfobacteraceae bacterium | reverse complement strand
TTCAAAATATCGGCAAGGGTGTTACCCTTGATCAAACGAAAGCAGTGATAGAGGCGTCAAAAAACGTGGAATTATCAGTGCATGCCCTGTTTATGCTTGGATTTCCCTGGGAAAAGAGGAGGGATCTTGAGCAAACCGTTAGCTTTGCCAGGGAACTCGTTGCAGATAAATACAGGTTCGCATTTGCCGTGCCATTCAAGGGAACAAGGTTACATGCACGGATGGACATGGAGAAGATAAAAGACCGGGATTTGAGCAAATGGACTTCTGATTTCCCGGTCGTTGAGCTATCCGACACTGGGCTTGAAGAATTGATGAGCTTTAGAAAAAAAGCGTACAGGGATGTTTATTTGAATCCAGACTATATTTCACGAGCAAGAAGGAGGGTGAAGGATCGCCCGGAATTAAGGCGGTCATATGAAGAGTGGTTTCAATTCCTGGATGAAAAATTTTCCGTCAAATTGGGGATCTAACAGATTGGATAGAATCAATAAATCCATTTCCGTCGCTGATCGGTATGGAGCCACCAATAATCACCTTCGTACATTCGATCTGAAAATCCTCAATCTTGAAATCCCGGAGAAGAGCCGGATGGAAGGTTTTCGATATCCCTTCAGATCTGACCGGCCGGCGGGTCCGGTTCAAACAGGGTTTCAGACCATAATATCTCTTATGACAACAGCATCATACCCGGCCTGTTTGCATGACCGGCCAGCCACGCCTGTGTGTATAATCGGGACGCCTATGCTTTTATGCGATTCTCGCCTGTAAGCTCAAATTGCTTCTCTCTTGCTATTTTCTCCCCTTTTCAATGAACGACTCAACGACGGTTGCCCTATCTTGAGCTTGGCCGCAATTTCAATCGTGATCATCCCAAGCTTTCGATGTGCCCAAAAACACAGTAGAGATAGCGATGCCACCGTTCGCGGGGGTTTGCCGAAGGCCGTTACCTCGTCAGGACTCATCCCCATCACTTCGGCTACCCTTAGAACCGCCCGAGCAAAATCATACCCACACGGCCTTTAAATCGTACTTTTGCTCAAACATGGTGCAGCGGCCCTGGGGCGTCTATTCTCGCTAGCCATGGCATGACGGTTCTAACATATCTAATCCCTAAGCTAAAGCATAAGAGCATAGTCGCCGCCATCTAAGACTCAAAGAGAAAAATCTTGCCCTGGCGCCTAGGAGTCGTAAAAAAAGAAGAGCAGGAGAAACAAATCCTTTTGGATTGAGTTCCTGCTCTTTAGGAAATTGTAATTCAGGGTCTACTGCTTATCTACTCCCTGAGAAAAAGGTTAGAGTCTAATATGCCCTAGCTTCTTGAAATTATTGGCGTCCCCAACCGGATTTGAACCGGTGTTGTCCCGTTTGCAAAACGGGATGTCTCTCGCAGAGCGGGATCTTCGACTGGACCTGAAAATCAAAAAGGGGTTCACTGAATATGTATGAAACCCCTTTCATGAAGCACATTGGCGTCCCCAACCGGATTTGAACCGGTGTTGCTGGCGTGAAAGGCCAGTGTCCTGGACCTGGCTAGACGATGGGGACGCTATCGTTAAGGCGATGTGATAGCTTGAAAATGGCCACCGCCGGGTATTTAACCCAGATACGGTCCTAACAAAACAGTTTTCTTTCCGCAGAGGGCGGAGAGCAGTGCTCTCAGCGTCTCGGTGGTGTCTAGCATGTTACTGGTGGAAAGTCAACAATCGAGGCGAGTAATTGCCTTCAGGAGAAGAGGGTCCTTGCCACAATGATCCTTTGGATCTGGTTGGTGCCGTCAAAGATCTGGATTGTCTTTGCATCCCGCATCTTCCTTTCGAGGGGGTAGTCCTTGATGATTCCATAGCCCCCCAGGACCTGCACCGCATCCACAGTCACTCTCATGGCCACATCTGAGGCAAAACACTTGACCGCGGAAGTCAGCCGGCTCCGCTTATTTCTATCAGGGGGATCTGAATCCAAAAATCCTGTGGTCCTATAAAGGAGACTTCGGGCTGCCTCTATCTGGATGGACATATCGGCCAGCATAAACCTGATGCCCTGATGCCTGGAAATAGGAACCCCGAACTGGACCCTTTGTCTGGCGTAACCTACGGCATAATCAAGCGCGCCCTGTGCAAGCCCCACTGCCATTGCGCCGGGGCCGTAGGCACGCATATCGGCAGCCGTGGTAGTCAGGATATCCCAGGCCTTTCCTGGCTCGCCCACCAGGTTTTCTCTGGGCACCCTGGCATCTTGAAAGATTAGCTCTGCAAGGTCCGAGCCCCTGAGACCGACCTTATCCTCGTGTTTACCTACTGAAAACTGATTCATGTCTTTCTCAGCGACCAGGGCAGACAACCCCTTGTGTCTTTCGCCCTCGCCAGTGCGGACAAAGAGGAGGACAAAGTCGGCAATGTCACCGTTTGTAACGAAGATCTTGGTCCCGTTTACCACGTAGGAGTCTCGGTCGAGGACGGCTCTGGTCTGAATGGACGCAGATTCAGAGCCGTGGTTCGGCTCTGTCAGGGAAAAGGCGTTCACCTTGTCGCCCGGGGACATTCGGCCAAAGAAGTCCTCTTTTTGGCCCTCGGTTCCCCACTTGCGCAGGACCATGATCAGGGTCTGGGTTGCAAAGACGATCATGGCCGTGGAGGCATCCACCTTTGCCATTTCTTCTATGACTGCGGCGATGGTTGTGTGATCGGCGCCTATGCCTCCGTACCTTTCGGGGAGAGATATCTTCAGGAGTCCGTTCTCTTTGAGGACCTGCAATACCTCCGGTGAGGACCTTCCGGCCTGGTCCGCAGCGCCTGCCAGGTGAGCGATCTTTTCCCTGGCCAGTTTCCCAACCGTTTCTTGAATCATTCTCTGTTCATCTGTGAAAAATACCATAAGCTATGTTTGACAGGATAACAGGATTAACTCGAGGGTAAACCGGATCTATATCATGTCTATCCCTGGCCCAGACCTGAGTTGTAAAGGTCGGGTTTGAGGCTTCTGTATCAGAAATATCAAATAGATAATACGTTATTGCAGTCACGTCGCACCAGGGCGGGCCTTCTATTCTGTCAAATATTTTTCCTCCGGTGAACTGTTACCTTTTTTATATGGCATCAAGTTTCATAAATGCATAGGGTGCAAATGCCATTTGATCCACTTCTGCCACAACACTTCCGGGGAGCATAGTATTGTTGCCCACAGTGTATATGGCGCCCAGCACCCGGACGATTTCTATTTCGGCCCAGGGGTCATGATCCGAGGGTCGAAGGACGAGTTGGGCCTCGCCCATCTCCACAATACTGGGCCTAAATTCGACCACCTCCTTGATAAGGCGCGGATTGTAATCAAAGCCGCCTCTGTCCGGTGCCGGAAAATACTTGAAGTTGTAAATCACGAGATCCGTTTCGGATCCCATTCTCTCCATCACCAGATTCTGGACTTCTTGGTCGTTGAAGCTGCCTGTCAGCCTTGCCCTCACTTCAAGAAACCGAACTCCCCTACGTTCGGTCCATCCATCCACCTGGTCATCTTTGCGCTCGAGGTGGATATTCGCGATCTTCTTGGGGTATCCAAAAACCTCGCGGCCCAGTATGAGGGCAATGTCGTTCGTCACAGGCATGGAGAGGCAAAAGACCCCCTCTTCGCCATTGAATTCGGCCTGCAGCAGGATGGCGCTCTCCAGGTAGGTCACACCGCGGTTTTCCCCTGGAGATGCCTGGCAGGTCCAGGGGCACAATTGCAACCCCTGTACCTCCCATTCCCTTGCTGAGGTCCAGGCTTACATGCAGGGTCGCATGGGTGGCAATGCTCCCGTTACTTACCCACGCCGATTTTTGACCGCTGATAATGTATTCATCCCCCTTCAAGACCGCCTTTACATTTGGGGTAATCCCAGGGTCTCTGGTTTCTGTTGTGTCGGCAAGCAACCAGTCAGTGCCATGGTCAGGCTCTGTGATGGCCCAACATCCAACGAGATCACATCGGGTATCTTGACAGTAATGACTCGCCAATGCCTGCAGCTCCGTATCTGGAGATAGGGCGGCCAGGGCAAACGGCATGCTGTCAACACCGAAATTGATTGCAAGACCAGAATCGGCATAGCCCATTTCTTCAGCCGCTAAGATCAGGGACATTGGATCCAGGTCTTCGGCCAGTCCACCAACGGCCTTTGGTAAAGTGCTTCTGTGTAAGCCTAACTCGCGGAATTGCCTGTAGACATCCCACAGGACCGATCCCTCGGCTATTACATCCGCCGGGTCAGGAAGCCTATCAAGTTTGATACCTGCCGGGCGTACCACTTCGGTGCCGAACCTCCTGACCATATCGCGCATATTTTTTTGTTCGTCTGTCAGGCCGATGTCCAGGTCCGGAATCCCCATTCTCTATCTCCTTTCTAAACCCGGCTGATAGCCGATTAAAGGTCTCTCTAACGATTTTGTTGACCCTAAAACTTGATCATTTTCTAGAATGCCTAAGGGCTGGGCCATGAAAAATACGGGTCACTAAAATAAACCATCATACCAATTATTTCAACCGGAGACTCGCTGGTCCTATGGGGGACGGAAGGGAAATATTGACGGATAGCCTCAATAAGGCCATTATAGCCGCCATTAAGTAAGATTTTGTCGTGAATCTGGAACCTGGAAAGGAGGGAGGTTATGAAGGAGTTCAAAGACCGTGTAGCAGTCGTTACCGGGGCCGCTAGTGGAATAGGTCGAGGAATGGCCAAGTGCTTCGCTGAAGCTGGAATGAAAGTTGTTCTTGCTGACATAGATGAAAACAGATTGGAAGTTACGACAAAGTCGCTTAAAGATTCCGGGGCCAAGGCTTTTGCGGTGGTTACCGATGTCTCAGATCCAGGGCAGGTTGACGCGCTCGGCCGCAGGGTATTAGAGGAATTTGGCGCAGTCCACGTACTTTGCAACAATGCCGGTGTCGGCGTTTCGTGGCGTAATAGCTGGGAGGCTCCAATCGAGGCCTGGAAATGGTTGGTTAATGTCAACTTGATGGGTGTTGTCAACGGTGTACATACATTCATGCCGATCATGCTGGAGCAGGGCACCGAAGCTCACATCGTGAACACTGCCTCTCTGGCAGGGCTTATAATCAATTCTGTCAACGCCCTGTATGGTGTGGCCAAACACGCTGTAGTCGCATTATCCGAGTCGTTACACGCCGAATTACTTATGCGAGCATCAAAAGTAAAAGTCAGCGTTCTATGCCCTGGTCCAGTCAACACCGATATCATAGATTCATCAATGCGAAATAGACCGAATTGGGTCCCTCCTCCTCCGGAACTTACCCAGGAGGAAGCTGTTTTCTTGGAAGGCTATAAACTTTGGCTGAAACGAGGTATGGATCCTGAGGAAGTGGCAGGCCAGGTACTTGAAGCTATCCGTCAGGAATGTTTTTACGTGATAACTCATGATTTTAAAGGTTGGATTGAACAGCGCATGAGAGGCATTCTCGATGGGAAGAATCCCGATCCTCATTTGCCCCCTGAGGATTTGATGGAGTGCCTGGAGTTTGTGGCCAAAAATTGACTTTGCCTATAAAAGCGGCACACGGGTCTTCAGTGAAAACCCCTGAAATGAATTGGTGGGCCGTGCGAGAATCGAACTCACGACCAACGGATTAAAAGTCCGCTGCTCTACCTGACTGAGCTAACGGCCCAAATGCAGGGCCAAATTTTTAACAGCTTCAAGCCCACTTGTCAAAGTGTTTTTTGGTAAGATGTTCTGCCTGATGAGGTCTAGTTCCTCTTCGTTGGGAGAGTAAGGGTAGTTCCATTGTTTTGCATCAGGCAGGCAGTTGCCAAAGGGGCGGTTGCATGCCACGTTCCCGTCTGCGCCAAGGCAACCGGTGGTGGTGAAGGGGGTTCCTGAATAGATTGTCTCCTCGAGTTGGTCTGAGGGTAGGCCAAAGTCGAGAATTCGGCCTTGAGGGTCAAATGACATAAGGTTGTAACGGCTCAGTCCGTTTTCGATCAGGTGGCGGGCAAGCTGGACCCTGAGATATGTGGGCCAGGCCGGCTGGGGCCGATCTGCCAGCATGGAGCCGTCTTCGGCAAAGAAAGAAAAGAGGTGATTTACGACCCCCATACGCCACAGTTTATCCATCATGTAGACCATCTGATCTTCGGTCTCTCCCATTCCTACCATGAGGTGTGCCCCCACATTGGCCCTGCCAAATGTCCTGAGCCCAATATCCAGTGATTCCCAGTAACGTTGCCATCTATGTGGGCCTGAGACCCCTTTTCCTCTGTATTTATCAAAGAGCTCTTGAGTTGCGAGATCGAGGGCGACCCCGATCTTATCCACGCCATTTTCTCTTAAGGCTATCAGGTCGTCTTCACCAACTATGGTAGGACTGATAAGCACAGATAAGGGGAGGGGGGTTTCATGCTTCAGTCGAGCGGCCATCTGTGTGGTGTGTGTTCGGCATTTCCCGTTGGTGATCATGGAGATACAGGCGCGCTTGACATAACGAGGGGCGTCTCTTATGGCGCCTATGATTTCATCCATGGGAAACACGGGCCAGTCCACATGGATAAAGCTCTTTTGCCGGTAACTCCCCGGACGTTTTTTTGCAAGGCCGCAGTAGGCGCAGTTGGCAGAGCACCCTTCCGGATAATGGACCAGGAGGTTTACGCACCTATTGACCGCGCCACGGTACATCCTCCCTTGCATCAGACCGAGAGAGATGGCCGTTGCCTGGCTGATCTTGACGTACTCAGGGCTTTGTGTTTCAGGCATACTTGAAACTGGAAACTTGAAACTGGAAACTTGAAACTTGAAATTGGAAACTTGAAACTGGAAACTGGAAATACGAGAAGCTTTTTTATTTTGTGCTTCTGATGAAGGCGTTTAATTTTGGACCCAGTTCGTCAATGAGCGACGTGTAATTTGAGACGCTCTCATCGCTGATGATCTTCCGGCGGATGAGCTTGCGGAGCCATACCTTTGTCTCTTCGAACGACCCTCTTGCATAACGGTAAAACAGCTTTCTGTCAGCAGGGGTATATCTGCCGTAACCCTCTGCAAGATTTGCAGCGATGCTGTCAGCAGCCCGTATAATCTGGTATCCAATAGTTCGTTGAACTTTCTGGGGCCATTCATCGAATGCATACCAGATCAAATCAGAAAGTTCTTCAGCCAACCTGTATATATCCAATTCATAGATCTCTTTCAATTACATTCCTCCCAGTTTCCAGTTTCAAATTTCCAGTTTCAAATCTTCATTCCGCAATCCCTCCGGAGCGTAGGCCCCTATGGGCCAGAGGCCGCAATCCGCAATCGTTAAAGTCTGACCTGGTTTTCCTTTGCCAACAATATGGCCCGGGTGAGGGTAGGTACATCCAGGCCGTATATCATGTCTTCCCGCCACACTGAAGACAGCTTCTCTTCTATGCTCTCTTTCCGGACAGAGGTCCATTTAAGGGCGTTTTCAAGTCGATGGAGGTCCTCTGTGCTGGAGAAGAAGTCTCCGGTGATGAGGACATTTTCTATGGAGGCCCCGGAGAGAGAAAGATAGATCTCCAGAAGCCCGCCCTTTGTCTTGAGCCGTCCTATTCCCATCCTTGCCCTGGGGTGCCTGTGGGAGAAGATCCATTCCCGGTTCTTGTACCTCTCTTCAACATAACGGCTTATTATCCTGGCCTCCCACTGGTCAGGGGTGTCCTCCCTGAACTCGATTTTGAATTCCTCTTCAAAGGCCTCCTGGATAAGGTCTATCATCTGTCCAACAGCAATGTCTTGATTCAATTCTTCCCTTACCGTTGTCATTCGCTGGCTGAAGCAGTTATACCCTTTGTCATGGAGCTTAACCAAGGGGGTATTCATGATGTCTGTCATGAGCCCTACATCAAAGTCTACCAGGAGGCTGGTGTGAAAAAGCAGGCTCTTGCCGGTCTCTGATGCGGCAGATAGTCCGGCGATCTTCTTGCCGTTTACCTCAAGATCGTTTTTGGGCTTGAAGCAGGCGGGAATGCCAAGTTTCTCTAATGCACGTATCAGGACCGAACTCAGTGATTCAAAGACCCCCCCGACCCCGCGCTTGAGCCCTGGGTAGTCCACAGGGCTGCCGAGACCGAGGGCGACGATGTCCGGTCCCATGATCACAGTCCCCCCGCCTGTGCTCCTCCTGTTATACTCAATACCCCTTGCCCTGCACCTGTCTAGCTTTAATGCTGCCTCAATATCCTGATATACCCCCACTATGACCGAGGGTATGAAGGTGTAGAGATGGAGTATCGGAGGGGAATTGTTTTGGTCCACAGACAGCGGCAGGGTATCGTCCACTGCCAGACCTTCGGCCGTTGTGACAGGCCTTGAGAGGTTTTTAAAAAGACGCCAATGTCCGGGCATGACATATCCCCTCGGCTATAGAAACCATCGCTGATGCTGCCCATTCTCTGAAAGAATTGGACCTGTGCGGTTAGCTCTTAGCCATTAGCGGTTAGCTTTTGGATAAAACTGTTCAACATCCTCTTTACCTCATTGACCTGCTGAATAAGTTCTCTATATGTTTCATCCTGTTAGTAATTGAGATCGCGGGCAAGAAGCAGTTCATATTCCACCTCGCTTGCAGATCCTGCGGCGATGCTCATATCCACCGCCTTTTAATGCTAACCTCTAATGGCTAACGGCTAATTGCTAACCGCACAGGTTGAATTTTTTCGTTTGAAAGACAAGATGATTTCCCGTAAGCGCATTCGGGCGTCTATTCCTTTAACGACCATTTTTCAGGTTTGCATTCCTTTTCCTTTGCATATATGAAATGGAAGGCGAATTGAGCCAGCATCTCCTCAATGCTCTTCCCTTTCTCTCTGGCCTGTTTTTCTGCTGCACGCATGATGTCACTCCTTCGCTTGATTGCACGAATATGCCATCCTATATAATCTGAATAATATTCGAGTTTATAGTCGAAGAAATCCTTGTCATTGGGCTCTAATCCAATAATGTCTTCAGTATTGGAAATGATTTTACCCATCCTTTCCGAATACCTTTTGCGTCTTGCCGAAAAATCATCAGGCCTTTTAAGAACTATCTTTTTTATCTCATTGGAAACGAGAGTGTTATAATGAGTAGTGGGATGCCAGTTACTGGGAAAGATATATTTGGAAATATCGCTATGATCGTAGGTCGTATCCTGACGAAGTAAATCCCTTGACCATATATAAGGAATCTTATTTTTGACAAGAAACTGTTTAAGGAAAGCCTCACGCCATCCTTTTTCAATCTCAGTTCCGAAATTGTCCCTGTCCCACCAGAGGGGGTGAAAAACGAGAAAAACAAAATCTACCTTATTATCTCTTAAATTTTTGACCACATCCAATAGGATTAGTTCATTAATCTTTTTTTTCTGTTCAGTGTAAGCTGTGTCTCTCCTAAGAAATGAAGATAGCTTGTCAGGCAAAAATTTTTGCTTGCTGTAAATGAGTTTTCTCAAGACGTAGGAAAAAACGCGTGGCGGGTTTTGTTCAAGGAATTGAGCCGGTTTAGGGTTTACGGGAACACCGGATAATTTCAATGATGCGTTTTCGATCGAATAGTATGGTTTTTGGCCGGTTCTAAAAGTTAGAATGGATCTATCGAGACCAATGGTCCCAAGACTGAATATAACGAAAGGCTTGTCATAATAGGGATAAGTTTTCTTACATAAGAGAGCAATCTGATCAACACCATAGCCTCCCACCCCGTAATTTATTAAATAGTTGTCCTTTGCAAAAGCCATATCATTATTTAACAGCTCATCGAAACACTTTGCCGGAGGCACGCACCCAGCAAACGAGTCCCCATAAAGCAAGACAGGCCTTCGATCGCCAATGTACCCGCTATCTCGGTGTAACAGGCTGTATCTTGTGAAATAACCAGTCCAGCCAAGAAGAGGGTGGGGACAATCGGGAGGCTTAAGTTCGCCATTCCAGCGATGATATAATTTCCAGTAAAGATCTTCTGACTCAGAGTCAGCATAATAGCCAGGGTTCCTGAATTTCTCAAACAATGGGCTTTCGCCAAATATCATAGCACGAAAAATAAGTTCCAAAGCGATAAGCCCAACTATAACAGATAGCAATACCAAAACCGTGTTGACAAGAAATCCCTTTGATTTCATATAGCAGCTGAATCCAAGAAAGCCTTAATTGATCCAATCCATGACCCAGCCTTCTGAAAAAGTCGGACCTGTGCGGTTAGCCATTAGCCATTAGCGGTTAGCTTTTGGATAAAACTGTTCAACATCCTCTTTACCTCA
>CAYVMN010000165.1:0-10280 GCA_964452575.1 uncultured Desulfobacteraceae bacterium | reverse complement strand
AAAATCTCTCATTTCCACCGCCTTTTAATGCTAACCGCTAATGGCTAATGGCTAACCGCACAGGTTGAAATACTGCAGAATATAACATTGCAGCCCCGGCCTTTCAACCATGTGGGATATTCTGTCTCTATTCCACGACCTTTTTTGCCCTGTCTTTTGTGTTGCCACTGGCAGGGACTTGTCCTATAGTCTCTTCTGTTAGAATGTACCCGGGCCGACCGACCCAGTTGATTTTCGCAAGAGAGACGGGGGTGATGATTATGAATCGTGATGTAGGCCAGCTTGTCGGCATATGTGGGCTCTATTGCGGGACATGCCCCAACTATCTAGCCTCTCGGATAAATGATTCTGGGCAACTGAAAAGGATCTCTCAAGATACCGGCCTTCCAGTCGAAAAAATCCGGTGCGACGGTTGTCTCTCCGGTAATGTCATCTCCCCCTGTGTGGAGTGCAAGCACGGTTTTCGGAGGTGCGCCACGGAAAAGGGGGTGAGGTGGTGTTTTCAGTGCAATGAGTTTCCCTGCAGCCGGCTTAGAGGCTTCAGAGACGTCCATATCGTTAACGGTATCTCCCATCATGCCCGTGTGATTGAGGACCTTGAGTACATGAAAAAACACGGGATCGAGCATTGGGTGGAGGAACAGGAAAAGGCCGGCCGTTGCCCCGGTTGTGGGAAGAGTCTATACTGGTTTGCCCGCCAATGCCCTGACTGCGAAACGCAAATTAGGTGAAGGGCACCTCAAGAGATCTTACTCTTGCCCCTCCCAGCCATAGGACGACCCGGTCATGTGTCCTGTCTCTTATTTACCCCAATGTTGCAGCAAGAGAGACCCAAATCTCGCGGTTCTTGCAAAAAGGACAACTTCCTTAGAGGAGAGATTCTGATGGATAATAAGTACTATGTACAGTTGGAAGACCGTTACGGTGCACACAACTATAAACCACTCGACGTTGTCCTGGATCGCGGCCAGGGTATCTGGGTCTGGGATGTGGAAGGCAATAAGTACATGGATTGTCTCTCCGCCTATTCCGCAGTCAACCAGGGTCACTGTCACCCGAAGATCTTGCAGGCCATGATTGAACAGGCAAAGAGACTGGCCATAACCTCCCGCGCCTTTCGCAATGACCAGCTTGGACCTCTTTACAGGCAACTCTGTGAATTGACCAACTCCCACAAGGTCCTTCCCATGAACAGCGGAGCCGAGGCCGTAGAGACGGTCGTAAAGGCGGTGAGGAAATGGGGATATAAGGAGAAGGGTGTGGAAGCGGATAAGGCGGAAGTGATCGTGTGCGAAAACAACTTTCACGCTAGGACCATCACCATTGTGGGCTTCAGCACGGAACAGCAGTACAGGCAAGGGTTTGGTCCCTTCACACCCGGATTCAAGATCATTCCCTTTGGGGATTCAAAGGCCCTGCAAGAGGCCATCACCCCCAACACTGTAGCCTTCATGGTCGAACCGATCCAGGGGGAGGCTGGCGTCATCGTGCCCCCGGAAGGGTACCTCAGGGAGGCGAAAACCATCTGTGAGAAGAATCATGTTATGTTGATCCTTGACGAGATCCAGACGGGACTCGGCAGAACCGGCAGACTCCTGGCAGAGGAGCACGACGGTGTCGAGTC
This sequence comes from uncultured Desulfobacteraceae bacterium, assembly GCA_964452575.1. Classification (GTDB taxonomy): domain Bacteria; phylum Desulfobacterota; class DSM-4660; order Desulfatiglandales; family Desulfatiglandaceae; genus CAYVMN01. Next base: position 8,656 of record CAYVMN010000165.1, on the reverse strand, counting down.
TGATGTGACACTCATTGGAAAGGCCCTTTCGGGCGGATTCTACCCTGTGTCGGCCGTTCTCTCCAATAGCGAGGTCCTGGGTGTCTTCATGCCGGGCGACCATGGGAGCACATTTGGAGGCAACCCGCTCGCCTGCGCCGTTGCAAGGGCTGCCCTTAAGGTGATTGTTGAAGAAGGGATGATAGAGAACTCGGCGGAAATGGGCATGTACCTCCTCTCAGGACTCCGGGATATCAAAAGCCCTTATATCAAGGAAGTACGGGGGAAAGGGCTCATGATCGGGGTAGAGCTTGTCGAAGAGGCCGGAGGCGCCCGTCGCTTCTGTGAACAGCTGATGAAAAACGGACTGCTTTGCAAAGAGACCCATGAGAATGTCATCCGTCTCACCCCGCCTCTCGTGATCAAGAAAGATGAAATCGATTGGGCCTTGGAAAGGATTGAGTCTGTCCTGACAAGCTGGAGTCATTGTAACACTTAAGCGCTTTGAAAACACTGAGGAGTAAGATGACAGACCGTGAGGGTCTTTTTTCCAAAGGACGTAACCCAAATTCTTCCCAGCCTGTGGCACGCCCCCTTAGCTTTAAATACAGTTTCTGCCAGGCAGGAAAGAGGAAAAAAGACCCTCACGGTCCTCTGCTTTTCTTGCAAAACGCTAAAGTGTTACTGATCATTAAGTAAAGGTTACAGTCTCTTATTCCCGGAGTCACCCCAGCGGAAGAGGAGGAAACATCATGTTCGAAAAAGGGAAGGTGATTGTTGAGAAGGTAATCATCATGGGGGCTGCCGGCCGTGATTTTCACAACTTCAACGTATACTTCAAGGACAATCCCCGTTACAGGGTGATCGCCTTTACAGCAACCCAGATCCCGGACATCGAAGGACGGCTCTACCCGCCTGAACTATCAGGCGAACTCTATCCGGAAGGGGTCCCCATTTATCCAGAAGAGCGGCTTGCCTGGCTGATAAGAGAACACAGTGTAGACCTGGTGGCCTTCTCCTACAGCGATATTCCTCATGTGGAGGTGATGCACAGGGCATCTTCTGTTATGGCCGGCGGGGCGGACTTCATCTTGATAGGCGCCACCTATACCATGCTCAGGTCCAAGAAACCCGTGGTTTCGGTCTGTGCTGTCCGGACGGGATGCGGGAAATCCCAGACCACGCGGAAGGTCTGTGACATCATTAAGGGCATGGGGAAAAAGGTCGTGGTCGTACGGCACCCAATGCCGTACGGGGATCTGAGGAATCAGATATGTCAAAGGTTTTCGACCTACGAGGACCTTGAGAGGCATCAGTGTACCATTGAAGAGAGGGAGGAGTACGAACCGCTGGTGGCAAAAGGGATAGTGGTATACGCGGGGATCGACTACGGGAAGATTCTCGCGGAAGCAGAAACCGAGGCGGATATCATCCTCTGGGATGGCGGCAATAACGACACGCCGTTCTACTTTCCGGACATCCACATCGTAATGCTTGACCCCCATCGTGCAGGCCATGAACTGCTCTATTACCCCGGCGAGACCAACCTGGTCATGGCGGATATTGCAGTGATCAACAAGGTCGATAGCGCTTCGCCGGAAAATGTAGAAAAGGTCCGTCAAAACATCGAGAGGCGCTCCCCAAAGGCCAAGATTATACTGGCCGAATCCGAGGTAATCCCCGAGGACACGGAAAAAATCAAAGGAAAACGGGTACTCGTGGTTGAGGACGGTCCAACGCTGACGCACGGCGAAATGCCGTACGGCGCCGGGACCATAGCCGCCAGAAGGCACGGTGCAGAAGAGATCGTGGATCCCAGACCCTTTGTGACAGGGACCATCAAGGAGACCTATGAGGCCTACCCCCACATCGAAAAACTGTTACCAGCCATGGGTTACAGCAAAGAACAGGTGCACGATCTTGAAAAGGTCATCAACGATGTAAGATGTGACCTCGTAATCTTTGCCACCCCCATCGACCTTCCGAAGCTTCTCTCAATCAACAAGCCCACATTGAGGGTCAGATACGAGTACAAAGACCACGGCAGTCCTACACTAGAAGGAGTGCTCTTGGAACATCGCGCCCTGCAACTATGGCATGGACTTTAGGCGTTAGGCGTTAGGCTTTAGGCCTTAGGGATACCTTGCGCCTTACGCCTTACGCCTAAATAACAGAGGTCCTCATGAAAAACGGAAAGAGAAAAGAGACGCTTCTCGTGGCCTTTGGTGGCAACGCCCTGATCCGCAAGGGCCAGGAAGGCACTGTTGAGGAGCAATTCAAGAATCTCGTGGTGCCTATGAAACAGATTGCCAGACTGTCCAGGAATTACCGTATTATCATTACACACGGGAATGGGCCCCAGGTAGGACACCTCCTGATCCAGCAAGAACTCTCTGACAAGCTGCCCAGGCTCCCTTTGGAGATACTGGTTGCCCAGACCCAGGGGTGGATCGGTTATATGATCGAATCAACCCTGGACACTGAACTAATGAAATTGGCCCTGGATAAAGACCAGCGGTTTGTCAGCCTGTTGAGCTATGTGGTTGTTGATGAAAGGGACCCAGCGTTTAAGAACCCATCCAAACCCATTGGCCCGATCCTAACCGAGGAGGAAAGGAGGACCGTGGATTACCCGACCGTGAAGACCCATAAGGGGTATAGGCGTGTGGTCGTCTCACCCGAACCGGTGACCATCGTGGAGAAGAGGGAGATAAGGGATCTAATCGAGAAGGACTATATCGTAATCTGCTGCGGGGGAGGCGGAATACCCGTCATTCGGGAGGGCAGAAAGTTTTGCGGCGTGGATGCGGTGATAGACAAGGACCTGGCCAGCGCAAAGCTGGCAGAAGAAGTGGGAGTGGACATATTCCTCATTGCAACCGATGTCCCTGGTGTCGCAATCAATTACGGCAAACCGGATCAGCACTTCCTCCGGACCATGACACTTATCGAAGCGGATCGTTACAGGAAGGAAGGTCACTTCTCCGAAGGGTCCATGCTGCCCAAGGTAGTGGCCTGTGCCCGGTTTATCCGAAGTGGTGGTCAGAGGGCCCTCGTTACTGCCCTCGAAGATATTGAGAGAGGTCTGGCGTTAGAGGCCGGAACCGAGTTCGTTCGATGAGCCGTTGGCTGTCATATCCAAAGTCTTGCGCGGATTGTCTTCCCGTCGAGGCCGTGTTTGAGTCCTTCTTTCACATGCCGAACGACCCTGTTTACCTCTGGCCATTCAAGATCTTTTTCAAGGCAGTCTTTGATTATGAGCCTGAGCGCTTCGTGCTCAAGACCCGCATGATGGAGTGTCTCACCAGCCTCGATGACAGCATTCAGCTGGCCGAGCTCTTTCCCCTTTCCTGCCGTCAACACTTCACTCAAGTAGGAATGGTCCTGGCCGCTTTCAAGGGCAAAGGCGATTGAGACGTGTAACTCCGGTACCCTTTCGATGGCATGCCCGAGTCCTGCCTCGATCAGCAACTGGCCTGCCTTCTTCAGACAAAGATACCGCTTCTTGACAACCAAGGCAATCTGGTCAAGGGATACGCCCTTTAATATACCTTCGTGGAGCTTTAAGATAATACGTTTTACCGGGATCCCGGATCGGGCTCCCTGAAATACGGGGACCAGGAGAGTTCGAGCCTGGAGAGGCGAAATGCCGGCAGATGCCATTCGGGCCAGCACATGTTCTAGCCTATCACCGTTAACACCGGCCTTAGTCCCATCCCGAAGAATAGCCGCCCATTGCTCCCCGGCTTCCTGGGGTAACGAAATTTCCCTGTCTCTCTCAGTCAGGATGACAACCTCGTTCTCATCTGATGGGTAACCTTGTGTGTACCGGGCCATTTCCGGCCTGATCACAAGCACACTGTTCCGCTGCCCGAAGCCGTCCGGACGCTGTAGCCCCGCCCTGTGATCCAGGACCCGCTTTTCGCCATCAACCGTATAGAGGTATTCGTACCGCCCCGGTGGTAGCATTACATCCCTCCGCCAATAACCAGTGACACTTGGCCCTCTGAGAACTATCTCGCCAGGCATCCAATCGGAAAAGGTACCCACAACCTCTACCCTTTTGGCCTGCGGGGCGTAAAGCTCAAATGTGAACTGAATCAGCCCTGGGGCCTTCGCCTCCTCGATAAAACGAATACCCAGCATGACGAGAAGCATCGCAACGGCCCCCGTGAGTGCCGGGAAGATCCACAAGTGTCGTTCCGGCCATAAGAAACGCAACCTCTTGCCCCATGAAGATCCCGTGCGATCAGGCAGCGCGGCCATAACCCGTGCGGCAAAACCATCAGGGGCCTGCTCCTGATTCCTCTCTAGAAGGCCCAGGACATCTTTATACCGGGATAGGCGATCGGCTCTGGTGGTTTCATCGGGTGGCCGTCTTTCCAAATGTCCTTCTTTGTCCAAAATATCATGGACCCAGTCGTTTTGATCCCTCAAGATATAGACCCCTGACGGATTGACGGTTCCGGGTTCCTCGTTACCGGTCTCATGTTTTGCACCAGTGCATCCCTAGCACGCCTTACCCTCATTTTGGCTGCGCTTATACTGATTCTCATGATGTCGGCAACCTCTTCATACGAGAACCCTTCCACATGCTTCAACACCAGCGGCAAACGGAGCTTTTCCGGGATTTGATAGATCGCTTCCCTCAAGGCCACAAGCCCCTGATCAAGACCGTGAAGCTCTCCCGAAGACGCCTCCCGGTGTGCCCGGTATGCCCGATTCCTCCTTGCCAGGCTTCGTAACCGATTCTTCCCACGGTTTACACAGATGGTCATAAGCCAGCTTCTGAAGCTGTATCGGGAATCATACGAGGCCAGTTTGCGATAGGCCTGGATAAAGGTCTCCTGGGCCAGATCCTCGGCCTCGTATCGATCCCTTAACCTTGAGAGCGCCACATAATAGACCCGGTGTTGATGCCTCTGCACGATCTCCTCAAACGCATCCTTGTCTCCGCTCAAGACCTGCTCAACCAGTGCCGAGTCTGTGAGATCCATTCCCTCTCTCGCTTATGTTCTACACCACTCATTTCGCTTTTGTCACATAGCGATTTGGATGTCCAGTATTTTCATCCTCAAATGGGGCCGAGACAGGGGTAGGTCACTGATTGCATGGCTGTGGATTATGTGCTAAGGTTTTGTCCAAGAGTGGACTAAAAGGGAAAGCCAATGTCCGGAATAAACGACTATCGCCTGGCCAGAGAAAAGATGGTCAGGAATCAGCTCGTACCCCGTGGGATCAAGGATCAGCTGGTGCTGGAAGTGATGGGCAAGGTCCCCAGACACCGTTTTGTTGAAGATGCGCTTATTGGAGAGGCCTATAACGATCATCCCCTCCCAATTGGACACAAGCAGACCATATCCCAGCCGTATATTGTGGCCCTTATGACTGAGGCCCTGGAGCTCAAAGGCAACGAAAAGACCCTGGAAATCGGCACGGGCAGCGGCTACCAGACAGCGATCCTTGCTGAACTGTCGAGGACCGTCTATACAGTTGAAAGGATCAAGGACTTAATGATCAAGGCCAGAGACCTTCTAACGGAATTGGGTTACAAGAATATCCTCTTCAAGGCCTTTGACGGTACCCTGGGCTGGAGGCAATTTGAACCCTTTGATGCCATCATTGTAACGGCCGGGGCTCCCAAGATTCCTAAACCCCTCCTTGACCAGCTCGCTGAGTGCGGAAGGCTCGTGATCCCAATCGGAAACCGTTTCACCCAGGAATTGATCAAGGTGACCAATAGAAAAGGCCGGCATATTCAGGAAGACCTGGGGGGTTGCCGTTTCGTGGACCTTGTGGGCGTCCACGGATGGAAGGAGTAGGGAACTACCCTATCCTGAAAAAGGATTCGTCAAACTCAGGCCTGCCATCATATTTCCTCATATAGATCGCCGGTGTCCTCTCCATATCTTCCAAGAGAGCCGGATCTATGGGAATGCCCGCCTGATGAAAGGCCTCAGCTATCTCTTTCCTGGAGGGAGGGCACCCTTTTACCGCGATCCCCCTGGTGATGTGGGGGTCGTCTTTGTTGGCCTTGCAAATGCATTTTCCAATCAAAATGGTGTTTTTCTTTCCTGGTGTGGGTCTCATTAGTTTACCGCTCAGGACCTCAACATCATCCCAGGGCTCGCCTTCCCACGCCTTTACGATCCCCATCAAGATCACCCCGGTCAGGGATGAGCAATAGGTACAGAGTGTGAGATCATACTTCCTGTAAGAGAGCCCCTCAATACCCATACGCTTCATGGGAAGGGGGAGAGTCTCGTCCTCGTTATAGGGAAACGAATATTCATGGTGCCTGGCGACTTTCTCAATGGCCTCTCCGACAACTTCAACGTCAGAAAGATCCATAGGCCTCCCCAGATCCCGGGCAGCACGGGCCAGATGAGGAACCTCGGCCGGGTCATAGCCGAGTACCCTGGCCCCCACCATGTCGACCGAGAGGATGTCTGACGATGCCACCAAGAGGTTGCTCCTCCTTAGCTTTCCATCAAATCCAGGACCTCGCGCATTGGTGTAGATGCCATCAAGGAGTGTGAAACTGGGAGGGAGGGCCTTTAGAAGCCTTGAAACAAAGAAGTTGAGGTCCCTTTCCGGATCAGCGCTGTGGCACTTTTGACGGGACTTCATGTCCAACGTCCCTTTCAGGTTCTTGATCCCCAGGCTGACCACTGTCTGGGAATGGGTCTTGAGGACCGGCAGGTCCACAACAAAATCGCTTTGGAGAAAGTCGGAATTGAAATTGAGTGTGACTCCTTTGCCCAAGTCAACCCTTTCAAAAGGCCTCTCATGGATGTTGACACATTTGACTCCGTAGCGTTCCTCCAAGATGTCATAACCGAGGGTCTTAAAGGCATGTGTGGGCGTTTCTCTATCCTTTGGTTCCATGATCACGATCCCCTCGCCGATGGTAATATCATCCACACCATGCTCCTTCAGGAGCACTACCATGTCTTCAACCACGCGAGATGTAGTGATAACGCCCCACTTTGGGAACCTTACTGCCCTGGTCCAAAAGACTATATTGGGCTTTACAAATACCTTTGGATTGCGGGGGAGACCTTCAAGCCCCCTCGAGAGGTCAACCGCCTTTCTTACTGATTGCAAAGGCCTCTCATATCTGACGATGGATACGATCCTCTTGCCCAGACTTGAACCGACCATATTGAAATCCTGCTCCAAGACCCGACCAGATAATCCCTTGTTTGGCAAATTAGTCGAAGTTGCTGAAAACAGAAACCATATCCTCTCTTATCTCCTTTGGAATCAAAGAGAATTGCTCTTTTGACAGCCTGACAAACTCTCCCCTGCTTCTTACCAAGAGCCTTTCCTTCTCGTCCCTGATTTCCGCCCTCGCCCTTATCTTGGGAGGTTCCGAATCATCTACGAACCAACCGCGTGCCGTTAGAGGGATCCCAACCGTTACAGGCCTCACATACTTTATATTCATATTCCTCGTTACAAGTAGGGTCCTTTTCTTATACATAATTGCCCATGACATCACCTCATCAAGCAGTGTGGATATGATACCCCCATGGACTATATTCTCCCATCCCTCATGGAACCTCTCCAAGACGACATCAGTACAGACCGCTTCCCCGGAGCGATAAAAGTCAAGTTTTAGACCAATGGGATTGGCGGTTCCGCAGGCGAAACAGTAATGGCCATTAGGTTTTTCAATGGCAATCCTTTCCTCACCGGGCATTAGCATCCTCCTTTTTCAAGGCCAAGACCGTATACCATGTCATCTCGTGATCCCACGCACGGAGAATACGGAAATCGCGCCCTTCCAGTCCCGACCGAACGTCGTGGTACTGGCTTCTCATCAACCCAGAAATGATAAGTCTCTTTTTTTCTCTGAAAGATCTTCTCTTGAGAAGCCCCTTTATCACCTCGTAATGAATGTTGGCAAGCACAAGCTCCGCCCGCTCGCTCGCCATCTCTTCTGCTGATCCTTCAACCACCTGGATCTTCTCCTCAAGGTGGTTGAGACCTACATTCCTCCCGGCCGTTTTTACACACAAGGGATTCACGTCAATTGCCACCACTCTCTTTGCCCCCAGGAGGGCCGCGGCTATGGCCAAAATCCCGCTACCGGTTCCCAGGTCAAGCACTCGGTCAAGCCTCTCCATCATATCTACTCACCCTTCCATTGAGCAGATAGACATAAAGGTCCTTGTAAGGTCCAATTCCTGAAGGGCACATCATCGCCACCTTGACAACCAATCACGTTTGGGGGCCCACATCATTTTGCCTCAGGTCGGAGAGTATCTCTTTGATCTCGTCCACATACTCCTCCGGGGCACTGACATATCCCCACCCCTTCTGAGTCTGGAATAACCCGTCAAAGGCGGTGTCATAATAGGATCTCAGCATGTGAGGGATATTTCGCTCCATGAGGGTAGACTCAAGGAGCTGCGCCTCAAACTCATTCTCGAGTGTTGCTATTTTCCTGTAACCTTCCATGATCTTCACCACGCCCATCGACAGATCTTCAACCGGGCCCAAATAACAAGTTGCAGTACCTAAACCGGCTATCTTTTTTGGTAAGCGTTAAAAGGTTCAATGGTTCCTGGTTCAGGGTTACCTACCCCCAGCCCCGTTACTCAAGCCAGTCGGATACGCGCCTCCACGCCAGGTCCTTGAGTATTTTCACCATTTCTGGCACCCCCTCTTC
>CAYVMN010000164.1:0-10340 GCA_964452575.1 uncultured Desulfobacteraceae bacterium | reverse complement strand
CAAGGTTTTCCTAGTGCAGGCTCTCCCCCATGGTGAAGGCATCGTGACACTCACACACGTCTATCTCCTCGGGTCCCACAGAGGCTATCTCATAGGCCTTCTTTGCGGTCTCCCTGGTGAGCCGGGATTCGAGGATGTCGTCACCGCTGCCTACATACCCTCCGGAACGTACCGCTGACCCGGCCACCCTTATCCGAGGATGATCTGACCCCTCGGCCTCTGTTCTACTACAAAGTACTGCCGCAGCAGCCCCGTCTCCTGTGGGACAACACTGGAGGAGTGTCAGGGGGTCCGCTACCATGCGCGATTTCAGGACCTGACCCAGCGTGACCGGCTCCTGATACTGGGCCAGGGGATTCATGGAGGCGTTGCGGTGGCTCTTTACAGAGACCATGGCAAGCTGCTCGTGGGTGGTGCCATACTCATACATGTGCCGAACGGCCTTCATTGCATAATGACCCGGGAGGACCCTGCCCTGCAAACCATCCAGGTCTTCGGGGTTGGGAGGCAGCAGCCCTCCCGCCACCTTCTCCATACCCACAGCCAGGGCGAGATCGTAGAGCCCTGACGCAACCGAGATATAGGCCTGGCGAAATGAGGTGGAGCCGCCGGCACAGGCATTCTCTACGTTCACTACCTCAATGCCGCTTATTCCTGCCTGTTTCAAGGCCCTCTGCCCGGCCACCCGGCCCTGGTGGGAGTGTCCACAATAGGCGACCGGAAACCTCTTTGGGTCAACCCCAGAGTCCTTTATGGCCGCCAGGATCGCCCTTCGTCCAAGCTCCTCTACCCATATATCGGGGAACTTGCCGAATCGTACCATTCCGATACCGATGACAAAGACATCTCTCATATGAAACTTCCTGGTCTTGGGGTTTCCCGGCCTTCTTCAATCCTCAAGACTTCTCCACCGGTCTGAACAGGTACGAGATTATCTCATTTCCCTCCTTGTCCATGGCAATCGGCCCGAAGGTCAATTCAACCGGCCCGTCCAGGCGGATCTTATCCTGATCCACTGTCGTAAGTTGGGCAAAAAGACGAACCCCCTCGGGAAGGTCCACCAGTGCCGTGGCATAGGGGGCCTTAAAGCCTGCCGGGGCCTGACGAACAATAGTATATGTATAGAGTTTGCCCTCTCGGCCCAGGAAGATCTCCTTCAGGTCCCCCTCCTCCTGGCAGTCAGGGCAAGTGCCCCTCCTTGGAAAAAAACTCTGGCCGCACCTCTCACATCGACTCCCCATAAGCCGTGCTGATCCGTCCTCAGGCAGTGGCCATGGAAAGAGTCCTTCCTTGACCGGCACCTTTCCTTTTGCCTTCTTCTCTTCGATAGTGGCCTTTATGTAATTGCCGATATCCCCAAGACCTCTCTGCCTATAATCAGTTTCTGGATTTCGCTTGTCCCGTCAGGGATTGTGTAGACCCTGGCGTCCCTGAAGAATCTCTCAACAGGAAATTCCTCGGAAAGACCATAGGACCCGTGGATCTCAATGGCCTTGGAGGTGACGCGAACAGCCACTTCGGTGGCATAATACTTGGCCATGGAGGCCTCCTGGATGAACTTGCCCCCTTGATCGATGCGATCCAGGGCCTTGTAAGCCAGCAGTCGGGCGGCCTCTGTCTCTGTCACCATTTCTGCTATCATTTCCTGGATGAGCTGGTACGAGGCGATGGGTCTCCCGAACTGTTCTCGCTGCCTGGCATAGGTTACGGATGAATCGATGGCGGCCTGGGCGATTCCAACTGCCGAAACAGCCGCCAGGCAACGGGCAATCTGAATGTTCCTGAGTGCCCCCTTGAAGGCACTTCCCTCATCTCCTAACAGGGCCTCCTGGGGCACAAAGCAATCCTCGAAGACGATTTCTGCCGTGGGGAAAGACCGAACTCCCATCTTCTTTATCTCCTTGGAGATAAAAGGTGTTTCTCTTCTGTCAACGATAAAGCGGGAAATTCCCCTGGGTCCTAATCCGGGGTCAGTGGAGGCATAGGTGATCACTATATCCGCAATAGTCCCGTTGGAGATCCACATCTTGGTCCCGCTGATCCGATATCCTCCATCACACCGAACAGCCCTGGTCCTGATACCTGCCACATCCGAACCGGCATTTGGCTCGGTTATTCCGGAGCACCCCACAATCTCTCCCTTGAGCAACGGGCCAAGGTATCTGCGCCTCTGCTCAGGGTTTCCGACCCGATGGATGGTCCTTGCGCTACTCGCCGTGATACCTACAACACCCCCCAGCGATGCGTAGGCCCGTCGAAGCTCTTCAATCAGAAGACCGTAAGTCAGAAATGTAAGCCCGGCCCCTCCGTCCTCTTCTGGAATGGTGCTTCCTAGGTATCCGAAAGGTATCAAAAGCCCCAATAGCTCGTGTGACCTCTCCTTTTTAAGCGGCCCTTCCCTATCCAGCTCCGAGGCAATAGGGATTATCTCTTTGTCCAGAAACCTTCGGACCGTCTCTTTCAGCATCCGTTGTTCATCTGTGAGATAGAAAATCATGCCGTGCAGTACCCCCCGCTGACGCTGATGACCTGTCCTGTAATGAAATTTGCCCTTTCAGATGCCAGGAAAAGGACCATGTCTGCAATCTCTTCGGGTTGTGCGTATCTGCGTAAGGGATAGGCATTGAGGATCTTTTTTAGCAGTGCATCCGCCTCTTCCTTTCCCATTTCCTGCTCCCGCACCTTTCGTCTCTCAAGGGTGGTATCCGTCTCCGTGGCCCCGGGTGAAACCACGTTGACATTTATCCCGTGAGGTCCCAGTTCCTTGGCCAGGGCCTTTGAGTGACCAATAATCCCGGCCTTGGAGGCAGAATAGACGGCCATGCGAGTCTCTCCAACCCTGCCGGCATCCGAGGCAATGGAGATGATTTTTCCCTTCTTTTGCCTGACCATATGCTCCAGTACCGCCCTGTTGCAGTTGATTGTCCCCATGAGTCCCACTCCCAGGACACGATCCCAGTCCTTACGGGTCTGATCCAGGAAAAGCCTCCCCTGATCCCCTACCCCGGCGTTATTGACAAGCACATGGAGCCCACCGAAGCGGGCCACGACTTCTTTCACCATGCGACTCACCTCTTCATATCGGGTAATGTCAGCCGGACAGGCCATGGCCTGAGCGCCCAGTGCGCCGGCCTCCCGGGCCACTGCTTCTGCCCTCTCGGTCACCAGGTCATTTACGCCGACACAGGCCCCTTCACGGGCAAACCCAAGGGCAATTGCCCGGCCGATCCCTCGGCCCCCACCCGTAACCAGTACAGACTTGCCATTCAAACCCAGTTCCATCTAACCCCCCCTTTGGGAAGGAAGATCGGCGAAGGACGATTGATCATTGACAATTCATTAGGATGATTTCCGACTTCTTTCATGGCCATGCATGACCCCTCTCGTCCCTCGTCAATCTTCCTTCCTCCTTCCTCCTTCTTCCTTCGTCGTTCGTCGTTCCTCCTTCCCTATTCCGCACTCCGAACTCCCAATTCCGCACTCCTACGGGATCCACCTGTCCAGCGAAGAGAGGGGCAGCGGGGTCATGGCCCACAAAAACTTGAGATCCCCTGACCCGCAGTTTGACCACCGGTGAGGCCTTTCAGAATTGAAATGGATGCTGTCCCCTTCGGTTAGTATATAGGACTCCTCATCGACCACAAAAGACATCTCCCCATCCAGGACCAGAAAGAGTTCCTCCCCCTTGTGCGAATCCGACCGCAGTCCGCTATTGGCCCCAGGCCCGAAGGTGAAGATGCAACTCTCCATCTTTCCGCCCTCGAGGCACATTGCAAGGACCTCCATCCTGGAGCCTGAAGGGCTGGTAAGGACCCGCCTATGGTCCCTTCTAACCACCTCAAGTCTCTCCTTGAAATGGAAATATCCATTGTCTTCCTGGGTAAAAAAGCCAATCCCCCTGTTTAAGGCCCTTGCAATCTTCATAAGGACCGTTATGCTCGGGATCATCTCTTTTTTTTCTATCTTATGAATTGCGGCCGGTGAGACTCCAGCCTTTTTGGCCAGCTGATTGAGGGTCTGACCCGCCTCCTTACGGCACATCTGGATCTTATCGCCGATGCCATCCACTATGGCCTCAACACTGGAATCCTTCATACGCATTTTTCCTATTGTATTATTTTTTATGAGAAAATATTTAATATTTGAAATAATGTCAAGGGAAAACTCCCGGTCAATAAAGAGCACTTTTTCCTTGACACACTTACATGATTGCCTATACCGTGGAATGAATAAATTTACTATTGTTAACAACTCACTTTGCTACATGATACATATTTGCCCTACCAGACTATATTACAAGAGAAAGGCTGGGATGTTCTCAATGAATAGAGGCGAGTGTCTTGCTATAGCCGGTTTCTGGATTCCCGTTCTAGTCAACAACCATAAGACCAATAGGCAGGAGGAGTGAATGAGATGAAGAGACTGAAAGATAAGGTAGCTTTTTTGACCGCAGCCGCAGGGGCAGGGATTGGTAAGGCCACTGCCCGCACATTTGCCAGAGAGGGTGCAAAGATAATCCTGACCGATGCCCACCCAAAGCGGCCCTTTTCCGTTGCCTCGGAGATTGAGAAGGAGTTTGGGGTAGAGGCCCTTCCATTGCAGTGCGACGTGAATAGCCGTGAGCAGGTCGAGGGGGCTGTACAGGCAGGGTTAGAAAGATTCGATAATATACATATCCTTTTCAATAACGCAGGCATCAATCGCCTCTCACCCGTTGTTGATATGAGCGACGAGCTCTGGGATCTCGTCATCAACACCTGCCTTCGGGGAACCTTCTACGTGTGCAGGGCAGTCCTTCCGAGCATGATTAAGCAGAATTTTGGCCGAATCGTCAATGTCGCCTCAGTTGCAGGATTTATGGGCCTTAAGGACGGCCAGGCCCATTATTCTGCCGCAAAGGCGGGAATGATGGCATTTACGCGATGCCTCTCTCTGGAGGTAGCAACTAACCATATCACCGCAAACACCATTGCCCCAGGCTTTATATACAATGAATTCCTTGCCCGCATTTACCCTGAAGAGGAGATAAAACGGATGAGCGAAGGCATCCCCTATCCCAGGAAGGGGACACCGGAAGATATTGCGAATATCGCCCTTTTTTTGTGGTCTGAAGAGGGAGAGTATGTGACAGGCCAGACCATCTGTGCAACAGGCGGGAGCTTTATGCGCTGACGTGTAAACCCCGGAGAAGTGGAGATCCATACTCACGGGAGTTGAAAGAGACGCAACACATTTGGCCTCCCCACCCTCATCCATCAAATGGAGGATTTCGTCAAAAGAAATATTCTGGTCGACTTGACTGTATACCTAACTAAAGTGGCCTTTACGGCCCTCCAAAAACGCATTATAGGTGTAATTCAGGAAAACAGATTCAGAATTATCCCATGGACATCACTTAGTTACCATGGCCCGACCCCATTACCTCAAATCTCCTTAGCTCATCACCTGCCCGGATGGGTTCGACGCGGAGCGCCGGACCCATCGTCTCGGCTCATGTTCGGCGAGCTTGAGAGTCCTAACCTGCAGCCGGACGTTGGGGAGAATCGCCTAGATGTATCTGCCAGTGTCCTACATCTATCCATCTCCCAAACTTCAAACCCACTTCGCTAAAGTGGGCGACTTTTCGAAAGCCGAGTTTCTCATGGAGAGCCACACTGGCCTCATTTGGTAAAGCGATGGAGCCCACCGCGGTGTGCAGACCAAGTCGTCGGAGCAGAGTCAGCAACTCAGAGTAAAGCGACATTCCAACCCCTTTTCCCTGAGACGATCGCTCTACATATACTGTAGTCTCTACTGAATACCGGTATGCACTGCGGGAGTGCCATTTGCTGGCATAGGCATAACCCTTCAAAACACCCTTTTCGCAATCAACAAGCCATGGCAATGTCTCCGTGATTTCTTTGATCCGGTCGGTCATTGCTCTCGGTGACACTGGCGATTCTTCAAACGTAATGATAGTTTCTGTCACATAAGGATTGTAAATCGCACAGATGGCATAGGCATCGGTCAATTCGACTCCTCTTATCATATCCTGCTCACTTTGCACATTCACGACGACGCGCAAGCGGCGGCATAACGAATGAAGTTCACCGGGATCGCTAGCGACCCGCTGGAACGCCTCATTGGGCGCTCATACTCCTCGTCCTACCATATGCCAGGAAGGAGCCTATAGCGAGTCTGCTGAGCATAGGCCTCATAACCCTCCAGCTCATTGCGGAGGGTCCTATCCTCGAGCGCGGTTCGAATGATGAACAACAGTGCCACTGCTCCGGCAGGAATGAACGTCCACCACGTGCCCAAGATCAATGGCGTAGCCAGTGTCCCCACGATAGCCCCTGCGTACCCAGGGTGCCGCACAATTTGGTATGGTCCGGACGTCACGACACGGTGGGCACGATCAGTTTGAATGCGTACGAGTTGCTCGAAGTGTTCGTTTTCGACCATAGCCCATGTGCCTAATGGCCAGACTAAGGTCACCAGAACGAGCCCGCAATAAAGTGTAGCCATTGGCATGTGAGACCAACCGAAACGCTTATCCAGACCTGCGACAACAGGTGCAATGAGCGATAGGGCCAGCCAGCAAACCATGAACGCTTTGTCAAAGGTTTTCACACCGACATGTCGCGAACCTCGCTGTTTGAGCGTTTCTGGTGCTCGCTTAGCCATTATGATAAGCGTACTGGTCTCCAAGAACAGAATCAAAACAACCCAGATCCAGCCCCGGAGCCAACGAAGGGTTCCGGCTACAACGAACAGAATCACCGCAAACGCACACAGAAGGGTCATGCGCTGGATGATATACCGGTAGCCTGAATGCATAGTTTCTGCACTCACGCTTCCCCCTTCCCCATCAAGAATATTCTGACCGAACATAAAGGGAGTCATTATGTGTAGTTATACGTGGCATTTAACCCATGCACTTCGGGTATCATAATAATCTGTGCCAACGATCACTGACAAAAACTCATTTTTGCTATAATACTCAGACCATGCATCGGCATCCTTCTGGTTTATTGCAGAGACCAGTTGATTGAACTGGTCTTTTACTTCTTTTTCAATCGCTTCTTTTTCCACGTTTGCTTCTCCTTTCCGCTATAATCGCGGCGCTGACCCGCGGGGAGAGGGGGCGTAGGTGCAGAAAATTCGTGGCGCTCAATCGGTTGTTTAAAATAAGCTCATAGCACCTCCGATTATTCTACTCTGCACCTTCTGCACCTATATCCACTCCACTACACACGTCTATTTCCCACTACATCACCTTCACCATTTCAACCTATCTATTCCCGTACGGCCGACCCATCCCATCACGACATAATTCGTTAATGAATGAAAGCAAATTGTTTTTCGTAAAACTCACTTGCGATAGCCTGTCTTTCAGCTACATAGGAAAATATTTTCTCATAATTGTCAAAAAGAAGATTCACAATTTTCGAATCTAAAAGACCGCGATTAGAAAACTTCTTAATAATTTGAACAATTTCCTCTTTATTCATTCCCCTTCTATACGGTCGGTCTTCAGCCAGTGCAGTGAATATGTCCGCAGCCATCAGTATTCGTGCTCCGGTACTTAGTTCGGCAGCTGTACAATGGAAGGGATATCCAGAACCGTCAAGTCTTTCATGGTGATAAGCAGCCCATTCTGTAATCTGCTGGAGGCCACCGATAGTATTAATAACCGAATAAGTAAAGTATGTATGTGATCTCATAATAGCCATCTCTTCTTTGGTAAGTTTTCCAGGTTTATCAAGAATACTATTGGGAATTGCCAACTTACCTATGTCATGCAAATTCCCGGCAACCTCCATAAGCTTTATTTCCGTATCCGTCAAACCAAACAATCTTGACAGGATAGAGGCTGATGCGGCGACACCTGAAGAATGCGTTGAAGTAAAACGAGAACGGAAATCTATTATATTCCGAAAAAGCTCTGATATTAACGTTATATCCGAAAAGTCTATTTCTACTTTCCTGAAAGGCCCTTCGTGCAGGAGAAGAGAATATAACCTGGGAGAAAGTAAATCCAACCAGAATTCTTCGCGATCAGAGACCATGCGGAAAAGATCCACAACCTGAGGATGAAATAAAGAACCAGATAAGGATGTTATTTTTGAGATAATATTTTCATGCTGATGAAGAATGTAGTGCTTTCGCCTTATTTGACGCTCGAGATAGTCGGCAATAAATAATAACTGCGACTCGAAAACAAGGGGAGTTTCAATTGATTCCTTCCAATGTTGCCATTCTTTGTGATGAAATCTGATCACTTTTGACGCGTCCTTCAGCCAAGGTATATTGCTCAGTAAAATGTCACCACGTATACAATGAGGTTCGACATTGTCGACTTCAGAGTTTCGAAGAGATATTTTTTCCTCCAATGAAAAAGCGCCAATATCATGAAGCAGTGCGGCTATAAAAATCTTTTCCAATCTTTCATTTGGCAGACGTACGGCCTTTCCCATTTCCCATACAACAAATGCCGCCCTTTGTTGATGTTGGATTAATGAAGGACTTGCCAAATCCATAGCATCGGAGAGTGAAAGAACAAGATTGCCTAAATTGACTGTAATTTGACGCTGCATATCGTTCTCCTGAAAAAATTCTTCCACCTAATCGGGATAGGAAGGGGCCTCACGGCACCTCTCTTCCCACACCATCCCAACGTTGTCAGGAATCAACTATCCTGTTTCAAGCCGGATTCGTCGCCCAGCGCTTTTGGATTGGGCTTCCTTCAGACCACACCTCCCCATGATGCCACCCGCTCAGAGTCCGAGTTCTTCGATTTGCCCTTTTCCTAACCTTCGGCTCCACGTACACCTCATGCACGGACTTCCACCTTGCTAGCCCTGTGCCATCCCTGAAACGCACGACCGACCTGAGTGCGCAGCAAGGGAAACGATATCTTGGATAAAACCAACTTCAACTCAACAGGTGGCAATAGCGAAAATCCCTCACCCCTTGCTGTCCGCTCAAACGATTTGTTCGCTGTTAGGCAGTGAATTAAGGTGGAGCATATGCTATGGGAATGGTTTTACTTTTTGCCATTCCTTTGATGTTGTCTCTGCTTGCCATAAATCATAGTTCTTCTGCAAATTAAGCCAAAAATCAGGAGTGGTGTCGAAGGCACGGGATAAGCGCAAAGCCATATCTGGTGTGATAGCCCCTCTTTCATTTATTATCTTAGATAGTGTTTTCCTTGAAACAGCAAGAGCTTCGGCCATATCCTTGATTGTAATGGACAGGGGCAAAAGATAATCTTCTTTTATTATTTTGCCCGGATGTGTTGGACGTCTTATCATTCTTCGCATTGTAAAACTCCTAATGGTAATCATCGTAATCGACAATATAGGCGTCGCCATCAATGAAGTTACCATGGCCCGACCCCATTACTTCAAGCCGTTGTTGAGCAGGCCACCTACACCTATCCTCTCACCGCACGAATGCGTACAAGCCTGGGTGTGATGACCGTAAAGGCATGGGGCAATTCCCTGCCATGTTCACGGATAACGGACGCCACGATCTCCGCCTTACGACTTGGTGCAACACCTGCCAAGCGAATGAGTACAATCCCTGGTATCGAACGACCTTGCCGAAATACAAATTCCCCAAAGTCCTTATCTGCCGTCAGCAGCAAGCTCTCTTCCTCGTTTGCCAGCTCAAGAACATTCTCGTCTGAAACTCCTGGCTCCATTTCCGCCACGTACCACACGCGATGCCCATCTTGTCGCAGGCGGTCAACGATAGGACCGTCTACGCTCTCATCCGCGAGCAGGTTCATACCGCTACCTCAGCAACTGGGTACACTACATCGGCACGTAAGGCCTCGGTCGCGAACAGAAGTGCAGCTTGAATTGCCTCGCGTGTCAAGCGGGGATGTGCTTCCAGTAGTTGTTCAACCGTTTCGCCAGCCGCCAACTTCTCCAAGATGAGCTCAACAGTGATACGTGTCCCAGCGACGACGGGTTTACCCATCATTACCTTTGGGTCTGACACAATAAGCTGTTCTCCCATACTTCACCTCCCTATCCATCTCGCCCGATGCTCCAAAAGGCACAACGGCTGATTTGCAGTGGCCCTGCCCAACGCCAGGCATCAGCCGCCCGTTTTTGAGCGTCGGCTGGATGCCTTTGTTGCCTCAGGCCTTCTAGCCCGAGTTTAACGCCTTTTTGGTCTCAATTTGTACTTTCAAGAGATATTCTTCAAATCGCAAATGGCTAAGTTATTGGTCATATTAGATGTTTTTGGCAGTTTAAGCTTTCAAGAAGAGTGTTGTCTCGCACACTGAATCTGGAAACGGGACGCCCTTAAGATTCTAAAATATTATTCGATTAACCGAAGATCAT
>CAYVMN010000163.1:0-10371 GCA_964452575.1 uncultured Desulfobacteraceae bacterium | reverse complement strand
GCTGTATAACAGAAGGGAGCTTCTGTTGGGGATGTCGGGGGTTAGTGGACCACCCTAATACCGATTCTCTTAGGGAAATCCTTGCAATTCAACACCTTAGCGTGCAAGATATTCTTGGGAGATTTCGGCTTTATACTGGGTTTTCGGAGGTGGCAAAATGAATGAAGAAAAGACCATTAAGCTGAACCACGTTACCCGCGTAGAAGGCCATGGAAACATCTCCATCAAGATAAGGGATGGCAGGGTAGAAGAGTGCCAATGGCAGGTGGTGGAGGCGCCCCGGTTTTTTGAGGCAATGCTTCGCGGCCGCAAATGGTATGAGATCGCCCATATTACGTCCAGGATATGCGGAATCTGTTCCATAGGACATACCCTCACCTCCCTCAAGGCCACCGAAAAAGCCATGAACGTGAGCGTATCAGAACAGACACAGAGGCTCAGAAGGCTTCTCATGCACGCCGAGAACCTGCAGAGCCATGTCCTTCATCTCGGCTACCTCGTGCTCCCGGATCTCTTGGGAGTCCCCAGCGTTATCCCATTGGCCTCCACCCACAAAGAGGAGGTGCTCCGTGTGGTCCGGCTCCATCGCCTGGCCAACGAGATGTCGGACATCCTGGGAGGTCGCACGACCCATCCACAGCGGCCCGTGGTGGGAGGATTTGCCAGGTGGCCTATTGTGAAAGAACTGGAAGAGATCAGAAACAGGCTTGAGCAAGCGGTACCGGATGTGAAGGCAGTGGCATCTCTTTTCAAGAAACTCACGGGAAAGCTCCCCCGCTTTTCCAGAGAGACGGAATATATCGCCCTTAAACACCCGAACGAATACGCAATCTATGAGGGAGATATTGCCTCCACAGATGGAGGGACATGGCCAGTAAATCATTACAAAGAGATTACCAATGAGTATCTGGTCCCGCATTCCACCGCAAAGTTCACCAGGCATAAGAGGAACTCCTATATGGTTGGGGCCCTTGCAAGACTGAACCTAAACTATGACCAAATCAGCCCCACCGCAAAGGAAGTGGCTGCAGATTTTGGCCTGCGGCCAACCAACTGCAATCCCTTCATGAACAATATCGCACAGCTCGTTGAGGTAGTACATTCCTTAGACGAATCCATCAGTCTCATAGATGACCTCTTGAAGGATGGAATTAGGGATGAAAAACCATCGGTCTCTATCAAGGCCGGTCGGGGAAGCGCGGCCACTGAGGTCCCGAGAGGCATATTGTTCCACGAATACGAGTATAACAAGGACGGGGAATGCGTTTGGTCAAATTGTATTATCCCCACTAACCAGAACCATGCAAATATTCAGGAGGACCTGGAGGCCTTGGTCCCTCAGATAAAGGATCAGCACAAAGACGAAATAGAACTTAAGGCGGAAATGCTTGTCAGGGCCTATGATCCCTGCATTTCTTGCTCTACCCATTGCGTTTTCTTATAGAATGAATTAGAAGACAGGAGGCTAAGGATGGACAAGCCGAAGATTCTGATTATTGATGACGACCTTGACCTGGTTGAGGGTATCCGGATTACCCTAGAGGCAAATGACTATGAGGTGCACAGCGCCAAGAATGGCACCGAAGGCCTCGAACTTGTTAAGGAGATTCACCCTGATTTGATTATCCTTGACGTTATGATGGATAGCATAACTGAAGGGTTTCAAGTATCCTACAAGCTAAGAAGCAGGGACCCCCAATCCGAATACAGCGCGTATTCACATATTCCCATTCTCATGCTTACGGGCATATCCCAGAAAATGGACATGAAGTTCTCCCCCAAGACCGATGAAGACTATTTGCCAGTTAATGAATTCCTGGAGAAGCCGATCCGATTCGAGGCATTACTGGAAAAGGTTAAGAAACTGATCTAAGAGGGCTAAGGTGCTCCATGGACCATCCGGTCCTTAAGAAGATAAGGGCCTTTATTTACGAGATTGGCCGAGATGAGCCTCTCGCCAAAGAGAAATGGTGGATCCTTCTGAGATGGGTCCTTCTTGGGGTGGTGGTTCTGGTCACGGTATTGGGGAACAGATTCATCCACCTCAACATCCCTGCCTCAAAGGTTTTCTTTCTTAGCGCCATTGCCTTTCTGTTCAATGCCTTTCTCTATTTTCACATATCGACCATTGAGAAAGGGGCGGCCCGTCAGTACAACTCCCCCCCAGTGTGGTTTACCTATTCTCAGTTTGCATTCGACTGGGCCTTCGTCTCCCTCACCTTTCATTATACAGGAGGGATAGCCAGCCCCCTCCTCTTTTACTTTCTATTTCATGTGATTCTGGGCGGGGTCCTGTTGGAAAAACGGGCACGTGTCTTTTATCTGAACTTAATTGCCCTCACAGTCAACGGCCTGGCGCTTTTGGAGTTAGGGGGCTTTGTTCCGCATATATATGTCTCATCCTTTGTACCACGGGATGTCCAGGATCACCCATTTTTTGTCTTGATATTTCTCTTCCTTTTCGACGCAGTCCTTTATCTCTCCAGCTCCTTTGTCATATTGTCCCTCAGGCACCTAAAGGAAAAGGTGTTCACCCTTACGGGAATCCAGTATAAGCTTGAACAAGACAATCGAGATCTCAGATTGCTAAATCAGCTTACCAAAGGCATCAGCCTTACCCTCGGGCTTCACCCAAGACTTGATTTTATCTGCCAGACTATTATGGATGTGATGGGTGCAAAAGGAGTCGCTATCCGATTGTTGGAAGAAAAAACGAACCGTTTGGAGCTGGTATGTTCCCGAGGATTGAGCGAAACATACATCAATAAAGGCCCGGTGGAGTCGGACAGGAGTCTGGCAAAGGCCCTTCAAGGAGAGCCTCATTTTGTGTTAGATGCCTCTACTGATCCGGCGGTGCAATATCCTGAAGAGGCCCATAAAGAGGGGATCGTGAGCATGTTGTCTTTTCCCCTAAAGGGCAGAGACAAGGTCTTGGGTACGCTGCGTTTATACACCAGTCAGAGAAGGCAATTCAGCCAGTATGAACAGGATTTCATTTCAGCCCTAGCCAGCCAGGCGGCGATCTCCATAGAAAATGCCAGGATCTATGACGTATTAGATAGGCAGGATAAGGCGAAAAGCGATTTCATTATGATGATGACCCATGAGTTGAAGGGGCCTCTAATGGCCATCCATGGGCTATTACAGGTCATGTTGAAGGGTTACGTTGGCTCTCTCACCGACAAACAGCAGGAAATGATCAAGAGGGTGTATAGCCGTATCGAGTCTGTTATGGAGGTATCGACAGGCCTCTTGGACATCTATCAGTGGCAAACCAAGGATGCAGACATCAAATGGGTTCCCCTCTCGGTAAAGAAACATATACAGAGGGTGGTGGACCTTTTCAGGGACAACGCAAAGGAGAAGGGATTGTCCCTCGATGTTGCGTTGCCGGATGAAGACTTAACCATGATGGGGACTGAGGATGATATGGAGAAGATCCTCAATAACCTGGTCACCAACTCCATAAAATATACCCCAAAGGGAGGAAAGATCACGATAAGCGCTTCCGCTTCAGAAGATCAGATTCTGATTACGGTGAACGACACAGGGATCGGAATTGACGCGAAAGACATACCCAGGATCTTTGATCAGTTTTTTCGCTCAGAAGAGGCCAAGGCCATTGACCCTTACGGAAAGGGCTTAGGGCTTCAGTTCGTCAAGAAGGTCGTTGAGACCCTTGGGGGTACCATAGGGGTTAAAAGCAATAAAGGGGAGGGCACAGAATTTGCCATCGCCTTCCCCAAGGCCTAGGGCCTGCAAACCGCCTATCTTACAATCCCTTGATTCGAAGACCCGTATCTCCCAAGTATCTAGTCGAACCCAAGCCATCTGGTCTTTTGGCTTACGTCCTTTTTCGGCGGCATGGCAGGCTCATGATCAGGGTATCCTAAGGCGACAATTGCCACAATTTCATGATCTTCAGGCACACCCACGAAATCGGCTATTTCCCGGGCTCGGGCCTTTAATGGGCCGGTCAACCAGCAGGTCCCCAGGCCACGATCCCAGGCGGCCAGCAACAGATTTTCGATAGCCGCTGCCCCATCGCTAATACTATTCTTCCACATCCATGGGTCCTCTTCCCTGGGTAGGTGGACAACTATCGCCACTGGAGCCGCACCCAAGGTGCGGTAAAAGCGTCCGAGCCCTTTTATCTTATCTTCACCCTTTTTCACCGGGATGGGGAGATCTTTGATTGCCTTACGCATCATGGCCTCAGGAATACCGGCCATTCGGGCGGCAAAGGCCTCCCGTAGGACCCGATCAAGCCTATCCAGGTATGAACGATTAACCACAACAAACTCGCAGGGCTGACGGTTTGTAGCTGAGGGCGCCAGGCTGGCTGCCCTCAGAAGATCCATGATGACCTCCTTTGACACCGGTTTGGTCTTATAGCGACGTACGCTGCGTCTGGTCCTAATCGCCTCTTCTACTTCCATCTCTACTTTCCTCCAGGTAATCTATGTAAGCAGGCCTCTATGGAACATTATCATTCTACTGGGATTCTTTCCACCCCCTTGTTGCTCAGAACCTCTTAACCTCGAACCCCTTCCTCTCAGGAACGTAGCCCCGATTTACGTGGACTCCCCTCAAGATCCCCGTCGAATCGAGAGAGATTCAGGATGACCCTGCCCTGCTCAAAGACGGCCTGGATTCCGTCCCAGTAGGGCGTGTGGAGGTTCCGCTACATAAGCAGTCCATCCGTATCGAACCAGCGGGGGAGCACACCACCCCAGAAATAGCCCTTTTCCCTGAGTATTGCCGCTGCATCTCCCACCCAGGGTTCGGCAAGGTTGAGCCAGGCCATATTCTGGCCCAGGGTCACCATCGTCCCCTTGGCCTCTTCATCCCTTTCCACGGCCCCTGGTTCCAGGCCGAAACCCATGTTCCAGTAACTAGAACCGGGCACAATCATCTGGGTGATGAAAAAAAATTTGTAAGCCCCTGCTCCTTGACATATGGACACTATATCGAAGAGCTTGATTTCTTGTACCATTATAGCCCTTTTCCAATCGGCCTTACGGGGCAATGGGGGTTAGGAAAACCACCCACTGCCCCGATTTCAGATCGCTAAACTGTTACGATTTCTGTTGTTTGGAGAATAGAAGTAGATGGTATAGGAGCCAAGTGCAAAGACTAACAGAAATGAAATAAGGAGGCACATACCTCCAAAACCGATTTTTCTTGACTTTACCATTCTTTTGACGTTCGATATATGAGAGTTTTTCGTTTCAATGGCTGATCCTCCATCCGGGGGCTGTCCTTTTGAAGAGAAACCTCAAAATACCCCCACTTACCTCCTGCTTCTTTTTGCGGAAAGGCAACCAGCCTCGACACATTTAGCAAGAGATAGTGATTCCCTTGACGGTTACAAGCTAAGGAGACCAATTGAAAATTCTCTTAATCTACCCTGAAGTCCCAGACACATTCTGGAGTTTCAAGTACGCACTCAGATTCATTCGCAAAAAGGCGGCTTTCCCCCCGCTGGGTTTGCTCACAGTGGCGCCGATGCTTCCTCGAGACTGGTCTGTACGTCTAATTGATGTCAATGTGACACCTTTGACCGAAAGAGATCTGGCCTGGGCTGATTATGCGTTTATCAGCGCAATGGTCGTCCAAAGGGAGTCGGCGCGTCAAACGATTGCCAGGTGCAAGAAAGCGGGTCTCAAAGTGGTTGCCGGTGGCCCCCTCTTTACCGTCGAATACGATCAGTTTAGAGAGGTCGATCACTTTGTGCTGAACGAGGCAGAACTGACTCTCCCCCCCTTTTTAGCGGATTTGGAGCAGGGGCGTGCCAAGCGTATTTACAAGACATCTAAGTTCTCCAATATACGTGAGACTCCGGCTCCCATGTGGGGGCTGGCCAATATGAAACGATACGCGTCGATGAGCATACAGTTTTCACGGGGTTGTCCTTTCGACTGCGATTTCTGCAACGTGACGGCCTTGCTCGGCAACCGATCACGACTAAAGACCGCCGGGCAGATTATTGCCGAGTTGGATGCCCTTTACAGCCTGGGATGGCGTGGGCAGGTCTTTTTTGTGGACGACAACTTTATCGGCAACAAGAAATATCTCAAGACCAGGCTCCTCCCCGCCTTAATCGAATGGCAGAAAGAGACCAGAGGGATACCTTTTAACACCGAAGCCTCAGTTAATCTGGCCGATGATGAACAATTGATGGAGATGATGGTTGAGGCAGGCTTTCAGTCGGTTTTCGTCGGAATTGAAACCCCAGAGGAGAAATCTCTCGTTGAATGTAACAAGAAGCAGAACAGGAACCGGAACTTGCTCGAAAGCGTAAAACGGATACAACGAGCTGGACTGCAGGTTCAGGCAGGCTTTATCGTCGGGTTCGACAGCGACAGCCACTCCGTTTTCCAGCGGCAGATTGACTTTATACAGAAAAGCGGGATCGTAACAGCCATGGTCGGGCTCCTTCAAGCCCCTCCAGGGACAAGACTTTACAGACGTTTGAAACAAGAGGGCCGCTTACTAGGGGACATGTCAGGAAATAACGTAGACGGTACAACAAATATAATTCCCCGCATGGGCCTCAGCTCATTGCGTGAAGGGTATAGGAGCATAATACGCCATATTTATTCTCCTGAAAACTACTACCAGCGTGTCAAGGCATTTCTGAAAGAGTACAGGCCTCCGAGGTTCGAAGTACCACTGGACTTCCAACGTTTGCTTGCACTCTTTCGCTCGGTTATCCGACTAGGCATTATTGGTAATGAGCGGCTGGAGTATTGGCGGCTATTGTGGTGGACGCTGTTTCGTCGCCCCAGGTTATTGCCAATGGCCATCACCTTTGCGATCTATGGTTATCATTTCCGGAAAGTCCGTAATTCGTACATCTTTTGAAAAGAGGTGTGGCGGTCGGGTTGGCACTATCATAAGCCACTGGCGAAAATGAGGTGAGTCCAAAGACGGGGGACAGGGAGTCCGAAGGTCAATTTGGAATACGATTAATGCAACATCAGGGTTAATTGGAACGCTGAAAGGATTTATGGATCACGGAGGTTAGAATGAATATCTACGTGGGCAATTTATCGTTCGATGCCACAGAAAACGATTTGCGAGAAGCCTTTGAGGCCTTTGGTCAGGTCTCATCTGTCAATATAATCAAGGACAGGTACAGCGGCAAATCGAGGGGGTTTGGGTTCGTTGAGATGGCTGACGAAGCCAGTGCCCTGGCGGCAATCGACAGCCTGAACGGCAAACCACTGAAGGATCGGCAGCTTAAGGTCGATAAGGCTCGCCCCCGCTCAGAAGGACGCCGCCCCGGCGAACGAGGTGCCGGCCGCCGTTTCTGATGGGCCTCCAAGACAACCCATAATCCATGCAGCAGGCCCAATCGGGCCCCGTGTCTTCGCATCAAAGAACTGGAAAATAAGGGAGGCAGAGGTTCTCAGGTGGAAGGGACGGAGATTCACACTTGGCAATCGAGTGTTCTATGCGGCTGTAGAACCTTTAGGAACTCATGGTTGCGGGGTTTTTGAGGACCGAAATTGAAACGGATGAAGTAAGCACCACAAAGGCCGAGGGAGGCTGAGTTTTGTTAAGGCCAATGCTTATATGGGCGATAGCGGTTGATTCATCAACAAAGAGCCCAGTTGTAATTCTCAAGGAGATCGATGGAGATAGAACGATACCTATATGGATAGGGTTTCTTGAGGCCAATGCCATTGTCTGTGAACTGGACGGCGTCAAATTTCCAAGACCAATGACTCATGATCTGCTCAAAAACATCATAGCGCTGATAGGTGCCAAGGTGAGCAGGATCGTAATCTCTGCTCTCAAAGATACTACATATTATGCCTTGATATATATCAATCATAACGGGAAAGAGATCTCCATAGATGCCAGGCCAAGCGATGCACTCGCATTATCGCTGAGAGTCGGTGCCCCTATTCTTGCATCAGAAGAGGTGATCACCAAAAGCGTACAGATAGATCTGGAGGCAGAACCCGCAGATCAATCGGAGCAGGGAAAGAAGTGGCAAGAGATATTGGAAAAGATGAACCCCGAGGATTTTGGGAATACTTGATAAGCTTGCCTCCGGCATGGGTTCCGAATTTTGGTTTTCTTGATCTTGAAAGGAGAATTCGATGCGGCAATAGAGAATAGGAAAGTCAAAGCGGGGTCAGGAAAGGTTTCCTGGTCGACAAGAAATCCATGTAAGAATCGATGGGTGGAATAAGTGATAGCTGTCAAAATAGGTAAGGATAAAAAGAGCGAAATGATCAAGATGGCAGCGCTAGAGATCAAGAAGAATCTTGCCTCGGCAGTGCCTCCTTTTAATCATGAAAAAGACGCAATACACTTGCGGAAGTGTAGCCGTGAATCCGGAGGGATAAAACTGACCTATGAGATCCTAAGGAATGTTAGACGTTCTAAAGCAGAGGAGAATCTATCTCCTTACAGGGAAAAGGGTCTTCAGGAGGAGGTCGGGCGGATCAATTAGATTCGCACCTGAACGCTCACCTTACTTGTCATCCCTTCAGGAGACATTGGGGTTAACGATGACCTTTACTGCCCCCCCGATCCGTTCCTTGAAAGTCCTGAAGGCCTCTTCTACCTCCAGCAGAGGAAATGAATGGGTGATCAAAGGTCTCAAAGATATTTCCCCTCTTCTCAAGAGGCTCACTGCCCGTGAGCAGTTTGCCCATCCCTCGCCCCTTATGCCGTAAATGTGTATGTTGCGCATGGCCAACATGGCAAGATCCACGGGAACCGGCGCTTCAGAAAATCCCAGCAGCAATATCGCGCCCATCCGTTTGGACATCTCAATTGCCATTTGCGGGCCCTGAGTGGCCCCCGATGATTCCACAACCAGATCCCCTCCTTTGCCATCGGTCTCTTCTCTCACCACCTTCAGGGGGTCCTCTTTATTGACATTGATAAGTCGACTAGCCCCCATCGTCCTACCCACTTCCAGGCGGCTATCCCTTGTCCCAATAAGAAATATCCTTTCCGCACCGAGCGCCCTGGCTACCCCCACTGATATCAGCCCCAGGGGGCCTGGACCAATAACAACCACATCATCTCCAACCACATATCCGCCGGTTGTCTCAAATCCATATAGGACGCAACCCAAATTAGCGATTAGCGCTGCCTCGTCGAATTTAGTTGTATCGGGGATCTTATGAACAGTGTTTATATGGTTAATTACATACTGAGCAAATCCACCGTTTGTGGTGAACCCGTTTGCGCGATGCCCTCGCTCGAGATTTCCGTAATTCAGACATGCAGTATAGTTCCCGAGCCTGCAGTTTCTGCACCTCCCGCATCCATAGCTTGCTTCCACTGCCACCCTGTCTCCGACTTTGAACTCGTCCACCGTTTCTCCAACGGCCGCTATGGTGCCGGCATACTCGTGACCGATGATGAACGACCCATATGGGGGTTGTCCCTCCCACGGTTTTTCAATGAGGCTTACATCACTTCCGCAGACTGCACATGCCTCCACCCTGATCAAGACGTCCTGTGGCCCAGCTGAAGGTGTTTCCACCTCTTTGACCTCCAAATGGTTTGGACCCATTAAGACAACGGCCTTCATTCTCTGCGGTATATCCATACCCTAATTCCTCCTTTAATCCCCCATCTTGGCCAGGTAATCATCCAGCATGGTCTCGAGCCTTAATTTGTGCCTGGCCTCCTCTTGGGCCAGCATCTTAAAGAGGGCCTTATGGTCCTCCTTGTGGGTCTTTTGACCAAAGTCATGATATAGTTTTCGGGACTTTTCCTCACGCTTCGCCGCCAGGCGGAGGACATCCGTGTATGACATCCCAGGTGTATATTCCACGTCAACCAGGTATTCGCTTCTCTTGAGATCAGGGACCTTTTCTATCTTGTACTCTGCCAGCCCTTCTTTAGTGAATTTCTGTAGCATGGCCTCATGTTTTCTCTCTTCTGTTGCAAACTCCTTGAACACCTCTCTTATCCCTGAAAACGTCTCCTGCTCGCTCAACTTCTCATAAAAAGAGGCCGCTTCTTTCTCCTTTTCGATGGCATATGTCATTATGTCCTGAAATGTCTCAAATTCCATTTTCCCCTCCTCATACAAAGAACGATCATCCCATTCTAGCCACTTTCAGTGCTCTCGTTTATCCGAGGCGGCCATCCGATATTAGGTCGTTTTTCTTTGGGATCTTACTGGAAAACAAGTTGTGTGTCAAAAGAAACCGTAACTCGGTGGACATCTCGTTTCCAGCTGTAAGAAATGGTAACACTTTAGCGTCTTGAAAGGAGGGGAGAGGACCGCGAGGGTCTTTTTTCCAAAGGACGTAACCCAAACTCTTCACAGCCTATGGCACGCCCCCTTACCTTTAAATACAGTTTCTGCCAGGCAGGGGAGAGGGCCCT
>CAYVMN010000162.1:0-10405 GCA_964452575.1 uncultured Desulfobacteraceae bacterium | reverse complement strand
ATGAGAAAAAAGATCATTATCGCCATCTCGCTTTTCCTGATCCTTGGTGGATCCATGTGGTTTTTAAACTACTATAAACACCAGCTCCTAAATCAAAAGCTCCAAATCCTGGAAAAGAAAGGTGACCTTTTCAATACTATCCTTGAGGCCCGCCGATACGAGAAAAACTATTTCCTCTATATGGAACCTAACAATCTACAAGAAGCCTTGTCTTATGTACATAAGGGAGAACAACAACTGAGCAGCATCATTGAGGATTATAGCCGGTTCACCCTCTCAAAAAATCTGGATGAAAGGCTGGATGACCTTCGCAGATACGAAAAGGCCCTGTCCAATCTACTCAATCTCCATCAGCCAAGGGGCTCCCCCGAGATCAGCCAAGACCTGATTAAGGGCTTTTCACAGCACCAGGAACTCATCAGAGGCATCGGTAAAAAAATCACAGAGGATATAGAGGCCATCCTCACCCAGGAACGCCGCTATGTGAATCAGCTCATCAGGGAATCAAGGAATTATCACTTTTTGGCCCTGTTGGGAATTTTTGTCTTATCTATCTTTGCCATCCTCTTTTTTATCTTCAATGTCAATCGCCCCTTAAAGTCTATTGAGGGTGCCATCCACAAGATCGCTGTAGGAGATTACGCGAATATACCTCCCATAACTACCGGAGACGAATTCGAATCTCTGGTGAACAGCCTGAACAATATGATCGACGAACTAAACAAACGCAACGAACAGCTTATACATGCCAAAAAGTTGGCTTCTCTAGGGACCCTGACTTCAGGTGTAGCCCATGAATTGAATAACCCCCTGAATAACATCTCCACCTCTGTCCAAATCCTGCTCGAAGAACTGGAAGGGGGTGACCTGGAATACAAAAAGGATCTATTGGTGGAAACAGAGAAACAGGTCGAAAGGACGAGGGATATTGTAAAAGCACTCCTTGAATTTTCCAGAGAAAGATCATTTAGCCTCAAAGAGGTTTGCTTTAAGGACCTCGTGGATGATACACTCAAACTGATCAAGGGTGAGATGCCGGCCAATGTAGAACTAAGGGTTGAGGTACCGGAGGATATTCGGTTAAAATTGGATCCTCGGCGAATCCAACAGGTCCTGGTCAACCTGATCCTCAATGGCGTTCAGGCCATGGAAAACGGGGGAATCCTGAACATCTGTGCCTGCAAGAACGAAGATAAAGATGAGCTCTCTTTCAGGGTTCAAGACAGTGGTAAAGGAATACCTGAAGAAGATCTCCCAAAAATCTTTGATCCATTCTTTACCACCAAAGATGTGGGGAAAGGCACCGGCTTGGGCCTTTCTATAAGCCATGGTATTATTGAACAACATGGAGGTCGAATACAGGTTGAAAGTGAACAGGATAGGGGCACGACGTTTACCGTCTTCCTGCCCATTCACCTTCATGATCCCGAAAACACGATAAGGGATGGCAACTGAAATAGTTTCCACCTGCCTATTCTGGAATTGCAACGAGTCTCTAATGTCAGCAGCGCTGGTATATACCGAAGAGATGATACTTATTGTGGAAGATGAGGCTATAGCACGGAAGAATCTGGAGCATATCCTAAAAAAAGAGGGGTATGGCGTCGTTTCTGTGGATAACGGAATGAAGGCCCTAGAAATGCTCGATTCAAGAACCTTCGATCTGGTCGTTACGGATCTCAAGATGGAGAAGGTGGATGGGATGCAGGTTCTACAAAGAAGCCGGCAACTGCAGCCCCATACGGAAGTGATCATGATCACGGGATATGCTACCGTTGATTCTGCGGTAAAGGCCATGAAGGAGGGGGCATATCATTATATCGCCAAACCTTACAAGATCGATGAGGTCCGTAAGATTGTAAGAGAAGCTCTCACTAAACGTAGGCTCCTGCTGGAAAATCTTGAACTGAAAGAGGCGCTGAAAAGGACCCAACAGGCCCCCTTTATCGTGGGTAACAGTGAGGCAATGATCTCTGTTCAAAAAACCATTCAGCAGATTGCCTCCTCAGATATCAATGTGTTGATATTGGGGGAAAGCGGAACCGGTAAAGAGTTGGCGGCCAAGGCGATACATCACCTGAGCGCCCGTTCGGAAAAGAGATTCGTAGCATTTAATTGCGGATCATTCACGGAAGAGTTGATGGCAAATGAACTGTTCGGTCACGAAAAAGGCGCATTTACCGGAGCCACCAAAGAAAAGGCCGGATTGATAGAAGTGGCGGATGGAGGGACGGTATTCTTGGACGAAATCGGTGACATGCCGTTAACCATGCAGGTAAAGCTATTGCGAGTCATTCAGGATAAGACGTTCCTCCGGGTAGGTGGCGTGGATCCTATTCCAGTGGATGTACGTTTCATCGCCGCGACTCACCGTGATCTCAAGGAAGACGTGAAAAACGGTTATTTTCGGCAGGATCTTTTTTACCGCCTTAATGTGATCACCATTCAGCTTCCACCACTAGCGGATCGTAACGGGGATATCCCCTTGCTGGCTAATTATTTCTTGGCTCAAAAAACCCAAGCCATGAAAAAAGACATCCGAGAAATCGAACTGGAGGCCATGGACCTACTATGCCAATACGGCTGGCCTGGAAATGTGAGAGAATTGGAAAATGTCGTTGAAAGGGCCGTTGCCCTGGAAAACGGGACTACTATTCTCGTCGCAGACCTTCCGGATTACATCCGAAATCTCTCCATAGAGACCTACCGCCGCACCCGTTCTGCCATCCCCACCCTGGAAGATCAGGAGAGACATTATATACAATGGATATTGGAAAAATGCGAAGGGAACAAGACCAAGGCGGCCAAGACCATGGGCATTGACCGCGTTTCCCTCTGGAGGAAGATGAAGAGGTATGGCCTTGAAGCATAAGATCATCCTCATCGGGGTCTATAGAGGAGGTTCGTTGTCCCCCTAAGAATTGGGCTGTCGCCCTGACAGGGTTAGGGGAATTCGCGCAGACCCCGCACCAATCTTTCGGGAAGGTTATCGAAACCACCGTTGGAC
Organism: uncultured Desulfobacteraceae bacterium; assembly: GCA_964452575.1. Lineage (GTDB taxonomy): Bacteria > Desulfobacterota > DSM-4660 > Desulfatiglandales > Desulfatiglandaceae > CAYVMN01. Next base: position 7,398 of record CAYVMN010000162.1, on the reverse strand, counting down.
ATGAACAGGACAACGTCTCCCGACCGAACCTCTGTCATCAAGGCCTCCAGGAGGTGATCAGTACTAGGGAAATAGTGCGCTTTGAGGCTTCTTCTTCTCAAGTCCTCTACCAGTCGCTGGGAGGAAAACCGTTCCTGCGGCAGTATCTTTTCCATCAGAGGAGGCTCAGGGATCATTACAAGATCTGCGTTGTCGAAAGATGAGGCATATCGATCTTGAAAGACATTTCTCCGGCTGGAGTTAGATCGGGGTTCAAACACAGCGATTATCCTGTTTTTTCCATATTTTTCTCTGACACCCGCAATGGTCTCTTTGACCGCTGAGGGATGATGGGCGAAATCATCTAGGACTAGAATTCCCCGCTCCTTCCCGACGATCTCCTGCCTTCGCCTGACACCTGAAAAATCCCTTAGGGCCTCATAGACGATTGTCTTGGGGATGCCAAGGAAGTCGCTAAAGACCACAGCGGAGAGCACATTGGATATATTGTAATTGCCGTATAGGGGGGTCAGAAAACTTGCATATTCTTCCCCCTTGGCAATTACCCTGAAGGAAGTAAAATCCTCCCCAACGGAAATATCAACGGCCTTCCATCCCGGTTCACCGGAAAGGCCATAGGTGCTGACAGGGCATCTTGCCCCCTTGAGCTCTTGCACGACCGTGGGAACATCACCATTTGCAATGAGAAGCCCCTCGGCAGGAGTGAGGGCGATCAACCTTCTAAAGCTTTCCACCACATGATTCAGGTCACGGTAGATATCGGCATGATCAAATTCTATACTCGTAAGGATGGTTGCCCATGGGCCGTAATGCAAAAACTTAGGGCCTTTGTCAAAAAATGCCGTATCGTACTCATCGCCCTCTATGACAAAATAGAGACCCTTTCCAAACTTAAAATTTCTTTGAAAGTCCCTCGGAATTCCACCTATCATAAAACCTGGGTCCATTCCGGCCCTTTCCAGGATCAAGGCAATTGCGGCGGAGACCGTGGTTTTGCCATGGGTGCCGCTGACAACGACCGATCGTTTCCCCTTTAATGCAAAGTGCCTGATCGCCTGAGGAAATGAGACATAAGGGAGTCCCAGACGAGCGAGCTCTAGCGCCTCAGGATTATCCCTTGTTACCACATTTCCCACGACAACCAGGTCTGGCCGTGGATGAAGGTTTTGAGGACCATAGCCCTTCATTATAGGGATAGATAGCCCTTCCAGAAAGCTGCTCATGGGAGGATATATGTTCTGATCTGAACCGGTCACCAGATACCCTTTCTCTTTCAGCATGCCAGCCAAGGATGACATCCCTGTCCCGCATATGCCTATCAGGTGAATGCGATGGAGATCTCCTGGGACGAGGTTAGGCTCGGGGGAAAGTCCTCCCCTGTTTTTTTGCCGGTAATTTCGAGTTGATTCTATTGTCCGGTTAGATGGCATAATTGATGGATTTGGTATCGATTACCGGCGGCTTACCTAGACACGGTTTCCCTTTTTCAGACACGCTCGAAAAAGTGCTTGATATTTTTCTTTATACAGGCTAAAAAAAAGTTTGTAATGATTTAGCGCTTTGAAAGAAAGGCAGCCTCCGGCCCGGAGGGAGGACCGTGAGGGTCTTTTTTTCAAAGGACGTAAAGGATGACATCACTTCATAGAACGGCAGTGAGGTCTTGACCCTCGTTACAGAACAGCCCTATAAGAGGTTGTCCCTATGAAGAGCCCTCTCCTCTGCCTGGCAGAAACTCTATTTAGAGGTAAGGGGGCGTGCTAGAGGCTCTGAAGAATTCGGGTTACGTCCTTTGAAAAAAAGACCCTCACGGTCTGTCATCTTACTCCTCAGTGTTTTCAAAGCGGTAAGGTGTTACAAAAATTCAAATATTCGCTTGAGAAGGAGACAGCCGAATGGCGAAAGTTTGTGATATATGCGGCAAGAGACCAACGGTCGGATATAATGTGAGCCATGCACACAACAAGACAAAGAAACGCTGGTACCCAAATCTTCAGACGGTAAGGTGTGTTCAAAACGGTCAAACAAAGAGGATAAAGGCCTGTACAAGCTGTATCAAGTCAGGCCGGGTTGTGAAGCCCATGCGCTGACTCTTCGATCTTTCAAAGCCTCTCAACAACCAAAACGTTCCTTACCTTCTTAATGGCGCCCATGATATCCTGAAGCTGCCTGTAATCCTCCACCTCGATAGTAAAAAGGGCAATGCCTTTGTGGTCCATTGTCGTTCTGACTTCTGCGTGGACGATATTGGCGTCCTTCTGAGTCATGATGGTGCTTACATCTGCGAGGATGCCCTTCCTCTCAATACTGGTTACTCTCAGTTTCGCCAGATAGGTATCATGCGGGGAGGCCTCCCACGAGATCTCGACCAGTCTTTCGGGGTCCGCGTTAACAATATGTCTGCACCCCTGATGGTGAATTGTGATACCCCTGCCCCGTGTCATGAACCCGATGACCTTTTCCCCTGGAACTGGATGGCAGCAATTGGCGAAACGGATCAACATCTCACTGATCCCTTTTACCTTTATCCCGTGCTCCACCTTTTTGCGCTTTATGCGGCCCACCACCTTGCTAACAATCCCGGAAGGTTTCCCCTCCTTTATGCCCAGCATGGGTTTGAGGCGCCCAACCACGTGCCTTCCAGAAACCTTGCCAAAGCCTATCTGGGCAAGCAGGTCCTCCACTGATTGAAAGGAGAGTTCTTTCGCAACGGCGGCGACCTGGTCGTTTTTCATTATATTGGGCAGGTTCAGACGCGCCTGCGCAAGCATCTTCTCAAAGATTTCCCTACCCAAGCTAATGCTTTCCTCTCTTTCCTGGGCCTTTACCCAGTGCCTGATCTTGGTCTTTGCCCTTGGAGTCTTTACGAATTTGAGCCAATCGCTGCTGGGATGCTGTTTTGGGGAGGTAATGATCTCTACGAGATCCCCATTCCTTAGTTCATATCGGAGGGGGACCATCCTTCCGTTTACCCGGGCTCCAGTGCACTTTTCCCCGACCTCCGAGTGGACGCTGTATGCAAAATCAATCGTGGTGGCACCCTTTGGAAATGCCTTCACCTCTCCCTTGGGGGTAAAGACATAGACCTCATCAGGAAAGAGGTCCATCCTGACAGTATCAAGGAATTCTGCAGGGTCCTTGAGGCTATGCTGCCATTCCAATAGTTGGCGGAGCCACGAGAACTGTTCTTCGTCGGTCTTGCTTGCTAACGCGCCTTCCTTGTATTTCCAGTGGGCCGCTATCCCTTCTTCAGCAACCCTGTCCATCTCCCAGGTCCGGATTTGCACCTCCATCCTCTGTCCTAATGGTCCGATTACGGTGGTGTGCAGCGACTGGTACATGTTTGCCTTTGGAACGGATATATAATCTTTAAATCGGCCAGGGACCGGTTTCCACATGGAGTGTATGTGTCCAAGGGCCTCATAACATTCTTTTATGGTCCTCAAGATTACCCGGAATGCCACGACGTCGTAGACCTGCTTGACCGTAAGGTTCTGATCTACCATTTTCTTGTAAATACTGTAGAAATGCTTGTGCCTCCCTTTGATAGTTGCCTGTATATTGAATTCCGACAGCTTTTTAGAGAGTAGTTCTTTGACATGCTTTATGAATTTCTCTCTCTCCTCCCTTCTCTGGGCTATTTCAGTCTTGATCTTTTCATAGATCTCTGGCTCAAGATAATATAGGCAGAGGTCTTCAAGCCCGGATTTCAGCCAGAAGATACCCATCCTACCCGCCAGGGGGGCATAGATTTCTAAGGTCTCTACAGCGATTCGTCTTTGCTTTTCTTCTGGATGGAAACCCAACGTCCTCATATTGTGAAGCCGGTCCGCCAGTTTGACAAGGATGACGCGGATATCAGAGGACATGGCGAGGATCATCTTCCTGACATTCTCGGCCTGGCGCTCCCTGGGACTTGCAAACTGCATCTTGCTAATATTAGTGACCCCATTGACGATATTGGCGGTCTCCTCCCCAAATATGCGCACTATTTCGTCCAACCGGGCATCAGTATCCTCCAGGGTATCATGGAGGAGGCCTGCCACAATGCAAACAACATCCATCTTCATTTGGGCCAAGATGTATGCGACTTCCAGGGGATGGGAGAGGTACGGTTCTCCGGAGAGCCGGATCTGGCCCTGGTGGGCCTTGGCGGAATAGACATAGGCCTTTTCAACCAGCCTGATATTTGCATTTTGGTGATAGCTGAGAATCTGTTCAGTAATGTCATTCAAGCGAATCATACAGTTCTTTTACTTTTCCTTCTACCATACCCGCGGCATCTCCAACGGGCACATCCAGGCTCTCGCGTTGGGATCTAATCTTCATCTCCACTTGTCCCTCCCTGACCTTCCTTGATCCCAGGGTCACCCTAACCGGTATACCCACCAGGTCCGCATCCTTGAACTTTACCCCTGCCCTTTCATCCCTGTCATCCAGCAGTACGTCGATCTCGCGTTCCAAGAGTCCCCTATAGATCTTTTCGGCTGCCTCAAGCACCGCTCCATCATGCATTTGAAGGGGGAGTATGGTCACTTCAAATGGTGATATGGGGACAGGGAAAATGATGCCATCCTTGTCATGATTCTGTTCGATGGCCGCTGCTACAGTTCTTCCGACCCCTATGCCGTAACACCCCATAATTATGGGGCTTTCCTTCCCTTGCTCATCAAGAAAGACTGCCTTCAGGGCCTTGCTATATTTTGTACCCAATTTGAAAATATGCCCGACCTCAATCCCCCTCCCGAACCCTATCTCCCCGCCACACCTTGGACAGGGGTCATTCGGCGTTATCATCCGCAGGTCGCCGAAACAATGTACACTGAAGTCCCTGCCCATGTTTACGTTCCTGAGGTGGAGGTCATTCTTATTTCCGCCGGTTACGAAATTCCTCATGCCTTCAACTGCAATGTCGGCCACCATCTTGATCTTGAGTCCCACAGGACCGGCAAAACCCATGGGAGCGCCTGTGGTATCGGCCACCATTTCAGGGCTTGCCAGCTCTACCATTTGGGCGCCCAGCAGATTCTTAAGTTTGGTCTCATTCAGCTCATGATCCCCTCTCACTAGGGCAGCAACCGCCTGATCGTCAACCACCACGATAAGGGTCTTGATGAGCTGGTCCTCAGAGATTCCCAGAAATGATGTCACCTCTTGGACGCTCCTCATCCCAGGGGTATCCACCTCTTCTATAGGCTCCATCAGGCTACTATCTGCCTCAGTAAGGTCTTCCCTTTGCCCGATTTCGGCCCTTTCCAAATTGGCCGCATAGCTGCACCTTGTACAGCTGATCATCTGATCTTCGCCTGTCTCGGCCAGCACCATAAATTCGTGGGAATAACTCCCGCCAATAGCACCCGTATCTGCCTCCACGGCGCTGAATCTGAGCCCGCACCTCTGAAAGATCCTGGCGTATGCCTCATACATGGCCCCATAGCTTCGGTTTGCACCCTCTTCGTCCACATCAAAGCTATAGGCGTCTTTCATAATAAACTCACGTGCCCGCATCACTCCGAAACGGGGGCGGATCTCGTCCCTGAACTTGGTCTGGATTTGATAGAAGTTCACTGGCATCTGTTTGTAGGATCGGATTTCCCTCCTCACCAGGTCTGTGATCACCTCCTCGTGCGTCGGACCGAGACATGCATCTCGAGAGTGCCGGTCTTTGAATCTCAAAAGCTCCCGACCGTAATACTCCCATCTCCCGCTTTGCTGCCAGAGCTCTCCCGGCTGTACAGCCGGCATCAACAGCTCTATGGCACCGGCACGGTTCATCTCTTCCCTGATAATATTCTCCACCTTCTTTATGGATTTGAGGCCTATGGGGAGATATGTATAGATACCGGCTGTCAGTTTCCTGATCATACCTGCCCTTAACATCAATTGATGGCTGATCACCTCAGCCTCTGAAGGAATCTCTCTATAGGTTGGAAGGAAATACCTGGAATATCGCATCTAAGCCATTAACCCCTTTCTCTTGATTAACTACTGGACCAGCTTCTTGACCTCTTTGATCAGGACCTCGGCAAGTTTTTCTTCCGGGATCTTTCTTACTAATTTCCCTTTCTTAAAGAGAATCCCCTGACCTCGACCGCCTGCCACCCCGATATCGGCCTCTCTGGCCTCACCCGGGCCATTTACCACGCAACCCATAATTGCCACCTTAGGTGCTGCCTTAATATCCCCCAGGGCCCTTTCTACCTCTCCAACAAGACCGAAAAGGTCTATTTCACATCGCCCACAAGTAGGGCAGGCAATGATCTCGGGCCCGCGTTCTCTGAGCCCCAATGCCCTCAGGATTTCATATGCAACCCTTATCTCTTCAACTGGGTCCCTTGTGAGTGAGACCCTGAAGGTATCTCCGATTCCGTGGGCCAATAAATACCCGATGCCCAGCGTGTTTTTTACCGTGCCTGATATGAGGGTACCTGCCTCGGTTACACCCAAGTGAAGTGGATAATCGATCCTGTCGCTCAGGAGTTCGTATGCCCTTATGGTATTTAATACATTTGAAGATTTCAATGATACCTTTATCTTGTCAAATCCCAAGGCCTCAAAGATCTCCACGTGCCTCATTGCGCTTTCAACCATCGCCTCTGGCGATGGACCACCGTGCTTTTTCAGGATCTCTCTTTCAAGAGACCCGGCATTGACCCCGATCCGAATCGGGATGCACCGCCTTAGGGCCTCCTTTACCACCTTCTCAACAGCCTTTCGGCCGCCGATATTCCCGGGATTGATCCTGAGCCCGTCAGCCCCGGCGCCCAAGACCTCAATGGCAAGGCGGTGATCAAAGTGAATATCTGCAATTAGTGGGGCCTTGACTCTTGACTTGATGGCCCCAAAGGCAGAAATAGAGGCCTTATCAGGTATGGCCAGACGAACGATTTCACAACCTGCCTCGGAGAGCCTCCTGATCTGATCAATTGTCGAGGGGATATCTCTGGTGTCGGTGTTCGTCATGGATTGAACCACGACAGGGGCACCTCCGCCTATCGGGACCTCACCCACATATATCTGACGCGTGGTCTTCCTTTTTGGTTCCATATGGCTAATGCAGGCCTTCGTCCACAACCGAAATAGTGTCCGGTGGGCAGTGAGTAGATTTCAGAGGCGCTTGCTTCCAAATTCCAAATGTCAAGCACCAAATTGCCCTTGGGACTCTCCAGCTACCGGTGGGTCCCCAGTTCTCCAAACAAATCCCAAACACAAGACACAAAACACCACAGCCTGAACCTCTCAACCCCTCAACCCCTATATCTGTTTGTTATTTTGTAACACTTTAGTGCATTGAAAGATAGGCCACCTCTGGCCCGGAGAGAGGAGCGTGAGGGTCTTTTTTCCAGAGGACGTAAAAGACGGCATCATTTCATAGAACGGCAGTGAGGTCTTAAACCTCGT
>CAYVMN010000161.1:0-10423 GCA_964452575.1 uncultured Desulfobacteraceae bacterium | reverse complement strand
TCTCCCCTGCCTGGCAGAAACTGTATTTAAAGGTAAGGGGGCGTGCCACAGGCTGGGAAGAATTTGGGTTACGTCCTTTGGAAAAAAGACCCTCGCGGTCTGTCATCTTACTCCTCAGTGTTTTCAAAGCGCTAAAGTGTTACAAAATGTAAAGAGATGGAGAAAGGAGAATGAATACCACACTGGATGAACTGTGCGTAAATACGATCAGGATGCTTTCGGCGGATTGTGTAGAAAAGGCCAATTCAGGCCACCCCGGAATGCCCATGGGTGCCGCGGCCATGGCCTATGTCCTGTGGACCAGGTTCCTCCGCCATAATCCCACTAATCCCACATGGGCCGATAGGGACCGCTTTGTCCTATCTGCCGGACACGGCTCCATGCTGTTATACAGCCTGCTCCATCTGACGGGGTATGACCTCTCCCTCGAGGAGCTAAAGAATTTCCGCCAGTGGGAAAGCAAGACACCCGGCCATCCGGAATATCCCCGGACCCCTGGGGTAGAAACCACCACAGGTCCACTGGGCCAGGGGTTCGGGAACGGGGTTGGCCTGGCCATTGCGGAGCGTTTTTTGGCTGCCCATTTCAATCGACCTGGGCACACGATTGTGGATCATTACACCTATGGCATCGTCAGTGATGGTGACCTGATGGAGGGGGTATCACACGAGGCCGCCTCGCTCGCCGGACACCTGGGGCTGGGAAAGCTTATATACCTCTACGACGACAACCGCATCTCCATAGAGGGGGGAACTGAGATTACCTTCACCGAAGACAGGACTGCCCGGTTTTTGGCCTATGGGTGGCACGTACAAAAGGTAGAGGATGGAAACAATCTAAATGATGTGGGAGAGGCAATAGCAAAGGCCAGGAAGGAGACTGATCGTCCCTCCTTGATCGCTATAAAGACCCATATAGGTTACGGGAGCCCCAACAAGCAGGACAAGGCCGTGGCACACGGTGAGCCACTGGGTCCCCAAGAAATAAGATTGACAAAAGAAAACCTGGGGTGGCCCCTCGATCCCCCCTTCCTTATCCCTGATCAGGTGCTGGGGCACTTTCGGGAGGCACTTGAAAGGGGCAGGGAGATGGAAGGGCAATGGAATCTCCGGCTCAGTTCCTATAAAGAGACATACCCCGAGCTTTCTATCGAGTGGGAAAGATGGCAAAAGGGAGAACTGCCGGAAGACTGGGACAAGGATATACCCCCTTTTCCTCCAGATTCCAAGGGCCCTGCCACCAGGGTAACTTCCGGCGTGGTACTGAACGCGATAGCAAAAAACCTCCCCAACATCCTTGGCGGTTCCGCAGACCTGGCCCCCTCCAACAAGACGTTGATCAATGGGACCAAGGACCTTCAGGCCGGCTCCTATGACGGCCGCAATCTGCGCTTTGGGGTAAGGGAACACGGCATGGGCTCCATCTTAAACGGGATTGCCCTCCACGGCGGTCTCATCCCTTATGGCGGCACCTTTTTGGTCTTCTCTGATTATATGCGACCTGCCATCCGTCTGGCTGCCCTGATGGGCTTGAAGGTCATCTATATATTTACCCACGACAGCATAGGACTGGGAGAAGACGGCCCAACCCACCAGCCAATAGAGCAGCTGGCCGGCCTGAGGGCAATCCCGAATCTCACGGTGATCCGCCCTTGTGATGCCAATGAGACTGCAGAGGCCTGGAGGGTTGCCGTGGAATCAGGCAATGGACCGTTGGCCCTGGCCCTGACACGGCAGGGGGTCCCTGTCCTGGATCGCAGTACCTTTGCCTCTGCAACAGGACTGTCGAAAGGGGCCTACATACTTAGGGACCCCAAGGACCGCAAACCGGATGTCATCCTGATTGGCACTGGTTCCGAGGTGCACATTGCCGTTGATGCAGCAGGGATGCTGGAGGAGAAAGGTGTGGGGGCAAGGGTTGTCAGCATGCCGTCGTGGGAGTTGTTTGACAGGCAGCCTGAAGAGTACCGTCACCAGGTCCTCCCACCTGAGATAGAGGCCCGGATTGCGATCGAGGCAGGGGTACCGCAGGGCTGGGGGCGCTATGTGGGAATCAGGGGGGAGGTGATAGGGGTCGAACACTTCGGGGCCTCTGCCCCATTCAAGATCCTCTACGAGAGGTTTGGAATTACACCTGTTCGGGCGGCGGATAGGGCACTGGCACTCCTCAAAGCCAGATGACCCGTGAGGAAACACCTACCAGAACTGGACCTGAGAGACATCTTCCTTTTTTGACAAGAGCTCTGAGATCTGCCTCCTCAGCTCCTGGTCCACCACGGGTTCCACCAAAGAGGTGAAGAGCCCATCCTCATTGGTATCGGACTTCCAGCTGACAATCGAACCCGGGACCACAGCATAACGGCACCCGCCAATCCCGCAGCAAGAGGACTCCACCACCGCATCCCCTACCAGATAAAGGAATTCCTCTCCCCCGTGATTCAGCCTCCCCTCCTTGTGGAGTTCATACCACCCTGAGATGCTTCTTACCTCTTTGTTCAATTCATGCGTGTATTTCTTGGGCATCTATGACCTTCTGAGCGTCTAAAAATGGGGTAAATGTTCACAGGTTCAAAGTTCCCCGTTCAGGGTCACCGAATGGATCTATTCTGAAATAGAGCTTTCCCCTAAAATGCCTCCTCCGGCATCTCAACTATCTCTTGCCCTTCCCTGAGACATGTGTCCAGGCGGCCCATGGTCAACGGCAGGGTGGTCCCGCAAAAGTAGGTCGCCTGCATGACCTTGCCCTGGTAAAAATCATTCCTGGTGCCTCTATCCATCGCCTTCTGGGCGATGATCGCCATATCCAGGGTTTCCTCGTCCAGTTCGCGGTATCGGTCAAGCTGGCAGAGGGTCCCGTAGTTGAGCTGCTCCTTTAAGATAAAAAAGATGTCTCTTTCGTTTATCTTAAAATGTCCCATGATCTTAACCCTTACATTTATTCCAGATCCCGAAATTCACTGTGAACGTGTATCCTCGGCCGGTTGGCCTTCTTGATACCCAGGGCATCGTCGCCTATCAGAAGCCGCATAATATTTGCCGTTCCCTCACCCACCTGATAGAGTTTCGCGTCCCGGTAATATTTCTCGACAGGCATCTCCAGGGAATACCCCATGCCGCCATGGATCTCCATGGCCATGCCCGCGGCCTTGACCACGGCCTCGCCCGCAAAATACTTGGCTACGGCGACCTCGCGGGTGAAGGGCCGATCCTGATCGTTCAGCCACGCCCCGCGACGGACGAGCAGGCGGGCGGCCTCCACGACAGATGCCATCTCGGCGATGACACCTTTGACAAGCTGGAATTCCCTGATGAGTCTTCCGAACTGGACCCTCTCATTGGCGTATTTGACCGAGGCGTCCAGGCAGGCCTGGGCCAATCCGACCGCGCCACTGGCCACACTGATACGGCCCCTATCAAGGGCCGTCATGGCAACCACAAAGCCCTTTCCCCATTCACCCAGCAGGTTTTCTTTGGGCGCCTTGACATCTTCAAGGGTAATCTCGGCAATTGGAGAGGACTTATCCCCCAGCTTTGGCGTCTCTCGTGTGGTCCACCCCGACTGGTCGGTCTCAACCACCACAGAGCAGAGGCCGCGGTGTTTAAGGCCCCTATCAAAGGTCCCGTACACGACAGCAACGTCGGCCACGGTACCGTTCGAGATCCATGTCTTGGCGCCGTTAATGAGAAAGTGGTCTCCTCGGTCCTCGATTCGAGTTTCTATGGAGGCGATGTCAGAGCCTGCGTTGGGCTCTGAAAAGCAGGTGCACCCAATCCGCTTGGCTGAAACCAGATCTTTCACATATCTGTCTCGCAGATCGGGGGACCCCCATTCCATCATGGTGTATGGAACGGTCATGGCCTGGAGGTTGAATAAAGGCCTGAGCCCGGAATCCGCCCTGGATATCTCTTCAGTTACGACCGAGTGTGCCAGGAAGCCAGAGTCCGAGCCCCCAAATTTCACCGGAAACGCACAACCGAAGAGACCCAGTTCACCCATTTTTGTCACCAAGCCCCGCTTGAACCCCTCTTCCTTTGCCCAACAGGGGATTTCCTGCTGGCTAAACTTGCGTGCCATTTCATGTATGGCGCGGACATCTTCATTTAGATCAAAGTCCATCCTTCATCCCTTACGACTTCCTGCCGAAACCCATACGAAGGCCCCCGTCAAGCCGAATATACTCACCGTTCAGATACGTGTTTTCAACGATATGGCACGCAAGGCCGGCGAACTCAGCAGGCTCACCCAGGCGCGGAGGGAAGGGTACCTGCAGACCCAACCGCTCCCTTATCTTCTCCGGGAGCTTTGCCAGGAGGGGCGTATCCATAATCCCGGGCAGGATAGCCATTATCCGGATGCCGTTATTGGCAAATTCCCTTGCCAGGGTCAGGGTCATAGAGACAATACCTCCCTTTGAAGACGAGTAGGCCGACTGACCCACCTGTCCATCAAAGGCAGCGATAGACGAGGTGTTGATATAGACCCCTCTTTCTCCCTTACTATTGGGACTGTTTTCCATTAATGTGGAGGCAGTGGCACGGATGACATTGAAGGTCCCAATCAGGTTGATCTGAACGACACGATTGAATGCCTCCAGGGGCATGACACCCTCCTTCCCCACTATCTTCACGTCTCCTCCAACTCCGGCGCAATTCACAACAACATGGATAGAACCAAATGCCTCCTTCACCTTTTCGACAACCGCATCCATCTCCTTTTCCTGGGTCACGTCTCCAGGGCAAAAGATGGCGGCATCTCTCAATTCAGCGGACAGCCGTTCACCCCTTTCCCGATCCAGATCCAATATGGCAACCCGACCGCCTTTTTCGACCATGGCCCGGGCCGTGGCCTCGCCAAGTCCGGATGCACCTCCTGTAATGACTGCAACACTTCCCTTGATATCCATAATCCATTTCTCCTTTCAAAATATGTAATACTTTAGTGCTTTGAAAGAAAGGGAGCCTCTGGCCCAGAGGGAGGACCGTGAGGGTCTCTTTTCTCGGTCCTCTTACTCCTCAGTGTTTTCAAAGCGCTAAACTGTTGCCAAAATATCAGTTTTTCCGGCTCCCGTCCGGATTGTACTCATACCAGCCCCTACCCGTCTTCCGGCCAAGATGTCCTGCAAGGACCTTGCGCCTAAGGATAGATGGGGGATAAAATCGGGGATCCTTTTCCTCCTCATAGACATTCTCATAGGCCATCAACTGGACCTCCAGCCCAACCATGTCCGAGGTCTCCAGGGGTCCCATCCTTCTCCCAAAGGCAAGTCGCATCCCCTTGTCAATGTCTTCAGGGGTCGAAACACCCTGCTCCACCAGCCGCATGGCCTCCATATTGGAGAGCATATTGATGCGGTTCAAGATGAAACCGGCAATATCCCTCTTTACCATGATCGGCTCCTTATCAATGAATCGAACAAAATCCGCACCATATTGAAAGGCCTCGTCACTTGTGGCAATGCCTCTGATGACCTCCACCGCCTCCATCATGGGTACTGGGTTAAAAAAGTGAAGCCCCAGAAAGTTCTCCGGGTGACTCACTACCGAGGCGATCTCTGTAATGGGGATGGCCGAGGTGTTGGAGGCCATGAACGTCTTTTCACCTATCAGAGAATCGATCCGCTTCAATACATCGTGTTTTACCTCTATCTTCTCAAATACCGCCTCGATCACCAGGTCCGCGTCGCAAGCGGCCTCATGACCCGTTGAACTCTGAATGCGGCCCATGACAGCATCAAGGCCCTCGGAGATCTTCCCCTTCTCTATGAATTTGGAAACCGACCATTCGATCTTCTTCATTGCCCTGGCCAAGAGATCCTGGGACAGATCAGACATGACAACCGAAATGCCCTTTTGGGCGCAGACCTGGGCGATCCCGTTTCCCATGGTTCCCGCGCCCAAGATAAATACCTTTTTAACATCCATTTTCCTCACTCCTTTCCGTATATGACCTATCTCGCCTGAAACCTGGGTCTTCGCTTCTCGAGGAATGCCGTTACCCCTTCGTTCTTGTCCTCTGTCGCACAGACCTCAGAAAAGGCCTTATTTTCCATATCAAGGCCCTGTTCCAGGGTCAGTGAGAGACCTCCGTAGGAGACCTCCTTTACCGCCCTGACGGCCAGCGGGCCCTTGCTGTTGATCTTCTCTGCCATTTTCAGCGCGGCATCCCTCAGGGATTCAAGGGGAATGACCTCTTGAACAAGTCCGATCTCCAGTGCCTTCTGGGCGGATATGGCCTCTCCTGTAAACAAGAGGTAGTTTGCCCAGCCCAGGGGTATGGCACGGGGAAGCCGCTGGGTTCCACCGGCACCTGGGATCAGGCCGAGATTCACCTCCGGAAGTCCCAGCCTGGCGTGATCCGCGGCGATCCTGATATCGCATACCAGGGCCAGCTCCAGCCCGCCACCCAGGCACAGGCCATTTATGGCAGCAATGACGGGCTTTTGAAAACGGTCCAGCTGACTGAAAAACCTCCGGGTATCCTGAACCCTCTTGAGCCCACTGACACGGTCAAGCCCTGCGAGTCCCGGGATATTGGCCCCAGCCATAAAAAATTTTCCCCCTGCCCCCGTAATTATCAAGGACCACACCCCTTCGTCTTCGGATAAGCGGGAGAGTTTGGAAGAAAACTCATCTCTCAATTCAGGGGTCAGGGCGTTTGCCGGGGGGTTGTTTATCGTAACAAATGCCACCCTTTCGACAACTTCTATTTGGATCTTTTCCGCTTCCATGACATACGCTCCTTACATCTTCCGGTATAAATATTTCCTTGACATCTAATTTATAATTTAATTAATTTCTTAATAAGATTCACCCGCAGGAATTTACTCCTATACTTTTCCTATTGTCAACGCCAAAGCGGTACGCAAAGGCAGATTGTTTCAGATGCCTACCGAATACCATGATCTCTTATCTTAGGGGGCCTTTTCATGGACTACAAGCATATCCTGTTTGAGGAAACGGATCACATCGCAAGAATCACCCTGAATATTCCTGAAAAAAGAAATGCCCTAAATCTCGAGATCCGCTCTGAACTCCTGGATGCCTTCAGGCATGCTGCAGAAGAGGATTCCATAAAGGTCCTCGTCATCACCGGAGCCGGGAAGGCCTTCTGTTCGGGAGGCGATCTTGGGACCATGGAAGGAGTGACACCTGTGGCCGGGAGGGTGCGCCTGAAAAAAGGGCAGAGATTGATCAAGGCCATGGTGGAATTGGAAAAACCGATCATCGGGGCCATAAATGGCGTCACTGCTGGAGCTGGAGTGAGCATTGCCCTTGCCTGCGATATCCTCATCGCCTCAGAGGAGGCGAAGTTTGTTATACCGTTCACCAGATTAGGCCTGGTGCCTGATTGGGGGCAGTTTTACTTCCTGCCCCTGAGGGTGGGAATCGCGCGGGCTAAGGAACTCATGTTTATGGCAGAGACCATAGATGCCCGCGAGGCTGACCGTTTGGGTCTTGTCAACAGGGTCGTCCCGGCCGGAGAACTCGAAGAAGCAGTCCTGGCCCTTGCCAGCCGCCTGGCAAGAGGTCCGACTCAGGCCTATGCAATGATCAAGGCAGCCCTCAATCGTTGGCCGGCAAGCCTTGAGTCACTCTTGGAACTTGAATCCACCATGCAGGCTATTGCCTTTGGCAGCGATGACTTTGATGAGGGACGAAAGGCCTTTTTGGAAAAAAGGAGGCCGTTTTTCCACGGCAAATAGGGCAGTGAGGAGGGGTCTTTATAAAGGGCACTTGGAGGGAGGCCTGGTGGCTCAAGCACAAGGTAGAGTAAAGAGTAATATCAGTGCTAAGAGAGAGGACCGTTTGAAAAGGGATGGGAAGGTTCAGGAATCTCCTGTAGACGTTGCCTTTAGAAGGATCAAGGAGATGATGTATCGTCACGAAATAGTCCCGGGCCAGAAGCTCCTTTACCACGAACTGGCCAGAAGGCTCAACATGAGCATTACTCCCATTATTCAGGCCTTAAACAGGCTCCAGCTCCTCAATATCGTCTACTCGGAACGTAACAAGGGATATTATGTGGGCGAGGCCGACCCGGTGGAGGCCAGGGAACTGTTTATCGCAAGGGAGGCATTGGAGACCTATCTTGTCCCTTCCATTGTGAAGAACCTGACCGACAAGAGATTAAATGCCGTCGAAAAGGCGATGAAAGAGCACACAAAAGGGCTTTCTATGCCTCAATACGGGCGTATACTTATGATCAGGGATACCAACTTCCATCTCAAGATCATCGAGTGTTCGGAAAACAAGGTTGTCTACAACATGTGTAAGCTGATATTCGAGCAAATCTACCTGAAATACCGCCCAGAGTTTATGAGAGAACCAAGACTCCGAAGGGCGGCAGATGAACACGAGATGATCTTGGCCTCTTTGAGGGAGAGGGACGTGAGAAAGACAAGGCGCCTGATAAGGCAGCACATAAGGAATGGAAGCGAGCACATTGTGAGCAGCCTCTTGGAAGACAAGAACATCGTAGCATTTTAGCGTTTTGAAAGAATGGCCGACCGCGAGGGTCTTTTTTCCTCTCCCCTGCCTGGCAGAGACTGTATTTAAAGGTAAAGGGGCGTACCACAGGCTGTGAAGAATTTGGGTTACGTCCTTTGGAAAAAAGACCCTCACGGTCGGCCGTGTGACTCACCACTGTTTTCAAAGCATTAAACTATTACGAAACATCGACTTCTAAACGGGGTTGATCCAGTATGTCCAATGATATTGATAAAGGGATTCAAGAAGAGAAGAGTCGATGGTCTGAGCGTTCACTCAAAGGGCCGGTCAAACGGCACTACTCTGAATGGGGGCAGCTAATAGATACCCTGTATACGCCCGATGACCTCGATAGGTTCGATTACCTCGCTGATTCCGGGTTTCCGGGCGAATACCCATTCGTTCGCGGTATCCACCCGGACATGTACCTGGGCCGGCCCTGGACCATGCGGCAATATTCCGGGTTCGGCACAGCAGAAGAGACCAACAGGCGATTCAAATATCTCCTGGAGCAAGGACAGACGGGTCTTTCTGTGGCATTTGACCTCCCTACTCAGATCGGATACGACTCCGATCATCCCATGAGCGAGGGGGAGGTGGGCAAGGTCGGCGTTCCGGTAGACTCCTTGGAGGATATGGAGGTGATATTCCGGGATCTCCCCCTGGGCGACCTTTCCACCTCCATGACGATAAATGCCCCTGCTGCAATACTCCTGGCCATGTATATCTCCGTTGCGGAGAAAAAGGGGATCCCCTCTGAGAAACTCAGGGGCACCATACAGAACGATATCCTCAAGGAATATACTGTCAGGGGGACCTATATCTTTCCACCGCAGCCCTCAATCCGGCTGATTACAGATACATTCGCCTTTTGCAGTAAACACGCCCCGCTGTGGAATACCATAAATGTGGCGGGGTATCACATGCGTGAGGCGGGATGCTCGGCCGTACAGGAAATCGCCTTCAGCTTTTCCAATGCCATCGCCTATATTGAAGCAGGGCTTCAGGCCGGGCTGGATATCGATAGCTTTGCCCCCAGGATTAGCTGGATCTTCAATACCCATAACAGGATCTTTGAGGAGGTGGCAAAATACCGTGCCGCCAGAAAGGTCTGGGCCGATATCCTCCGTTACAGGTTCAAGGCAAGAGATCCTCGGTCCTGGATGCTTCGTTTCCATACCCAGACATCGGGGGTCAGCCTCACGGCACAGCAACCGGAGAACAATCTGATACGGGTGGCTTATCAGGTCTTGGCGGCAGTACTCGGCGGGGCCCAATCGATCGCAGCATGTTCCTTTGACGAAGCCTTGGCACTCCCCACGGAAAAATCGGTTCGACTAAGCCTCAGGACGCAGCAGATACTACTTCATGAAGCCGGGGTAACGGACTCGGTCGACCCCCTGGGGGGATCTTACTACGTGGAATCCCTCACCCAGAATATGATCCAGGAGATCAAAGGGCTGATTGCCAAGATCGACGAACTAGGCGGGGCTGTAGCCGCAATAGAGAATGGGTTTATACAGAGGGAGATTGAGGGCAGGGCATATGCCTTCCAAAAGGAGATAGAGGGAAAAAAGAGGATAGTAGTAGGGCTGAATGATTACAGGGTTAAAGAAGACCTTGACTATCCCATATTCAAACCCAACCCCCTTCATGCACGCACCCAAGTCGAAAACCTTCAGAGGCTGAGGGAGGGCAGGGATCAGATCAAGGTTCGCTCATCTCTGAAGGCCGTGCGAGAGGCCGCTGAAGGTGGCGCTAACCTAATGACCTTTTTTATTGAGGCCGTCAAGGTCTATGCCACACTGGGAGAGATCTGTGGCGTGCTCAGGGAGGTATTTGGAGAGTATCAACAAATTAAGACAATCGTAACACTTTAGCCTTTTGAAAGAAAGGCAGAGGACCGTGAGGGTCTTTTTTCCAAAGGACGTAACCCA
>CAYVMN010000160.1:0-10598 GCA_964452575.1 uncultured Desulfobacteraceae bacterium | reverse complement strand
CACTGCCGTTCTATGAAATGATGCCGTCCTTTACGTCCTTTGGAAAAAAGACCCTCGCGGTCTTTTGCCTTTCTTTCAAAACGCTAAGGTGTTACGAAATATGAGAGTTAATA
This sequence comes from uncultured Desulfobacteraceae bacterium, assembly GCA_964452575.1. Lineage (GTDB taxonomy): Bacteria > Desulfobacterota > DSM-4660 > Desulfatiglandales > Desulfatiglandaceae > CAYVMN01. Next base: position 10,485 of record CAYVMN010000160.1, on the reverse strand, counting down.
CAGGGTAGGTAAGCCGGGTTATTTCATGAAGTCCCACCGGCTCAAAGAGAAAAGAAAAATAGATGGGATCGAGCAGCAAGGCCAATAGACTGGATCAGAAGGCCTATTGGAAACGAAAGTTAAATGAGCGTTTATCACTCTTGGCGGAAAGGGGTCTGGAACCGGAAAAGATAGCCAGGGATGCAGGCCTAAGGAAGATTCGGGCCGAAATCAGAAAGGCTGGAGCCAGGCTCAGGGTCATCTCCGATTGGGAAAAGAAGGCGGAAGTCTTGGCCAGGAGCAAGACTGAGAGGTTGGCTAGGCCGAAAGAGGGAGAAGGCGAGGCGTAAAACTTCTTGCAATTTCTTGTCAAATTTGATAAAATTAAGTGATTTTCTAGATTTCAAATTACGTTTTGAAAGCTCCGGTTGATAATTGAGACTGTGCGTTTGGCATTGTGGAAATGAAATCACTGACTCCCGCTGTCTTAAGGGAGGTGGTCCTGGCGAATTCGTGAGGGAACCGAGGGTCATTCATGAGGGGAAGCATCCATCCAGGTCTTATGATTTTTAGAGGCAAGGCCAAGAAGGTAACTAGGCCCGAAAGCCCTATTATTCAACCATCGCCAATAAGGGGCCCCTTGCCGGGGGGCCCCCTTTTCACTGTGGAACGGCTCACAGATGCTATTGCCAAGGCAAAGGAACATTTCTTATCCATGCAACACCCCAAAGGGTATTGGGTCTTCGACCTTGAGGCAGATACTACCATACCCGCAGAATACGTCTTACTTAACCGTTTTCTCGGGCGTGAGATACAGCCAGGGGTTAAGAAGGGACTCCACCGGTACCTTACAGGCAGACAGCTTGATGACGGGGGATGGCCGCTGCATAATGGGGGCCCAGCTGACATAAGCGCTACGGTCAAGGCCTACTTCGCCTTGAAGCTGCTGGGCAGCCGCCCAGAAGAACCCTACATGGCCAAGGCCCGCCAGCTTATATTGACCCTGGGCGGTGCGGCCAAGGTGAATGTCTTTACTCGTATTACCCTGGCCCTTTTTGGCCAGGTCCCGTGGCATACTGCTCCTGCCATGCCTGCTGAAATCGTGCTTCTGCCAAAGTGGTTTTTTTTCAACCTCCACAGGGTCTCGTATTGGTCCAGGACCGTGCTCGTGCCCTTGCTCATCCTCTACGCAAAGCGGGCTGTCTGCCGGTTGGGCCCAGAGGAGGGCGTGGCTGAATTGTTCTTACAGCCTCCTGAGAAGTTACGCCACTTGGATCATTTCATCCCGAAAAAATTGAGGAAGAACGGATTTATTATATTAGATCGGCTATTAAAGCTGGCAGGCCCCCTAATGCCTGATGGCCCGAGGAAGAAGGCCCTTAGGAGGGCTGAGCAGTGGACCGTCGAGCGGATGCAGGGAGAGGGGGGCATTGGGGCCATATTTCCGGCCATGGCTAATGCTGTAATGGCCCTCCATGTCCTTGGGTATCCCGATGACCATCCTGACGTGGTGCGAGGGGTGAAGGCCATAGAGGATTTGGTTATAGCCCGAGACGGGGAGGCATTTTGTCAACCCTGCGTCTCTCCCATCTGGGATACGTGCCTGAGCCTTTCGGCCCTGTTGGAGGCCGGGCTGCCCGCTGATCACGAGACTGTTAGCACTGCCGTTGAGTGGCTATTCAAGAATCAGATCCTGGTTCCCGGAGACTGGTCCTATTTATTGCCAGTTCTGGAGCCGGGAGGCTGGGCCTTTCAGTTTGAAAACGCCCTTTATCCCGACGTGGATGACACTCCCATGGTGCTTTTGGCCTTGCTACGTACCGGCATTCTAGATAAAGAAAAATATAAAGAAAGGGTCGCAAGGGCAGTCAATTGGGTCATTGGCATGCAAAGCTCAGATGGTGGCTGGGGCTCATTTGATATTGACAACAACCACCTTTACCTCAATGACATCCCTTTTGCCGATCACGGTGCTTTACTGGATCCTAGCACCTCTGATCTAACCGGCCGATGCGTGGAGGTCCTCTCAATGCTCGGATATGGCAGAAATTTCCCTCCCATTGCCAGGGCACTCAAATTCCTTCGAAAGGAACAGGAAGATTTCGGGGCCTGGTTCGGGCGCTGGGGGGTAAATTATATCTACGGCACCTGGTCAGTGCTCTCCGGGCTCAAACGGGCCGGTGAGGACCTCTCCCAGCCTTATATTAGAAAGGCGGTTGAATGGTTTAAATCCTGCCAGAACCCTGATGGGGGATGGGGGGAGACCTGCCTCTCTTACAATGATTCTTCACTCGCAGGGAAAGGGGCAAGCACCGCCTCGCAGACGGCCTGGGCGATCCTAGGCCTCATGGCTGCCGGTGAAGTGCAGAGCGCGTCGATCCAGCGGGGCGTCCATTACCTCCTGAGTACCCAAAACCCCCAGGGGGGCTGGGATGAGGATGCATTCACCGGGACAGGGTTTCCAACTGTCTTTTATCTCCGGTATCATGGCTACGGACAGTATTTCCCCCTATGGGCCTTGGGTGTATACAGGAGACTCCGAACAGGCAAGATGACCCTCCAGGACCTGCGCACCCTTGAGAGCCCGGCGGATCTTTCCCTCCCTGCGCTGAAATAGCCCATGAAACCTGTGCTGGGCCTTGTTGTTGCACTCGATGCCGAGGCCCGTTCTTTAATGGAGCGAAGGCCCTGGGAACGAGGGGGAGGACACACATTTCTTCGCTCTCGCCTCCAGGACGGAACAGATCTCATGTGCGTACGTTCAGGCATTGGGATCCAGAAGGCCCGCACAGCTGCAAGGTGGTTAGTAAGTGAGGGGGTTGGTGCCCTGGCGGTCTTGGGCGTTTCAGGAGGGCTGGGGCCTTGGTTGAGATCGGGGGACTTGATTGTGGGGCAAGGAGTCCTTGAAGAAGGGGCTGCAGGGGGGAATTGCGTCTGGAGAGGGAATTCCAAACTCGTCGGATCGGCCTGCTCGTCGCTAAGGGCGGGAGGCCTTACCGCTCATATGGGCACAGTGATCACAGTCCATAGGCCGGCCCTGAGCACGGAGAGGAAGAGATCAATATACAGGCAAACCCAGGCCTTAGCCGTGGACATGGAGAGTTCGGCTGTTGCCAGGACAGCAAGTGAAGCAGGCATATCCCTTTTGGTCCTGCGAGCGATCTGCGATAGTTCTCAGCAAAACATATCTGAAAACCTATCCATATGCCTGGACCACGACGGAAGGGTCAGCTATTCCCTTCTTCTGAGTAAGCTGTGGCGCAACCCCTTACTGGTGGTAGAGTTGCTATGCACTGGGAAGCGGTTTGTTAAGGCCTTAAGAGGCCTCAGGAAGGGTTGGGGGATACAGGTCGCGAATCGCCTTCCGGCCTTGCTTGTATCACCGGACCAGAGGCCAAGGTCTGATCAGCACAAGACATCTTCTGTCAATCTTTCATATGCGATCCGAATCGGCCCCTTAGACCGACCGCCAGGGCCTTCAGGGGGTTATTAAAGGAATCCATTACTGCCGTGGGCTCAAAGCCCGAATGGATCATACAGTTGGCACAGCGTCGGTCTTTTCCAACCCCGTATTTTGTCCAATCCGTAGTCTCCATCAATTCTCTGTAAGTTCCCGCGTAGCCATCATTGAGGAGGTAGCAAGGTCTTTGCCATCCGAAGATGTTGTATGTTGGATTTCCCCAGGGCAGGCAGGCATAATCTTGATTGCCGGCCAAGAAATCCAGATAAAGGGTGCTGTGGTTGAATCTCCAATCCTTCCCTTTTCTGAGCTGGAACAGATTACGGAAGAGGGCCTTGGTACCATCACGTCTTAGAAAGTGCTTCTGATCAGAGGCGTTTTCATAGCAAAATCCAGGGGAAATCGTCATGCCCTCTACTCCAAGGGTGGAAAGGAAATCGAACAACCTGGCTGCACCCTGGGGCGTTTCTCCATCAAAGAGGGTTGTGTTAGTGGTTACTCGGAAGCCCTTTGATATGAGCAGGCGGATAGCTGATATAGCCTTGTCGAATGCGCCTCTGCAACTCACACGTGCGTCATGGGATTCATACAGTCCATCTAGATGGACATTAAAGGTCAAATAAGGGGATGGATCGAAATGGTCGACCATCTTTTCCAAGAGAAGGGCATTGGTGCATAGGTAGACGAACCTCTTGCGGGCCGTCAGCTCATGAGCGATGATATGGATATCTGGATGAAGCAACGGCTCCCCACCTGCAATGGAGACAACGGGTGCGCCGCACTCTTCAACGGATCTCACGCACTCCTGGACGCTAAGATGCCTGCGCAAAACCTCGTCAGGATAAGTTATCTTTCCACAGCCCTTGCAGCGGAGATTGCATCGGAACAAGGGTTCCAACATCAAGACGAGTGGAAACCGCCCGTTGCCCGTAAGCTTCTGCCGGGCGATGTAGGCGCCGATCCGCGCCTTTTGGATCCCTGGTATGCTCAAATGTAAACCCTCAAGGTCTCTCTTGTCATCTATTTGTCTGAAAAATGGACAGCCGTTCCAGCAGGAGCAAACGGTTTTCGAAGAAGGAAGTTTAGAAAAATGAGAGTCGCGTGTCAAGCGGAGGAAGATTCGTGGCTGCCATTTTTTAAATATGACCTGTCTTTCCAATTAGGACCTTTTCCTTGCCATGACCAAATAGCAGAGGACCACGTCATTGCAAGGTATAGGGTGCCTATTAGAGGCATGGAGGCTACCCACCATCCTGATAGACGATAAAACCTGAGGGTTGGAAGGTAGCTTAGGGCCATGCCGGCAATAGCAAGCAGAGAGATGATTCTTGCAACTGAGGAGGGAAATAATAATAAACCCAAGACTGGAACCCAGAACGCAAGTATCATCAGGGCCGTGCATAAAAGGAGGAGGAGGGTTGAGTAATGGAGTTGCGTGAAGGCGGTCCGTGCTACCATTTTCCAGATGGCGATGAGATGATTATATGGTCGCAGGCTTTTTACCGAATGGGTAAGACCTATCCATGTCCTATACCCGGATGACTTAACCCTCTCTGCCAAAGCGCAATCATCGATCAGGTGACCTCGCAGTGCCTTGAAGCCGTCAATGCTATCGAGGACCGCTTTTTCTATAAGGATACATCCTCCTGCGGCTGCGGCAATTCCTGGAAAGGCAGAGTTGGATAAGCGGAAGGGATAGATCAGCTTAAAAAAAAAGACAAAGGCGGGCATCAACAGCCGTTCCCAGAAAGAGACCATCCGTAGGCCTGCCATTAATGAAATGAGCTGAATGTCGTCTTGCTTCATTTTTTTACGGAGTTCAGCCAGGATTCCAGGTCCCAGCTCAATGTCAGCGTCCATTAGCAGGAGAAGCGGCGTGTCAACGTACCTGATTCCCTGCTCAAATGCCCAGAGCTTTCCGCTCCAGCCCGCTGGCATAGGCTCGCCCGAGATGATGCGGAGGTTATGGCCGGCCATTCCCTCTGCTACCCGGGCAGTACTGTCTGTGGACTGGTCATCTATCAGAATGATCTTTAAATGGGCCCCCTGTGCCAGCAACCCTGAAAGGGACGCCTCAATTACCTCAGCCTCATTACGCGCGGGGATAAGGACCGTGATGCCCATCAGGTCTTCCTCTTCAGATGGGGAGGAAGGGGCATCCAGAGACTGGCGTGTATCCCAGGGTCGCCAAGGAAGCAGCAAGATGACCAGCCAGACCGATGCCCCGGCTATGGCGAGAGAACTCCAGTTCATTTAGTATATAGTCTAGCCTGTTTGATTAAAATCTACTTCCACAATAAGATTGACAATCCCGTAAAAAGTCCGAAATGATGGTCTATGAGGTGTTTTACAAGTCCATCAAGAATAGTTCGATTTCACGAAAAATACAATAGTTAGGGATGTTAGACGACCGGGAATTTCGCAAATTGATCGACCATCTGGGCCTTTCGTGGAAGGGCTACCGCAGGGTCAGAAAGGGGGTGAAGAAGAGGGTTCGTAGGCATATGCGTCTCCTGGGTTGTCAGGATATTAGCAGCTACCTCTTTAGAATGGGTGAGGAAAGGGAGGTGAGGCTGGAATGTGAGCGCCTGCTGATCCAGAGAAACAAATTTCCTGTTGCAGTGATATGTCAGGTATGACATATTCGACTTACTCTGGGACATTGAGCCCAGCATACAGCATACCTGGTAGGTATTTGATGGGTAACCAAGGGGAGAAATCTCACAAAGCGGGATATGGATCGATTTTTCAAACTCAAAAGGCCCGATGAGGTCTTTGAAATCATAGATCAGTTTACCCCGGCAGGGGAAGAAACGACCCCGCTAGAAGACTCGCTCGGCCGCGTTTTGAGCCAAGATCTTATCGCCCCAGAGGACCTTCCCGGCTTTTTCAGGTCAACCATGGATGGATATGCCGTGAGGGCAAGGGATACCTTTGGGGCCAGCGAAGGCCTGCCCGCCCTTCTGGCAGTGACAGGCGAGATTCGGATGGGCGAGTCCCATGGGATCAGGGTTGGGGAAGGTCAGGCCATCAAGATTTCCACCGGCGGAAAGTTGCCCGAAGGCGCAGACGGGGTGGTGATGGTGGAATATTGCACTCTGTTGGATAGCGAGACCCTTGAGGTGGGCCGAGCCATATCACCCCTTGAGAATGTGATCCAGCCCGGAGATGATTTTGTCCGGGGGAGCATTGTTCTCAAGAAAGGTCACAGATTGCGGCCCCAGGATCTAGGGGTAATGGCAGGCCTTGGCGTGTCAGAAGCCACTGTGTTCAGGAGACCGAAGGTTGCTATCCTATCAACCGGTGATGAGATCGTTACCATTGATAGGCAGCCACGGCCGGGCGAGGTAAGGGACATCAATCGTTATACCCTAGGGGCCTTTTGCAAACGGTTCGGAGCTGTACCCTTCTATTTGGGCCTGTGCCGTGACGAGTTTGAGCCCATGAGGCATATGGTTGAAAAGGAGGCGGCCCAGGCAGATACGGTCTGGGTATCCGGGGGCAGTTCTGTCGGTACGAGAGATCTTACCCTTGAGGTATTTGAGACCCTGCCCGATTTTGAATTGCTTGTACACGGCATATCCATAAGTCCTGGTAAACCCACTATAATTGGAAGATCTGGGCCAAGGCCTGTTATAGGCCTTCCGGGTCATGTGGCCTCTGCACTGGTGGTCGCAGAGGTCTTCTTGACGCGATTGATATCAAGGATTTCCGGGCATAGTCACTCTGCGGGCAGATTTTGTAAACATTTGGAAGCCCAGCTGAGCCAAAATGTAGAATCTGCCCCGGGGCGAGAGGATTATATCCGAGTGAAGCTTATTGAAAAGGGGGGCACCCTGATCGCTGAACCGATATTTGGAAAATCAGGGCTTATCTCCACCCTGGTGGAGGCAGATGGTTTGATACGGGTGGACATTAATACCGAAGGTGTCTATAAGGGCCAGACCGTGATGGTCATGCCCTTCTGGGAAGTCGATGGAGGTCGTGGGTGACGCGACGAATCTATCTTTCCATGAAATCTCTTGAGGAAGCTAAGGATCTCTTCTTTTCCCGATTTGGCCCAGAGTTTCGCACAGGGATTGAGATGGTGAAGACCGAGGTGGCCTTGGCACGAGTTACAGCTGAACCGGTCTTTGCAAGACGCTCGGCTCCCTCCTTTCACTCTGCTGCCATGGACGGAATCGCGGTGAAGGCGGAGCAGACTTACGGCACCACTGAAAGGTCTCCAAGGGTCTTGGAGTTGGAAAGGGATGCCATATGGATAAATACGGGGCAACCTCTACCCGAGCCATTTGACTCGGTTATCATGGTAGAGAAGATTCATCAGGTAGATGAAGGGCATGTAGAGATTCGGACCCCCTCCTATCCATGGCAAAACGTCCGCAAGGTGGGGGAAGATATCGTGGCAACTCAACTGCTTCTTCCCCAGTCCCACAGGATCAGTGCCTATGATCTAGGGGCCCTTATAAGTGCAGGGGTCTTTTCTGTCAGGGTCTGGGAGAGACCGAGGGTAGCCATTATTCCATCGGGCTCAGAGCTTCTAGATCATCGAGTTATCGGGAATGAAGAGATATTAGGGCCAGGACAGATCATTGACTTCAATTCTACCATGTTGGCTGGACTGGTGCTCGACTCTGGTGGAATTCCTGTTGTCCATGACATCATACCGGATGTAGAAGAGGGCATAGTGAAAGGTCTGAAACGAGGGGTTGAATCTGATGCCCACGTTGTCATCATAAATGCAGGGTCCTCAGCAGGTAGTAAGGACTTCACCGTGCATGCCATCGATGAACTGGGGGAGGTCTTGGTACACGGTGTTACAATGATGCCTGGGAAACCCACGATTTTGGGGATTGTGAATGGAAAGCCGGTGGTGGGTAATCCTGGCTATCCTGTTTCCGCTGCCTTATCCTTTGAGCAATTTGTAAGGCCCCTCCTTTACAGGTTGCAGGGCGCGCGTCCCCCGAAACGGGATCAAATCAAGGTACACCCCACTCGAGATATCCCATCCAAGCCGGGAATGGAGGAGTTTCTGAGGGTAAATATAGGGAAGGTAGGTGCAAGGTATGTTGCAACCCCTCTCCCCAGGGCGGCCGGTTCCATTACCACCCTGGCGAGGGCCGAAGGCATTATTCGGGTTCCGGCGCTTTCGGAAGGGCTTTCCCAAAGGGATGAGGCCCTTGCGGAACTGCTGGTAGATGAAGAAGACCTGCTCAACACGGTGGTGATTATCGGAAGTCACGACATCACCATCGATGTCCTGGCAGACGAAATCAGGCGTAAAGGTTACAATATCCGTATATCATCCGGCAATGTGGGTAGCCTTGGGGGGCTAATGGCCCTCAAAAAGGGTACATGTCACATATCCGGCTCCCATCTATTGGATACCCAGACCGGTCAATATAACCTTTCGTACATAAGGAGGTATCTTAAGGGGGTCCGTGTCAATGTATTCCATCTGGTCCTGCGAGATCAGGGGTTGATCGTGGCCAAGGGTAACCCAAAGGATGTTAGGGGCATAGAAGACCTGGCCCGGGGGGATATCGCCTTTGTTAATCGCCAGGCCGGATCCGGAACGCGCGTCCTTCTCGATTACAAACTTAGTCAGCTTGGGATAGAACCTAAGTCTATAAGGGGATATGACCATGAGGAATTCACCCATATGGCGGTGGCGGTGGATGTTCTGAGCGGTGCCGCTGATTGCGGCATGGGGATTTTCGCGGCAGCCAAGGCCCTTGGTCTGGAATTTATTCAGATGGAAAGAGAACAATACGACCTGATCATCCCAACCGGGATGTTAGATCTGCCCAATATCCGGTCCGTGCTTGAGACGATTCGGACTCAGGATTTCCGTGAACGGGTCGAGTCCTTGGGTGGATATGATCCTTCCAATAGCGGGCAGCTGTGGATGGAGGTGGAAGGGGGATAAAATGGGATTACTCAATTTGAGATCAAGACACTGGGTCGTTGATGAACATGGCCGAATAATAATCGGCGAGGGGAGGAAAGAGATATTGGAGAACATAGAAAAGACAGGCTCCATAAATCAGACTGCGAAGATAATGAAGATGTCTTACAGGGGGGTCTGGAGCAAAATCAGGACCACGGAGAAATACTTGAACAAACGGATAGTGAGTGCAGATAGAAAAACAGGCACTTTCTTGACCAAGGAGGGAAAAGATCTTCTGGAAAAATACCGGGTGCTAAAGGAGAAATGCACAAGAGATGATAACAAGACCTTTAACCGTATATTTGGCGGGGAAAAACGATTGATTGGAGGAGAACCAGAGTGAACACCGTGACACATCCGCCTATAGTCTCTATCGTTGGTCCATCAGGGGTCGGAAAGACTACCCTGTTGGAGAAGTTGATTCCAGAGTTGGTCGGACGGGGATACAGAGTTGGAACCGTCAAGCATGATGTCCACGGCTTTGAAATAGATCAACCGGGAAAGGACAGCTACCGTCATAAACATGCTGGAGCTCAGGTGGCAATAATCTCTTCCCCCAAGCAGATCGGTATTGTCATGAATGTGGACCATGATTACCATTTGGACGAACTCGAGAGGTTCCTTTCTCATATGGACATAGTGCTGACCGAGGGTTACAAGAGGCAGGGAAAGCCAAAGGTAGAGGTTTTCCGGCCTGAGGTCCATGGAGAAATCCTTTGTAAGGCGGATGATCAATTGCTCGCCCTGGTTAGCAATGTGGAAGTGGATAGCTGGGTCCCACGCTTTTCGCTGGACGATGCCAAGGGGCTAGCTGATTTTTTGATCAGCCATTTTGGGCTTGTCCCTTATCTAAACCCCATGCACCGGCAAAGCGCCTATTAGGAGGTGAGGGCTCACGGTGGCAGTAGGCGTTCACAGGTTCCGGGTTTAGAGGCTCACGGTTAGGGACAAATTAACTCAGCGAACATAAAGTTCTTGGGATAAATGCTGTTTTTCCCGGATGGATGGGAAAGAAAAGCCAGGTTTCAGGTTGGGATTTGATTAAATCGGCGCTCGTCTCATAGGCATGTGTTGCAAAAGAAGGCGGGTGAGAACG
>CAYVMN010000159.1:0-10770 GCA_964452575.1 uncultured Desulfobacteraceae bacterium | reverse complement strand
ACCCTCGCGGTCCTCTTACTCCTCAGTGTTTTCAAAACGCTAAAGTGTTACAAGACTTTATATATGCCACGGATGGCCGCTGTGAGATTCACGATAACGTGCGTAGCCCACAGTGGCAGCAATGCCCCTCATGGCCCTTTCAGGGGTCTGAAAGACTGGAATCCCTGCCTCTTGCATCTCTACGCGGCCCAGTTTCTCCTCCTCCCCGCCCCCCTGGTAGCTTACTGCCAGGCTGGCAGTTATCGTGTCGGCGAGGTATTTACTAACCTCGGTGGCTCCGACAACAGGGTCCCCGAAATTCAAGAGAAAGGTATCGGCGACCTGGAATCGGTCTGCCATTGAGACGATCTGTCTGAAATGCTCTGCGTCGATGGAGACCAGATCCAGCGGGTTGGAAAGCGTGGCCAGGGGGGAAATCTTAAGCTGTTTGAGTTCCTCCACAAGTGCGTCTGGCAGGAGGGGGATTTCTAATCCTTGCATTCCGGCCTCGTCCGCACCGAGGGTGCCTGCCCCGCCTGATGTGGAAACAATAAGAACCCTCTTCCCCCTGGGCAGTCGCATGGTAACCAGGGCCTTTGCGCCGTCATACAAGGTCTCAAGGTCAGTGGCGTTTATCCCCCCATATTGACGGCATGCAGCGCTGAATACCTCGTGGCTGCCGGCCATTGACCCTGTGTGGGATGCAGCGGACCTCTGCCCTTCGGCAGTCCGTCCACCCTTGAGGATGACGATGGGTTTCCGGGATGAGACCCGTTCGATCGTCTCTAAAAAGTCCCTTCCTTCTTTCACCCCCTCTAAGTACATGGTAATCACTTTGGTGTCTTGATCCGATCCAAAGAAATCGATATAATCCCTCTCACACAAACTCACTTGATTCCCCAGGTTCACCGCAGCGGAAATGCCCAGGCCCTCGTCAGCGGCCCATTCGGACAGTGCGGCCGTAACCGTCCCGCTCTGAGAGATGACTGCCATAGGCCCCTTTCTGCAAATTACCGGGTAAAACATGGCGCACAGTTTATTGGGAAGATAATTGATGCCTTGGACATTGGGGCCGGCAATGCGCATTCCATACCTTCCCGAGATAGTTAGGATCTCCTCCTCCAGATCATTACGCCCTGCCTCTCTAAAACCGCCGCTGAGAATCAAGGCTCCGGAAGCGCCCATGTCCCCTGCCTCGCGAAGGATATCTGGCACAAACTTGGCAGGCACGATGATCACGACCAGCTCTGGTCGCCCTGGCACCTCCCTTAGAGAAGAGTAGACCTTGAGCCCTAGCAACTCTCCCCCTTTGGGGTTGACCGGGTATATTGGCCCTTGGAATCCGCCACGAATGATGGAATCAAGGGTCATATACCCAAACTTGGTCGGGTCACCCGATGCACCCACTACTGCGACTGATCTCGCGTTGAAGATCTTGTCTATGGCCTGTACGGTGTCATACGCTCCCATGCCTTATTCCTTCCTGAGTAAAATCGCTCCTGAGGAGGCCATAATGCTGTTCCGCCAATCCCCGGTCCATTCCCTGTCACATAACGCACCAGCCGTCGTCAACGATGAGATCCAGGCCATGGACGGCAGAAGCCTCGTCAGAGGCCAAAAAGATGGCGGCCCCGGTCATTTCCTCCGGAGTGATGTACGCGCGGCCGGTCGGGGTATAGCTTTCCATCAGCTTTACGAATTCGGGATCGTCCCGAAGATGCTGGTTGAGGGGCGTCGCGGTATTCCCTGGCGAGACACAGTTGACGTTGATTCCAAACTTGGCGACCTCAGCAGACAGGGCCTTCATGATCATGAGAACTCCCCCTTTGCTTGCGCAGTAAGGGACGGCATTAGGGAAGGCGTGGGTGGCCGCGATGGAGGCGGTAAAGATGATCTTGCCATATCTTTTCTTTTTCATGAGCGGCACCACCGCCTGACTCATCAGGAAGGCGCCTTTGAGGTTCACGTCAATCGTCATGTCCCATTCTTCTTCTGAATACTCCTCAATGGGCCTGTTGATCATGATGCCGGCGTTGTTATACAGGATATCGACCGTCCCAAACTCGCCCGTCACCCTCTTGACCAGGGCCTGGCATTCAAGCCGTTTTGATACATCGCATTGATAGGCCTTTGCAGTTCCGCCACTCTCTGAGATCTTCTTTGCCACAGCCTGCCCCTTTTCCGGTTTCCGACTGTTAACGATCACGACCTTAGCCCCATCACGGGCATAGGCGCGGCAGATCGCTTCACCGATACCTTGTGAACCACCTGTAACGATTGCCACCTTGTCCTTGAGCCTCATAATGATCCCTCCTTTTTCTGGCAAAACTTCGCCTCAAATCCCTGCATCCGGGACTCCCCGGTGCTAGATCCTCACTTCTCCCCCCCGGCAAGGGTCTTTCGCCGTCCTATAGTTGCTTGTTCGTCTATCTTCCCTGATTCATTGAAGACCACGCCATAGACCTCTAGCGCGCGTTTCCTGGTAATCCACCCCTCTTCCACATCATTTCCGACCTTTTTGAGGGGACGCCTGTAAGGGGGACCGTACCCTCCCCCGCCCGAAGAATATGAGACGACCGTCTCACCGGGCTGGAGAATGATGTCCGCGCAGGCCGGAAGCTCCTTTAGCCCTCCATCCCTGGTCCTCAGATAATTCTGGATCCGTGCCCCGTCGTGTCCGCCCAGGGTTCCCTTGGAATTGTTGACGGCCCCATCTGCCACGTAGGCCACCTCCAGAGTGCCCCGCCCAATGGGACCATACTCGCAAAAGCCGGAGGGGGCCCCAATTGTTCGGCCCGCGCCTTCAGTATCGGGAACAAGGTGACGTGCCTTGACCAGGATGGGAAAGTGAAGTTCATCAAGTTCAACGCTGTCGATGAAACACATTCCCGAGTTGCCGGCGTGGCAGATGGTAAGCCAGGCATCAGTCTTTGCAGCGGCGGCCCCTCCGGTGTCGAGAAGGAAGATCTCGTTTACAAAGGGGGCATTATTATTTCTAGGATCCAGCCCTGAAATCACGCCCATGGAGGCAGGAAAAATGGGTCCGCATTCGGCAAGACCGATTCCATCCTTGATCTTGGAGAATGCCCGCTGGACCGGATTTGTGACCCGGTCAGCCAGGTTGGTAGTCGCCACTGACATGCTCGTCGGGTGCCTTCCACCGCCCGCGATGCACCCCTCTCTGATGTGGACCTTAATACGCCGGAAGCTGCCTGCGTTTGTGGGGACAGGATCCTCTATGCTGTTAAAGATTCCGATCATGGCCCCTGTGCGGGCACAGGCCTCACTCAGGTTGAGCCCACACGGCATCACATCAGGGTTGTCCCGCAGATCCACCTCTATCATGGCGTTTTCAGCGTCAACCTCCACCGTGACCTTGATCCTTATCCCTCCCGGCGGGGTCCCCGGCACCGGATCATGGGTACTGGTGGCAGTGGCGCTTCCGCTTGGCATCTTTTTGATGGCGGCGATCATCAATTTTTCGCTATACTCTAACCACTCACGCTCAAAGGCGTGGAGCGTCTCCCAGCCGAATTCGTCGGCCATGGCCAGGATCTCCCGTTCCCCGATGCGGGCGGCCCCCACCATGGCCAGATAGTCCCCTCGCCACTGTTCAGGCACACGGATGCGCATCTCGCACAACCGGATGATGTCGGGGATATCCTTATAGTCCTCCTGCACCTTGACAGCAGGGAAGATGAGGGCCCCCTCTTCGTAGACATCGCGGGCATGCCCCATGTATGTGGTGGGTTGGGCATTACCGCAGTCGGCCTGATGCGCCTTTACCCAGACCGTGAATCGGTGTACCCCCTCATGGTCAATCACAGGAACGAGGATTGTGTGATCTGCCGGATGAGAGCAGCCATGGTAAGGGGAATTGTGCAAGAAGGCATCGCCTCTCCGGAGCTCTGGATGAAGCTCCATCATGGAGCGGGCCATAAGGTCAGCCCCGCTCAGATGGTGGATGGGCAGGGATTCCGCCCCGCTCAAGAGTTCGCAATTCCGCGTAACTATGCTGGTTGAAAAATCCCTGGCGAGATTGAGAACACCGGATCGTCCTGTACGCAAGAGAGTATTTGCCATCTTGGTCGTAACCGCTTCGAACCGCTTGCTCAAGACAGCAAGGGTAATAGGGTCAAGGTCAGTTGTCCCCTTGTTGCCAGCCCCCCTCAGTTGCGACATCTCTTTTGCTCTTGCCATAGCTTCAACCCCCCTTTCACACCCCTTAGGGTGTGATGACCAGACTCCCGCTCCCCCTCCGCACCACCTTTGCACCCGGCTCGATGACCACGGTAGTCAGGGGTGATTCGATAATGGCGGGTCCCACCAGAGGAACGTCCTGTTCCATGGTCTCGAAAAGCTCCACACGCGTATCCACCATCCCGGTGCCACTGAAATAGGCCTTGCGCGAAGAGGGTATCCTGGCTTCATAAGACCTGCCCTTTGCAATCTTACCAAGCTCTCGGCCGCGCAGCTTGCATCGAACGGTTGCCCGCCAACCCACGAACTGTACATCAGACCGTGGATCCTGGAAGGCAAATACCTGTTCATGCAACCTGTGGAAGTCCTCCCGCACCAGGGCAACGTCTCCAGGTTTCTCAAAACGCCCTGTCTTCAGAGGGAGATCTATTTCCCAGATCTGATCCTGGTAGCGGGCCTCCGCACAGAATTCAATGGTCTTTTCAATTGCCCCGGCCCCTGGACCCTTTATGAATTCCTGGCATTTGTTGTTAAGGGATTCGAGGGTCTTATTCACCCCTTCGAAGTCGAATTTATCAGCAGTGGTGTAAAAGAGGACCCGGTAGTCGGCATGGAGGTCCGATATCAGGGCCCCTGCTGCGGATAGCACAGCAACCACCTCAGGGATAATGACCTTTGTGCAGCCAAGCCGTCGTGCAATAGAGATCGAGTTGAGACCGGCCGCTCCCCCAGCACCCACTAGCACGGCGTCGCGCGGATCCATGCCCTGATGAATCGTGATATCTTCGATCGCCCCCACCATATTTTCGGTGGCCAGCCGGAGGATCGCCGAAGCGGCCTCCAGAAGATCCAGACCCAGGGGACGAGCTACCTGGTCTTCAATTGACCTTACCGCGTGATCGACCTCGAGTCTCATCTCACCGCCGAGAAAAAAGGCCGGATCAATGTAGCCGAGCACAAGTGAGGCATCTGTCACGGTGGGTCTCTCCCCGCCCTTCCCGTAGCAGGCCGGCCCTGGTACTGCCCCCGCGCTCATGGGTCCTACGTGCAGGAGTCCGCCCTCGTCAACCCAGGCTATGCTTCCTCCCCCTGCCCCAATGCTCTTCACATCTACCGATGGAAAGCCAACGATATGCCCTCGATAACGCTGTCCTATCCAGGTCTCAGGCGTCATGGGAATGCCCCCCCGATTTACTAGGCTGACATCGTAGGTGGTTCCACCGGCATCCGCAACAATGGCCGTGTCGGTGTCGGCGTCCGCCTGGGCGTAATAACGGCCCGCAATGGGAGCCATGGATGGCCCGGAGCCAATAGCATGGATCGGTGCAGCGGCAAGGTCTTCAAAGTCCATTACCCCACCCTTGGAGGTGAGCATCAAGAGACGGCCATTAAAACCTGCATCTTTGAGACGGTCCGATAGACCCCCCAGATAACGAGACATGAGAGGCTTGAGAGAGGCGTCAATACAGGCCGAGGAGGCGCGGCGATACTCCCTCAAAATAGGGTTGAGTACGTTAGAGAGGGTATAAGGGACCTCCGGAAGGTGCATCTCCAAGAGCTCGCCTATGCGGTTCTCGTGTATGGGATTGACGGTTGACCAAAGGAGACAAACCGCCACTGCCTCTACCCTCAGGTCCCTCATTCTCTTGATGATCTCCAGGACGGCCTCTTCGTCTAACGATTCGATAATCTGGCCGTCCGAGGCAATCCGCTCCGGGACTTCGAAGCTCAGTGCGCGAGGGATATAAGGCCTTGGAAAAGGCACCGAAAAATTGAATGGTTCAAGCCGTCCTCCCTCCCTGAGGACGAGCATGTCTCGATGGCCCTTTGTTGTGAGAAAGGCGGTCTTGACCGTGCCTTCGGTTATGATCGCATTAACAGCGTGGGTTGTTCCGTGGATGAACAGTTCCCCTTTGCCAAGCAGTTCTTCCGTTGAGATTGACATGCTCTGCGCCGCAGAAAGGACGGCCGCAAGGATCCCCTCAACCGGGTCATGGGGGGTAGTTTCCGCCTTGAACATATGGAGATTGCCTGTCTCATCCTCAAAAACCAGGTCTGTAAATGTGCCGCCGGTATCCACAGCGAAGCGCATTGCCAACTCCTTTCAATTGCCCTGTTTCCGGGCGGAGCCCCTGGCTTACATCTGGTCCAGCCCTAGGGCCTCCCAGGGGGCAAGAAATCCGGGGGCCTGCGGAACAGGGTGTGGCATCACAATGGCTGAAGGTCTATTTATAAATCCGGCACAGGGTACCCCTCGTCCTAACAGAGGCGCATATATCCTCCCTGGGGGGATCATCAGTGGTTACCACATTGATATTCGACTCGAAACATCCGTGGTCCGGGGCCGGTTTTTCCGGGAACCACCAGCCGTGCCTGGCGTGGACCATTTTGGGATGGACAGTGTCCGTGACCTTTAGCTTGAGCTTGACCCGCTCACCCTTTATCTGGGGGGTCTCGATCCATACCCAGTCTCCATCCTCAAGGCCCGCCGCCTTGGCCGTATCAGGGTGAACCTCAACCAGGGGATCAGGAACACGCTCCCGCAAGGCAGGAATCTGGCGGCCCTCTGAATGGAAGAACTCCAGGTGCCTGCTCCCTGTATAGAGGATAAGGGGGTAGTCTTTAATGAGTTCAGGGGTGCTCACCGGGCTTTCCGGTGGTTCCCTATAGAACGGAAGGGGATCGTAGCCGTGTTTTTCAAAGGCGGTTGAATAAAGCTCTACCTTGCCGGTAGGGGTCTTAAATCCGTTTTGTTCATACTTCTTATACTTCAGGGGCGCCATTTTCATGATGCAGGACTTTGACTTCAGTTCCTCAAAGGTGAACCCTGCCTCTCTTACTAGGGCTTCGTTAAATTCATCTACATCATCCCAGGGCATGTACCTCTGGTCTGCCCAGGGTATCCGCTTTATGAGCTCGATGGACATCTTCATATCATGCCAGCACTCGGCAAGGGGCTCTATGACCTTTTGCCTGGCAGCCACGTAGTTCATATAGATCAAATCACAGGTGTCATCCCTCTCAAACCAGTGGGCAGCCGGGAGGACGTAATCGGCGATCTCCGCTGTGGGTGTCATGAAGAAATCGGCAACCACGAAGAGATCGAGGTTCTTTTTCATGGCCGTCCAAAGGCTTTTCACATTCTGCATATTTAGGATCGGATTACCGCCGCCGCAGAACATGGCCTTTATGGGATAGGGCCTGCCGTCACGCAAGGCCTCATGGGCAAGGGGGGCGGGGACAAAGGGAATAATGGCCTCGGTTCCTGAGATAAGGGGGTATTCCTTTGCACCAATGCGTTTTTCTTCAATCTCCGGGGCCGGCCTGAACCTCCTGTCTTCGCCCAGTAGATCGCCGCATCCGATATAGCCGGGGAGAGATGTGGGCAGGAGATTTCCGCCTGGCACATCCAGATTCCCTGTGAGCGCGATCAAGATGGCAAAGGCACGCACCGTCTGGGTGGAGTTGATGTTGTGTTCGACGCCCACGCGCTTATGCAACACAGCAGGTTTCGTCGTCGCGTAGATCCTTGCCGCCTCTCTGATCTTATCCGCCGGAACCCATGTTATCTCTGCCACCCTTTCCAGGGGGTATTCTTTCACGCGTTCCTTAAGCTCATCGAAACCATGGCACCACCGGGCGACAAAGTCCTTGTCGTAAAGGCCTTCGTCGATAATTGTCTTTATCATCCCCATGGCAAGGGCCACATCGGTGCCGGGTCTGATTTGTAACCAGAGGTCTGCCCTTGAGGCCAGCTGGGTGCGCCGGGGGTCAACCACTATGAGCCTGGCATTGCGCTTTTGTTTGGCCTCCAGGACTTCCACGCCCCTCGGCGGATGGGAGGCCAGCGGGTTGCCAGCAAATATCAAGATACAATCGGAGTTCAGGTAATCAGGCCCGGTTTCCACGATTACAGAAGATCCATAGGTCCAGTGTTCAGCTACGAAGCCGGGCAAAAAGCAGATGTGGAGATCAACACTTATGATGTTGGGACTGCGCAATGCGTAGGCAATGAGAGTCGTAGAATAAAGCGTAGGCCTTGGGCCGGTACCGTGGATCACGGCAAAGGACTCCGGACCATACTTCTCCTTGTTTTTCGTCAGCCTCTCAGCGATTTCGTCCAGGGCCACGTCCCAGGAGATCCTCTCCCACTTGCCGCTTCCCCTCTCACCAACCCGCCGCATGGGGTATTTGAGGCGATCCGGGTGATAGGCCACTTGTGGCTGTGCACGACCCTTGACGCAGGTAAAACCCCTATTCATTGGGCTTTCAGGGTCTCCCTCGATCTTGGTGACCTTGCCGTCCAGGACATGGACGAAAACACCGCATTCGCAATGACATGCCTGGCAAACGCTTCTGACGATCCTCTCCTGCTTCTCCATAGTTGCACTCTCCATGAATCTAAGTTTTGGGTGTATCAGAAATCTGGTGGCCGGGGAGGCCAATCGACTAAGGCCTCTTCATATTCTCTCCGAATCCAGGGCCATGACAGGGTAATAACACATCCGCCAGGCTCTTGACCCGCAGGGTGCTGTTGTAGGCCTGGCACAGATCCGTAGCAATGGCCGGGGCAAAGACCTCCCAGTGGCCGAACGGGTGTCCTTCGGGCAAGGCCTTGGCAGGCTGCTCAAAGGTGTGGTATGTGCAGCAAAATCCTGGAATAAGAGTCGTTCCTTCCTTTGTTTTGACGGCAACGGACTGGGTTCCCGGTGTGTGACCCGGGGTGTGCAAGACCTCAATTCCGGGAAAGAGTTCCTTGTCACCCCGCAAGAGTCGAATCTTCCACCCTTCGAACAGCTCCGGAGGATAATATTGGGACTGAAGCGGGTGGGGGGCCTTGGCAAAGATCCATTCCTCCTCCTGGATGTACACCTCGGCATTCCTGCACTTGCGGGTATTCCCCACGTGGTCATGGTGCAGATGGGTATGGATGATGATCTCTATGTCGTCGGGCGAGAGCCCCTCTTGTCCGAGGGCCTCCTCGAAGCTCTGATAATCAACCCCCTGGCCAGGCCAGTACCTGGCCATGAGTGCCGCCCACGAGCCGGTATCCACCAGGATCTTCTTGGGGGCCCCTTGGATGTAAAAAATGACCACATCCAGTTTGATGGGCGTTCCTGGAAAGGCCATATAGGTGAATCCGGACAGATCCGCCTCTATTGTCCCGAGAAAGAGGGGCCGTACGCTGTAGTTCATTCTTTGTTCTCCCTGCCCCTTGGGCGTTTGAAGTCTACTTCTTCAGGTTTTTTGTGTCTCCTTTTTCCAGATTCTCATGAGACAATCAATCTTTATTTTATCTGGGACCGGTAAAACCGGTCCCAGGCTAAAGGGTTTATAGCGGACATTCGGTGATTTCCCAGATCGGCCACTTGGTCAGTATCTCAACACCGGTATCCGTAATGTGGATCATCTCTTCGATCCTCGAGGCGCCAAGTCCTATCCTTCCCAGCTGAGTTTCAGTCGCGAAGGTCATGCCCTTCTCCAAGAGGAGCGGGTGCTCAAGGGATGTTTCGCGCCAGGCCATTGGAAGCTCATAGAGGGTGAGTCCGATGCCGTGCATCCAGTTGCTTCCGGCCGTCTGGTCTTCATATTTGATGAGAATATCACTCCAGACATCCTCAGAGGCGGGCCATCTCTCGGCAACCTCCCTGGTGGTTATACCCGGTTTAATTACCTCGATAGAGGCATACAGCCAATCCAATGTCCGTTGATAGTCATCCTTCATCTGCTGAGTCGGCTTACCACAACAGAATGTTCGATAGTAGCAGGTCTTGTAACCATTGTAGGCTGTGTTGTAGACATCGGCATAGACGATATCGCCCGGCCGGATTATGCGATTAGCGCATGTCTCACGTGGGTTAGGCCAGTTGAACTCACCAGATGTGCAAAAAATCCCTGAATAGACCTCTGCCCCAAGGTCATAGGCAACCTTGTGCATTAACCCTACGAGTTCATTCTCACGCACCCCGGGCTTGAGGTTCTCCTTGAAGGCCTGAAACTGGGCATCCCCGATGGCAGCCGCTACGCGCAGACATTCCACTTCGTCCCTGTTCTTGATCTTACGGGCGTGAAACATCAGCTCCTGACCCGCAAGGCTCACCTTGATTCCTGCATTCTTGAAACCCTCAATGATTCCGGGATCAGAGAAATCGAGTGCCAGGGGTTCCTTATCCATCCCGTATGACTTGAGGTCATCGACTATTTGTTTGACAAACTTGTCCCTCTGGGCCTTTTGAGCATCACGACCAATGATGATACTACTCCAGCCGGTACCTGTTATGGCGACCTTCACCTTGTCTAGCCAGGGGCACATCTGTCGAACATGATACCCGATTTCCGCATTCTCATAAACGATCGGCCCCTTGGCATTCCCTGCAAACAGGCAATATCGCAACCCTGAGGAAGGGGTGGTCCAGTGGGGCGTCCAGGTCCCGGTTATGTAGCGCGTATTCCACTCATTTAGGGAGAGGATGGCGCCCACCTTAAATTCTTTTAGTTGCTGCCGGGTACGCTCGAGTCGGTAATTCCTCATGCGTTCATAGTTGATATTCTCGTCCCAGTCCACCCCCTGGGTCTGGCATCCCTTGTGAT
>CAYVMN010000158.1:1872-10783 GCA_964452575.1 uncultured Desulfobacteraceae bacterium | reverse complement strand
CCAGGCAGGGGAGAGGGCTCTTCATAGGGACGTCCTCCTATGGGGCTGTTTTGTAGCGAGGTTTAAGACCTCACTGCCGTTCTATGAAGTGATGCCGTCCTTTACGTCCATTGGAAAAAAGACCCTCGCGGTCGGTTATGTGACGCATCACTGTTTTCAAAGCCCTAAACTATTATAAACGTCTTTATTTATGGGCTGAATTTGAACCGTCGTGAAATATCGGAAGACTCTTCTTAGCGTGCGTTTTTAAGTGATGCAAGAGGTTTTCAAGGTATCAGCTCAAAAAGCAGTGGTTTGCCCCCTGGATGCCCGCGAAAGGCCTGTCCCTGGCTTGAAGGGGGCGGGAATTTGTGAGATTCTGATTGATATGATGAAATTCCATTGGTTTTTACTCCAAGACTTTCTTGTGAACGTTCACACGTTCAGGGTTTCCCGATGAATCAGGTTTCACGGTTATAGTGGCAACAATGCAACCTTTGAACCTCTGAACCCCTGAACCTTGCCTATAGTGCAGGAGTAGAAAGGGGTGTTATGGACCGTATTTCTTGTGATGTATTGATTGTGGGAAGTGGCGCTGCGGGCCTCAGGGCCTCAATCTCTGCACGGGAAGAGGGTCTGGAGGTATTGGTGATTTCCAAGGGGAATCCTGGGAAGGCAACGTCCACTTTTTGTAGCGGGGGTGTGTTCGCCGGAAGCGACGAAGGGGTTTCGCCAGAACGTCATACGGTGCGGACCCTCCAGGCAGGCCGGAAGATCAACCAAACAGAGCTTGTGGATGTACTGGTCAGTGAAGGCCCTGTAAGACTCAAAGAACTCATAAAATGGGGCATAAAGGGCGAGTTACGTCGCGGCTATCTCTTCTCCAAAGGCCGTCCGCCTTGCTGGGGCCAGGAGATTGTGTACTGCCTCCTGAGGAAGGCCAGGTCGCTAGGGGTCCGTTTCGCTGGCGGGATGACAGTGGCGGACCTGAAGGTTCAAGAGGGGGTGACAGGGGCCGTGGCCTTCTCGGCCGGCCGTGGGGAATGGATAACATTCACTGCAAACGCGCTGATCCTTGCCACCGGCGGTGCCGGGGCACTTTACCTTCGAAATGACAATCCCCAGAGGATGTTGGGAGATGGTTATGCCCTTGCCCTCGATGCCGGGGCCCAACTCCAGGACATGGAATTTGTGCAGTTTTACCCCCTGGGGCTGGCTGAACTAGGACTCCCTCCCTTCCTGATACCTCCTTGGCTGGCTGACCAGGGGCGTCTATTAAATGGGCGGGACGAAGAAATCCTGGAAAAATACGGGATCGAAGAGCGTCCGGCCGCTGAGCGGGCCCGTGACCGGCTTTCCCACGCCCTTTTTAACGAGATTTATAGGGAAAATAGCGAAACCTGGCTGGACCTGCGGGGTGTATCTGAGGAATCATGGTGCAAGGAGCCCTTGTCGGCGTCTACGTGGGAGATATTGGGGGAGCGTTGCGGGGCCAGGCATCGCCGTGTGAGGGTGGCACCCATGGCACATCATGTCATGGGGGGTGTGTGTATTGATTCTCAGGGGGCGGCTTATGTGCCGGGTCTATTTGCGGCCGGCGAGGTAACGGGAGGCCTTCACGGCGCTAACCGGTTGGGAGGAAATGCCCTTACCGAGACACAGGTCTTTGGAGCCAGGGCCGGCGCAGCTGCCGGGGCATGGGCAAGAAGGGGCTCCGGTGCTCGGAAAGCCCATATCCTAAGGGAACTGGCATTGCCCGACTTTAGATCCCAGGGTGCCAAGGCGATCTCGAACCCGGCTAAACTCAAGAGGAGACTGCAGGAGATCCTGTGGGAAAAAGGGGGGATCATCAGAGAGCGTCAAGGCCTCACCCAGGCCTTGGGGGAGGCGGAGGAGATCCATGGGGAGGTCCTGAGACTGCCTGTTTCAGATAACCCACGGGACGTGGAACGGGCCCTCGACCTCCGTCACGGTTCCCGAACGGCGACTCTGATTCTTCATGCAGCCCTCAAGAGGGAGGAGAGTAGGGGGGCCCACTTTCGAGAGGATTTTCCGAATCAGGATGATGAACACTGGCTCGGGCATCTCCAGATGCAACTCTCTTCCCCGGGAGAAGACGCAACACTACGTCTGAATTTTTGCAGGACCGCCAGTTAAGGAAGGGCAGGATTTTGGATTTTGCCATTGAGATTAAGGGCCTCAAAAAGACCTTTGTTTCCGGCTGGTTCAGGAAGAGAAAGAAGGAGGCCTTGAAGCCAATTCCCTCTGGAGCATGACGGTTCGCGAAGACATCGAGTACTATGCCATGCTCTACGGCCTTTCAGGGGAAATGAGGCAAGGGAGGATAGACTATCTCCTCGATCTTTTCGACCTGCGTGAGTTTGCCAGGGTCCGGTTCGAAGAGCTCTCCACAGGCACGAAGCAAAAGCTCTCCCTCGCAAAGGCCCTTCTGAATGACCCGGAACTCCTCCTTCTCGATGAGCCCACCGTTGGCCTGGATCCGGATGTGGGCCGCAGGATCAGGGAGACAATTAAACGCCTCCATCAGGAAAGAGAGACCACGATCCTGATGACCACTCACAATATGGGGGAGGCGGAGATCCTGTGCGAGCGTGTGGCCTTTATCAAGGAGGGAACGATCAGGGCCCTATTTCCTTGGATTTGAACCAACCTTTTCCCATGTCCTCCTAAAGGGTTATGTCATGGTTTTGGTCTACCTGGTTATTGGGGTCTTTTTCATGAAGGCGGCCCTCGGAAGGGCCAAGAGAACGGGTATGCTTCTGAAACTCTCTGAGTAAATTCGAGAATCAGTTGCCCCCAGGACCCGGATATCGAGAGCGTACGAAGTTACAGAACTCACCCTAAGGGTTGATTCCAAAGCCCCTGCATCAATCCAATGATCCCTTCAATAGGAGGGTGTCCTTGACGGCCTGAATGTTGTTTATCTTGAGTTTGCCAAGCCTGAGATCCCTAATTGCCTCCATGAGCGCCTCCTCTGGAATCCCGAGTCTTTTCATGGCAGAACTGAGAGAAAAGTCCAATTTGCCTATCCTTATCTTCCCATTTTCGTCCAGTATTAACCTACCGTTCTTGAAGCCGAATTTTCCGGAAAACCCAGCATAGAACTCCCTGCCCTTAACAAACCCTGGGATATCAACGATCCTGGGACCGATTTCCTTTACGTGCTTGTGTTCTTTGTCTTCAATGATATCCGAGGCATTTATTACGAATCCAAGGTCCAGGTTCCCGTCGCGAATGCTCGTCTTTGAGGCCTTTATGGCCTTGAGGTATCTATATTTCTCGGCATTCTCTGTAATCAGTGAGGCGATGAGTCTATTTGTGTCCCGCTCATTGAGCCTGATCTCTACCTGCCTGCTTCCTGCAGGGGTCTTTCTTATCTGGCCTTCCATCTTCCGCTCGAGTTGCCCTCTTATGTCCCCAAGGCCTTGCCCGTAGGTAATTATCGATCCCTCTTCCGGCCTGAGTGATCCAGTCTTGTACCATTCAGGCAGGCTTGTTGCCTGACTCCAGAGGTAATAGAGCAGGGCGCCTGCGGCAATGATTATCAACAGGAATATAAATAGGACCTTTTTCAAGTTCTTTCACCCCCGTCTTGCTCTTTATGCCTCTAGATCATAAATAATCGTAACACCTTACCCCTTTGAAAGATAGGCAAAAACCTTCGCGGTCTCTCATCTTAGCCCTCAGTTGTTTTCAAATCGCCAGGGTGTTGCAATTGTGGATGTATTCATATCCCCAGATAGGATTCGCGCACATAGTCGCTGGAAAGGAACTCTCGGGTCTCTCCTTGCATCACGATCTTTCCGGTCTCTATAAGGTAGGCCCTGTCGGCGACCTCAAGGGCCTGATGGACATTCTGTTCTACTAGCAGGATATCCACGTGGTTCTTATTGATATCAATGATGACCTTGAAGAGTTCCTGTACCACGAGGGGGGCAAGTCCCAGAGAGGGTTCATCCAGCATAAGGAGTTTGGGCCTCGTCATAAGTCCGCGGGCAATGGCCACCATTTGCTGTTCACCCCCGCTCAAGGTCCCGGCCAGCTGAGATCCTCTCCCCTTTAAGATAGGAAAGAGCCTGTAAACCCATTCAAGGCTTTGCTGTAATAGTGCCCTGGCCCTTGGAAGGTAGGCCCCTAACTGGAGGTTGTCCAGGACGGTCATCTCAGGAAAGAGCTCCCTCCCCTCCGGGATCTGGGTAACCCCCAACTCGATAATTCGGTGTGGTTGCATCCCTTCAATATGTTCGTTATCCAGGATAATACTCCCATCTCGGGCCCCAATTACCCCGGAGATAGTATTAATGGTTGTGGTTTTGCCCGCACCGTTTGATCCTATTAGGGTGACGATCTCGCCCTCCCTGACCATGAGGGAGACTCTGGTCAAGACCTGAATGTCGCCATAGGCCGCGGAAACGCCCTTAACTTCAAGCACCTGATCCTCCAGGGTATATTTGAAAGGATAACAGGGAAATTCCAAGCACCAAGCTCCAAATTACAGACAAATTCCAAATTACAAGCTCCAAATTACAAACAAAAAGACCAACGAAGTAAACTTCTGGGTCCGCTTCTTGTAAAGGGGGATTTAGACAGTGCATGCACAGGCAGGCGTGGGAACGAGAGGAGAGGTCGTATTCTGGTTTGGAATTTTGGATTTTGGTCATTGGAATTTGTCTGTTATTTGGGATTTGGAATTTCAGATTTCCCCTCTGTCTTCACCCAGGTAGGCCTTGATGACCTCCGGGTCCATGGACACGCTCCCTGGGGGCCCCTCGGCAATTTTCACCCCGTGGTGCAATACCGCCACCTTGTCCGAGAGCCCCATCACCGCCTTCATTACATGTTCGATCATAACTATGGTTGTGCCACCTTCCCTGATCTCTCGTATCAATTCCATGATCCTGGTCGTCTCGGCAGGATTTAGCCCCGCCACCACCTCGTCCAGCAACATAATACGGGGGTTAGTGGCCAGGGCCCTGCTGATCTCCAGTCGTTTGCGCTCCACAGGGATCAACTGGATGGCCTTATAGGCCATCTTATCCGAAAGGCCCATGAAATCTATTAACTCCCTGGCCTCAACCTCTGCAGCGTCTCTAGAGATCTTCCCGGTTCGCCCAAAATAGATCCCGATCAATACGTTTTGGAGGACACTCAGCCCCAGGAAAGGCCGAACCAACTGGTAGGTGCGGGCGATGCCCATCCTGCAGATACGGTCGGGACTGAGACGTGTGATGTCTTGTCCGTCAAATATGATAGCCCCTCCACTTGGCGGGAATTCCCCGGAGATCACATTAAAGAGGGTAGTCTTCCCAGCACCGTTGGGTCCGATGAGGCCTGTAATAGAGCCCTCTTCAATGGAAAGGTCGATTTCGTGGAGGGCTGTGAGTCCCTTGAAGAGCTTGCTGACCTTTCTCGTTTCGAGGATAGGCACCCTGCTATTCTCCCCTACGGCCCAATTTGCCGAGCAGAATTTTAGCAGCCCTGGTCCTTACCAATCCGCCGGGCATGAAGAGGCCTACGAAGGCTATTACTATGCCGTAGACGGCCAGGTGGAGATAAGGGAGCTTGGTCCACAAAAATTCCTCCACCAGGGTGATAAATATGGACCCCACGATGGGGCCCAGGACCGTGCCTGATCCGCCGAGCAGGGCCATGGCAATCGGTACCAGGGCGATCTCGAGACCAAAGACCGCCGTTGGATTGATAAATATGATGTCCCAGATATACAGACCGCCCATAAGGCCGGCGAAGATCGAGCTGATAATCAGGGCCGTGGTCTTGTATCGATAGGTATTGATTCCGAAGGCCCTGGCCACCTCTTCGTCCTCCCGGATGCTTACAAATGCCAGGCCCAGCCTCGAACGGGATATCCTGTGGGCCGTGTATATGGTGGCCGCACACAAGACAAAGGACATATAATAGACCGGGATGATCCTGTAGCCGGAGGCTACGGTGAGGCCTTCAGATCCCCCTGTAAGGCCTTTTAGGTCAAAGGCCAGTAGTTCCAGCAACTTGATAAGGCCGAAGGTCGCCAGGGCAAAGTATGCGCCCCTTAGCCGAAAGAATGGGTAGCTGATCAGGACGGCAAAGGCGGTGACGATTAGGGTGCTGAAGAGGAAGGAGAGCGGCAGCCCGAGGCCCGAATTCAACAGGAGGCCAAAGCTATATGCGCCTATGCCGAAGAATGAGACGTGCCCCATATTCATGTAGCCCAGACACCCCCCCACAATGTCATAGCTCTCGGCCAAGATGGTATACATAAAGAGGAGTATGGTGAATGTGATGAAGTAGGAGCCTACATAGAGGGGCAGCGTTGCAATGGCAGCTATTAAAACAGGAAGTATTACCTTCGGTAACGATGGGCGCATGGTTCTTATCCAAAGAGTCCTTTGGGGCGGATCAGCAAGATGACAACCAGGAGCAAGAAGGCCGATGTCTGCCCCCACTGAGGGCTGAAATAGCCGGTAAAGGCCTCGGCGAGGCCCAGGATGGTACCCCCGACAAGGGTCCCATACAGACTGCCGAGACCTCCCAGGACAATGACGCACAGATACTTGATCGTGAGGGGGATCCCAATATCGGGACTCACGGTATAGAGAATCACATAGAACACCCCTGCCAGGGATGCCAGCACTGTCCCTATCCCAAAGGTTATGGTGCTGATCCGAGAGGCATTGATCCCCACCAGGGAGGCACCCCTGCGATTCTGGGTTACGGCCCGAATAGATTTTCCCAGATAGGTCCTTTTAAGATAGAGATGGAGCGCCAGGGTTAGGAGGATAATGAAACCGAGACCCAATAACCTTACAGAGGAGATGAAGATGTCGCCCAGCTGGATAGTTGGAAGAAAATAGGGTATCCCCTTATCTTCAGATCCCCAGAGAAAGGAGGCAAAATCCTGAATAGCAAGAGAGGCCCCCAGTGTTACCAGGATGGATGCCTCTACCTGTTCATGGGAAAGTCGGTCCATTAACCTCCTTATGAGGCCCATGTCGAAAAGACACCCCATCAAGAAAAAGAGAGGGATAAGGAGGATGCTAATCAGGAATGGGCTAAGGGATATGAAGGAAGAGATGAGATAGACACCCATGGCCCCTAGCATAAGAAACTGACCGTGGGCCAGATTGAGGACGTTGGATACCCCGAAGATAAGAGAGAGGCCGAAGGCCGCCAGGGCATAAACCCCTCCCTGCAGGATCCCTGCGATGAGCAGTTGAAAAAAGGTGGAAACAGGCATCTATCTCCAGTGGTCTTACGGAAACTTAAAAGAACCCCAATGGTGAACCTTTATGGAGTCGCTGAAATCCCAAATTCGAAGCACCAGACTTCAGGCAGGTACCAGATTACAAACAAATCACAAATTCCAATTTCCAATGACCGAAACTATTTTGATTTTTCCAGTATTGATGAAAATATCTTCTTCAATTCATTCGCCTAACAGCCTTAGCGAACATGAATGTTCTTTCTTCAAGGATCGTATTCTGGTTTGGAATTTGTTTGTTACTTGTGACCTGGGATTTGGAATTTCCGCTAACTCAAATACTCCGTGAACGGATACCTCCAATGATTGGAAGTCAACTTCATGTCTTTCAAGAGATACAGGGGCTGGGTCTAAGGCCGTGCCCCTGTATCTCCCTTACCACTTGGTGGGGTAGATCCACTCACCGGTGGCGACCTCCTTTGGCCATATGGGCACAAACCGGCCCCCTTGGATTTGAATGGGGAAGGGGACGGTGGAACCTATTCCGCCCTTTCTGTGCTTAATCGGCCCTGAGACGGTCATATAGACCATCTCGTGCATGGCCTTGTTAAGCCTTTCCCTGTCGAGAGAGCCAGCCACCTCGATCATCTCTTTAATAGTCTGGTAGGCCTGCATTCGTATGGAGGACTCCATATATGCCTCCCAGGTAATGCCGGTCCTCTTGAGGATCTCCTTGTAGTCTTCCTGGCCGGTGTACCGGAATCCGGGTGCCCAATACACCGAGCCACAGAGGTCCTCGGCATATTTTCCAAGGACCTTCACCAGGGGTGCAACAATATGACCGTTGAAAAACTGCTTGGGCCTCAGCCCCATTTCCAGTGCCTGTTTCATAAATGGGATCTCAAAGGCAGGAAATGCCTCCACAAAAACCACATCAGGATTAAGCTCCTTGACCTTGATGATTATGGAGGTGAAGTCCTTTGTACCACCAGGGACCACCTCCTTCATCACTATATCCAGGCCCAGTTCCTTGGCCCTATTGGCAGCCCCGTTCATGGACCCAGTGCAGTGCAACTTGTCTTCGCATAACATGGCAATGGTCTTGACCTTTCCGGACTTGGCCGCCATCTCCATAAAGGCCACATGTTCCAGGTCCGCTTCATCAAGCTGGGATACACTCCACTTGTAGTCACGTTCAAATAGCTTCTTGTCGCTGGCACATACCATCACCATGGGAATCTTGTGGTTTTCGGCTACGGTAGCCGCCGGAAAGGAGTTGTGGCTTCCGAATGGCCCGATTAGGAGGTGGACCTTATCTACCGTGACCAACCTCTCGTAATACTTGAGGGACGTGGCCTGATCACTCTTGTCATCGTAGGTGATGATGCGGATGGGGAGCCTCTTCTTGTAGTGCCTCACCCATATTCCGCCTTGTTCATTTATCAGATCCTGCCAGGAATCGGCCAATTTTTTGAAAGGTCCAACGATCTTGCTCAGTGGGCCTGTCACGGATATGGTCCCTCCCACCAAGATCTCCTTAGGGGTCTCGGCAAAGGAATAGGATGATATTCCCACCCAGAAAAAGACTGAAATTAAGGCAAAGGCTCCAAATCGAAAAAACCCCTTGACGTCAATCATTCTTCTCTCCATCTTACCTCCTCCTGATTATGAAAAAGGTTAATCGGCCAAGTACGCTTTTTGTCACCTCCTTTC
>CAYVMN010000158.1:0-1772 GCA_964452575.1 uncultured Desulfobacteraceae bacterium | reverse complement strand
CTCCTGATTATGAAAAAGGTTAATCGGCCAAGTACGCTTTTTGTCACCTCCTTTCATCACTTCCATTATGCCGTTAGGAAACTCACATATTGTTTAGTCTTTTCACAGCGATTCAAGCCTCGTACAAGACCCTAGGGGGGCTTCTTACCACAGAGACCGGCAGTGTGTCCAGAGGAGAACTGTTCAGCTATCGGGTCATCTTATCAAATTCCTGGAAGACGAGCTGAGCAAATCCAGGATCATTGATATAGCTATCTATTTCCATCAACGGAATACGTCCGTCAAGGTGTTTCTTGAGAGATCTGAGGAGGGCCGCATCTGCGCTGGGCTCCCAGTAGGGTCTTCCCGGGCGGTCGAGCGTTGAGAGACCCCTTTGCGGCCAGATGACGACAACAGGCCCCTGGGATTGATTGAGTTTGTCTGCAATTATCCTTCCAAGCATCTGATTATCTCGCGCATTGGTCCTGACAAGAGTCGCCTGGGGATTGTGGCTATAGATGTTTCTCCGCCTGTATCTCGGGGGAACCGTCTCAGGACCTAGAAAATTGATAAAGTCCGCGCTTCCAGGGACCACAAGCTGAGGAAACCCTCGCACACCTGCTGTCTCCAAGCGATGAGGGCCAGCAGAGGCGAGCCCGCCCATTAACTCGTTGGTGACCTCGTTGACGGCAAGTTCGATCACAGCGGCTGTTGCAGTGGATTTGAGGTATTCCTCCAATGCCTCTCCACCTGTACCGATGGTGTGGAAGACCAGGACCTCATAACCGGCCTTTTCTAACATGGCCTTTACGGCAAGTCCGCAGTCGGTCACGGTCCCATTCATGCTCATAGTAACCAGGGGCCTCTGATCGGCCGGCGGTTCTTCCATCTCTACCATGCCGGAGATGGCGCCTGCCGCATTTGTGAGGACACTCCTCGTGAGGCGATTGATGCCCGCCAGGTCCGCGACAGAGGGCATGATGAGGACATCCTTTGAGCCTGTATAGGGCCGCACACCGGCCTGGGTCACCTTTGTGGATACCAGGAGCTTTGGAAACCCAAACCCCAGGTCTTTGAGTGTAGGGGCAACGATGATGGAGCCCTGGCCGCCCCCTATGGCGATCAGGCCCTGAATTTTCTGAGATTCTACCAGGGATCGGGTGATCTTCTTGAGGCCGGAAGACATCACCCCCTGGGCAAAGGTCTCATCTGCCTTTCCCTGGAGGAGACCTAGATCCGAGCCGCCGGCTTCTGCGATTTCATGGCGGGATATGTGGGCCGTAAGGGTAGATTTCCCCAGGACACCGGTATCCAAAATGATGACACCGTGGCCCCTTGCCTCTATCAAGGAGCGCAGGTAATCGACCTCTTCTCCCTTGGTATCGAGGGTTCCTACGATGGCTACTGTCTTTTTCATCTTAAGGGACTGGCAGCGTCAAGATAGAGCCTTGAACAGATCCGCCCACTTGGCCAGGGTCTCTCTTCGCAATTCCGGGCCGGCCACATTGGGCGGAGGAAACTCGTCTTTCCACTGATATGGCCTGCAGGCGTTTATGAAGACCTTGGCTGTGGTAAAGTCTTTTCTGGCCCGCTTTTCCGGGCTAAGCATGGGATCAAGGGGGCTTGTCAGGAAGCCAGGTACTATGTGAATGTAATTTTCAGGATCACATCGGGTGCAGACGGCCCAGAGGACCTCCTCCAGGTTCGAGGGATCGATATCCTCATCCACGGTAATAATATATCTACCGGTACACGCCCCCCCCTGCAAAAAGGCCCCGGCCATGGATCCGACC
>CAYVMN010000157.1:0-10790 GCA_964452575.1 uncultured Desulfobacteraceae bacterium | reverse complement strand
GCCTTCAAACTCGCTGCTTGAAATCATGAAAATACTAACCGCACAGGTCCAAAAAGTCCTCTCATCGTTACCCGCGACCATCCCCATTGGTGGCCAAAATATGAATATATCCTTTTCCCAAAATGGTATTTGCGCAACAGGAAACTAATAGTTGAGGCTGTCGAAAGACTAACTCACTAATATCGTTACTTTTTAAGGTCGTTCTAAAAGAGCCGCACCCAAAAAATTTTGAGAGATAATCTCTCACATCGAACAGGCAAGAATCTAATGGAGAATAGAAATGTTTAAGGCAGTTATCGTGATGTTTATAGGGACCATCATTGTCTCGGTTGGAAATGGACTCCTCAGTAAGGGGTTGCGGGCGTTGCAGGAACTGGAGTGGTCCGGTCCCTTTTGGTCCACCTCTCTGCAGTATATAGGCTTGGCAGCCAGAGATCCGATTATCGTGACTGGCGTTATCTGTCATGCAGCATTTTTTGGATTACTCCTGGTGGCATTCTCCCTGGGTGACCTTAGCCTTGTCTTACCTATCACCTCTCTTACATACATATTTGCCGCAATAATCGGAAAGATGTATCTAAACGAAGATGTGAATGTCTTGAGGTGGGTAGGCTCCATCATCATTGTCTTGGGTGTGTTTGTGGTCCTGCTCGGCGAGGGACACAAAGACCTGAGACACGAAATCAATAATAAGGTCAAGGCAGCACTCCATTTGGAGCGACGGAATTATTGACCCCTTGGCGGCAGGAGGTTTTTCTTAGGAGATCATATGATTATGGAAGAGAGACGTTTCGGCCCTCTGTGGTTTATTCCCGGAGAAAACAGCGGTAGTTATCCATTTTGCCATTCGATCTATATTGAAGGCGGCGGGATCCTGATTGATCCTGCCTCTAACAGGAAAAGGCTCGCCCAAATGCGAGAAAATAACGACATTGAGGCGGTCTGGCTGAGCCACTGGCATGAAGATCACCTGATGCACCTGGATCTATTTGATGGCCTGCCATTGTCTATCTCAGAAAGAGATGCACCCCCGATTTCCGATGTGGAGCTCTTCCTGGATGCCTATGGGATGTATGACGAGGACGAGCGCGAGCAGTGGAGGGTCTTATTAGGGGGAGATTTCCATTTCCGGCCTCGGAGGCCATATGGCTTTTTGAGGGATGGAGAGGTTATTCCGTTAGGTGATACGACAGTGGAAGTGATAAGCACCCCTGGACATACTCCTGGCCATGTGTCGTTATGGTTTAAAGAGCTGGAGGTAGTCTTCCTGGGGGACTACGACCTCACCAAGTTCGGGCCATGGTATGGTGATGTTGAA
Source organism: uncultured Desulfobacteraceae bacterium (assembly GCA_964452575.1). GTDB lineage: Bacteria > Desulfobacterota > DSM-4660 > Desulfatiglandales > Desulfatiglandaceae > CAYVMN01. The sequence goes on along the minus strand of CAYVMN010000157.1, from coordinate 9,472 downwards.
TCTAGCATCGAAGAAACTATCAGGTCTGTAAACCGCCTACGAAATGTCCCTGCCAGGGTATGGCTCGCTGCACACGAGACCGGGGTATTTGAGGAATCCCCGGGGGACCTCTGGGATCAATACCTTGGGGTTATCGACGAGAGGGAAGGGAAACTGATGAATCTCCTGGAGGAACCCCGGACCTTAGAGGATATTGTCGGTGCCTGGATTATCTATGGCAGGCCGAGGGAGCCAAAGGCCTTTTTCGAGTTCGGCGAGCGGGCGCTCATGAAGAAGCATCTGGAAAGGCTTATAGATAAAGGTATTGTCAAAAGGGACGGGGATAGGTTTGTGAAGTTGTAGGGGATGATGGTTGCTCGTTGATGGTATCCGGATAGTGGTCACTCAGCAGATATCTGATCAAGAGGGTTCCCCTATGAAGACAACCATGGTTATTCCATCTTACTGGGCAAGGGAAAGCACTGAGGGAATCAAGCATACGGACGCAGTCTATGATCACCCCACTCCGATTGAGCAAGAAGGCACCTTGGGAAGGGCACTGGAAAGCCTTGGCGTACTCGAGGACAAGGACTTCGAGCTCGTGGTCATTGCAGCGGCCAATGCCGAAGATATCCAGGCGAGGGTCGAGGAAAAGGTCTCCCATGTCATCTCATCAGCACCATCCCATGTCAAGACCTATCTCTTCAGTCATTCCCACCTAAGGCAGATACATGAAGTAATGCGGGAGTCAGGAGGAGGGGGATATTTGGACCTCTTGAAACTTCGCGGGTACTCGAACATCCGCAATCTCTGCCTTTTTCTCCCCCATCTTTTCTCATCTGACATCGCTATGCTTATCGACGACGATGAGGTATTTGAAGACCCAGAATTCATGGGAAAGGCACGAGAGTTCATTGGCAAGGACTTGAACATCGGGTTCGTTGGTGCTGTGGCCGGCTACTACCTCCGGCCCGACGGCGACTGGCGTATAAAGGCCGATAAGAAACCGTGGATGGAATATTGGGACAAGCTGGATAGGATGAATGAGGCCTTTGAGAAGATCATCGGTAGAGGCCCACGGCTAAAGGAAACCCCTTTCGTCTTTGGTGGAAATATGGTTGTCCACAGAAAGGTCTTTATCCGCATCCCCTTTGATCCATTTGTGACCAGGGGAGAGGATATTGATTTCCTCATAAACATGAAGATCTTTGGATACAGATTCTTTCTGGATAACACCCTGTCCATCAGGCACCTGCCACCTGCCAAGACCTACCCCATATGGAAGCAGCTCAGGGAAGACATATACAGGTTTGTCCTCGAGAGGGCAAAGCTGAGAGACCAGGAAGCGACACAAGACATGGCCCATGTCTCAGTAGAATCGCTTCAACCTTACCCTGGCGCATTCCTCGGGGATGATCTTGAAGATAAGATCGCCATGGCCTCCAAGGCCCTGGCAGCCCATTACCTTTCCCAGGGCAAAGGAGCCGATGCCAAAGAGGCCCTTAGAAACATAGAAATAGCACGGGTCCAGGCGACACCTCAGGAGAACGCCTGTCGCCGGTTTTTCCGTATGAAGCGACTATGGGAAGAAATGATGGATTTTACTGCCAGCGAGAACTTGAGAGAGAGGCTGAGGAGGGTCTTTTGACTGACGAACAATGGGGGTGAGATCCGCCAAAGGCAAGAATATAGCGATTTCCTGGGCCTGAAGGCTCAAATTCTTCAGTTTTTTCTTGACCAAACAGGGATTCTCAGGGTAAAAAGCCCTGTCAGGGAAGACCGGTTAATCCCGCATGACAAGAGTAATGCTGGCGACTTAGTAGGGAGGAGAAGTCCTGACATTTTTTCAGGATATCCCGAAGGGAAAGAAAGCCCATCAGTAATTTCTTAAGAAGGAGGTCTAAACAGATGAAAAGGTTCTTCTTGGTTCTCTTCATCGGCCTATTTTTGTCCGGGTGTGGTGCGGTGGGAAAACAATCTGAATTTTGGGAGCACGATACTGTATATAAGAATTGGGATCACTTGAGATACAGTTGGTACGGCTACAAGAAGCCCACGGTACAGACGGGAAAGGAATCCTCGAAACAAGGATGGTGGGGCATACCAAAAGAGGGTCCTGCCCTAGATTAACCCTGCTGCAGAACTTATTACTATAACAGCGAATAGGGGGATTCGGTTTGGCCGGCCTCGGGAATGATCAGGGTTTATAGCCTTTCCGTAAGGGCCTTATGGCCATAGCTCCTATCTCTTGGTCCGGGATGGTTACGGCTATCCTCCTGTAATAGCAAAAGGTGGACCCCTCTGGTTTGGTGGGGGTCTTCTGAAAGTGTTAGTAATGGGGCAATCCTAAACCAACCACTTAATTGAAAGGAGGAAAGGACATGAACAAGGGAGATTTAGTCAACGAGGTGGCCAGCGTCGTGGGCACCAAAAAGGCGGCTCAGGCAGCGGTGGACTGTGTCTTCTCGTCCATCACTAAGGCACTGAAAAAGAAGGAGACGGTGACGCTCGTTGGTTTCGGGACCTTTAAGGTAGAGAGAAGAAAGGCCCGGAAAGGGAGAAATCCGCAGACCGGGGAAACAATCAAGATCAAGGCCAAGAAGGTACCAAAGTTTGTGGCAGGCAAGGCCTTGAAGGACGCGGTATAAGAATTAAGAAAGAGATCTTTTTATGGCCCCCGCTCGGAGCAGCGTTTCCTGGTGGGGGCTATTTAGTCTTCAAATCCCACCCCCAAGGCACTTAATGGACCTGGAATATAAGATCTGCCTTTTCTTAGTTGGTATGTGAGACCAACTAAGGCCTCTAAAAGTTGACACGAATCCCTAATTCCAGTTATTCTGTATATTAGGCCCATGAAAGATCGTTAAGGGGCACAAAATTGATTGACTTTCCCTGAAGGCCTGTGGTAGAGACAGGCCGGTTTTTCCCCAAATGGGGGAGGCCGCGGGCCTTGGCTACGCCTGATGGACAAAGACCTCAAGAAGACCATAAAGGACCTTGGCTTTCTCAGCAGTATCGGCATGACCATGGCCTTGTCTATTGCACTGGGGGCCCTTATGGGCTATTACCTGGACAAATGGCTTGACACCAAGCCATGGCTCTTCTTTATCTTCTTGGGTTTAGGCATCGTTGCCGCGTTTAGAAACCTTTACAAACTGTATAAAAAGGCGGATAGATTCTGATGGAGTGGAAAAAACTCTCCAGGGTGCTCAGGACCTTTAACTGGATCATCCTCTTTGTCCTGGCTTCTATCAGTCTCCTATTCATGGGGCATGCCTTTACTCTGGGTATAATCCTGGGGGGTTTGATTGTTATTGCCAACTTTAGTGTGCTTCAACATACCGTGCTTGCCGGTTTTTCCCCTGATGGAGCCTTGCAAGCAAGGAAGGCATCCATTATTGCAAAGTATTATCTTCGGATTACAATAATGGGGTTTCTTATCTTTGCCCTCATCAGGCAACAGTGGGTTGATCCTGTGGGCTTGGCCATTGGCCTTTCCACAGTGGTCGTCGGTATAGTGTGCCTTGGAATCCACATGATCTTGAAAACATCTTCCGGGGAGGCAACATAGGTTATGGGATACCACTACTTCTTCATCAGCGAGTTCGGTTCAGCCCTGGGGCTTGAGGATTTTTTCCACGTACACCTTCATGTGTTGCACTCTTGGCTAGTGGGGCTTATCATCGTCATAAGTGCCTTGATCTTGACCAGGGGTATCAAGCTGATTCCGGACAAGCGACAGAATGTGCTTGAAATGATCGTGGGTGGGCTTGAGAATTTCATGGTTGATATCACAGGCCCAGAAGGTAGATTCTTCTTCCCCTTCATAGCCACCATCTTTCTTTATATCCTAATTTGTAATCTGATCGGACTTGTACCCGGCTTCTATTCTCCCACTGCCAACCTCAATACTACTCTGTCCATGGCCATATGCACCTTTGTTTACACCCATATCATCGGATTCAAGTTCCACGGTGCCAAGTATATTAAGCACTTTCTGGGGCCGGTCTGGTGGTTGGCGCCTCTGATGTTTCCTATAGAAGTCATAGGACATCTTGCCCGTATCATGTCACTCAGTATACGGCTTTTTGGCAATATCTTTGGAAAAGAGGCTGTCCTCGGAATCCTTTTTATGCTGGCAGGCATGTACCTGGCCCCCCTTCCCATCCTGTTCCTAGGTATCCTGGTAAGTGTAATTCAGGCCCTTGTCTTTATGCTGCTTTCGATCATCTATTTTGTCGGTGCAATGGAAGAGGCCCATTAGAGGGCAGTTGTTTTGAGGGCCTGCCGATATTTGTTTAAATAGGAGTTATTGGAAGAAGGCCGTGAATACTAAACAAGAAAGGAGGGACACATGACCAAGAAGAGGTTAATTGGGGTTCTCACAGCGCTGCTGGTATTGGGAACGGCTTCCATGGCCCTGGCGGGTGAGGGTACGGTCGAGGCCGCAGGTCTTTGGATATTCTTCGGAATCGCCATTGCCTGCGGATTCGGTATCGGGGTAGCAGCCCTGGGAACGGGCCTTGGAATGGGAAACGCCATTAATGGCGCTCTCCAAGGGACTGCCAGAAACCCCGAGGCAGGCGGAAAGATCATGACCACCATGATCATCGGCCTGGCTCTGATCGAGTCGCTGTGTATCTATGCCCTGGTGATCTGTTTTATTCTAGTGTTCAAGATTCCGGATCTTGGAATTATCATCGAGAAGGCATTTCATTAATAACTGACCCAAAAGAGGGCCCTGATTAAGGGGCCTTCTTTTGGGGACCAGCATGTGCAAAAATTCACAATTTTGGTCCTTTTTACTTTGAGCAAGACATCAAAAATACCTGTCCCCACCATTGAGCGCCTTGCACTTTATTCGAGGCCGTTGGAGAACCTGTTGGAAAGCGGTGTGCCGGTTATCTCATCGGTAAGGCTTGCCGAACTTTGTGGCGTGAACCCCGCCCAGGTCAGAAAGGATCTGGCCTATTTCGGGGAATTTGGTACCAGGGGAGTAGGATATGATGTCCAGGACCTATTGGTGGAAATCAAGAGGATATTGGCAACCGATCGAGAATTGACCCTGTGCATCGTGGGCATGGGCAACATGGGCAATGCCCTGGTCGAAAATGAGAACTTCAGAAAAAGGGGCTACAACTTCGTTGCCGCCTTTGACTCGGACCCCAGGAAAGTAGGGAGGAGACTTTCTTGCGGACTCAGCATAGAGCCAACCTCCAAGATCGCACAACGGGTCAGGGAACTTCATATCGAGATCGGGGTGATCACGACCCCGCCTTTTGAGGCACAGAAGGTGAGCAATCTCCTCATAGAGTCAGGGGTTAAGGCCATCCTCAACTTCGCACCCGTTCAGGTGAGGCCCCCGGAGTGTTGTCTGGTTGAAAACGTTGATTTTACTGTAAGACTTGAGAACCTGGTCTATCATCTCAAGAAGCTCCCTAAGAGAGGATTTTCTTGAGAAACAGGCCCGTGTATGATTCCTTTATCTCTGCAATCTCTTCAGGGGTCCCTGTCCCGACGACGTACCCTCCCTTTTCTCCCCCCTCAGGGCCAAGATCTATAACATGATCAGCCGTCTTTATTACTTCCAGATTGTGCTCGATAACCACAACGGTGTTCTTTAGCTCAACCAGGAAATTCAACACCTCCAGAAGTTTTTGGATATCGGCTAAATGGAGCCCTGTGGTAGGCTCATCAAGCAGGTATAGAGTTCTTCCAGTGCCCCTCTTGCCGAGCTCTTTGGCCAGCTTTACCCTCTGCGCCTCCCCGCCTGAAAGCGTGGTGGCCTGCTGCCCCAGTTTGATATAGCCAAGTCCCACATCCACAAGGGCATTTAGTCTGTTCTTGACGTTCGGGATATTTCCAAAAAATGCAAAGGCCTGGTTCACTGTCATATCCAGTACATCCGAAATGGTATATCCCTTGTATCTGATCTCCAGGGTATCGCGATTATAACGGAGTCCCTTGCATGACTCGCACTTGACATAGACGTCTGGGAGAAAATGCATCTCAATCTTTATGATGCCATCCCCTCTGCAGGTCTCACACCTTCCCCCTTTTACATTAAAGCTAAACCTCCCTTGCTTGTACCCCCTGGCCCTCGATTCGGGCAGCATGGAAAATAGTTCACGGATATACGTGAAGGCCCCGGTATAGGTGGCTGGATTGGAGCGGGGCGTCTTACCTATGGGACTTTGGTCGATGCTGATCACCTTGTCCACATAGTGAATGCCCTTGATGGATCTCACCGGACCCACCTTTGTCCTGGAACCGTATAGTTTCAGGCAAAGGGCGGGGTAAAGAATGCCGTTGATCAGGCTGCTCTTCCCGGAACCGGAGACACCCGTTATGCAGGTAAAGGTGCCGAGGGGGATTTGAATGGAGATATCCTTGAGGTTATTCTCCTTTGCGCCCTCAATCACAATGGCCTTCCCGTTACTGTTCCTCCTCGACAAGGGCACCGGAATCCTCCTCTTCCCTGACAGATACTGGCCTGTCAGCGATTCCTGATTTTCCTTCAGCTCTTCTGGTGTCCCCTGGAACACCACATGTCCCCCCTTAAGGCCTGCCCCCGGCCCCATATCAATCACGTGGTCGGCCGACAAAATGGTCTCAGGGTCATGCTCCACCACCAAGACCGTGTTTCCCAGATCCCTAAGATGTCTTAAGTTGTCAAGAAGCCGCAGGTTGTCCCTCTGGTGGAGGCCTATGCTCGGCTCATCAAGGACATAAAGCACTCCGGCCAGTCCCGAACTGATCTGAGTGGCCAGCCTGATCCTTTGGTCCTCACCCCCTGACAGGGTCACGGAAGAGCGATCGAGAGTCAGGTAATCTAGCCCTACACTCTTGAGGAATCCGAGGCGGTCCTTGATCTCCTTGAGGACCCTTTGGGCAATCTTTTTCTCCTTTGCTCCCAGCTCTAAACCCTGAAAAAACCCGTAGGCCTTTTCAACTGATAGGGCAGTAATCTCGTGGATAGCCTTCCCTCCCACCCTCACAGCCAGGCTGGCAGGCTTCAGCCTGGCACCTTCACAGGAGGGACAGGGTCTGATACTCATATAGTCTTCGATCTCGTAACGAACCTGGTAGGACCCCGTCCCATGATAGCGCCTTTCAAGGTTGGGAATTACCCCCTCAAAGGGGCGAACGTAGGAATACCTCCTGTCATCTTTCTCAAAGTAAAAGGAAATCTCCTCTTTCCCGGATCCGTAAAGGAAGGCCTCTTGGACCTCTCTCGGAAGACCCCTGAATGGGCTGTAGACATCCACCCCATAGTGCCGACACAGGGAGTCCAACATCTGCTGAAAATAGACAGAGTGTCTGTTGGCCCAAGGGGCAATAGCGCCTTCCCTCAAAGAGAGGTTGGGGTTTGAAACGATGAGATCCGGATCAAGATAGCGCTTGGTGCCCAGGCCGCTACAATCCGCGCAAGCACCCTGGGGGTTATTGAAGGAGAACATCTGCGGGGTCAGTTCAGGAATGCTCATGCCACACCTGGGGCATGCCGCCACTTGGCTGAAAAAGACCTCTCCAGATCCCATGATCTCTAAGACAGCCTTGCCTTCAGAAAGGTACAGGGTCAATTCCATGGAGTCTGTCAGACGCCTCTGGATATCTTTCTTGATGATTAGTCTGTCCACTACCACGCTGATGTCGTGCTTCTTGTTTTTCTCAAGAACAATATCCTCCTCTAGGAGCCTGATCTCCCCATCTGCCTTTATACGGGTAAACCCATCCTTTCTGAGACGGTCAAGCAGCTGGATATGCTCCCCTTTCCGTCCAGCCACAAGGGGGGCCAGGATCTGTACCTTCGTTCCCTCCTCCAGCCCCATAACCCGATCCACGATCTGCTGGGCGGTCTGCGAGCTGATTGGCAGGTCACACTCCGGGCAATAGGGTTGGCCAACCCTGGCAAAGAGTATCCTCAGATAGTCGTATATCTCGGTGACTGTTCCTACCGTGGACCTAGGATTCCTACTTGAGGTCCTCTGCTCTATTGATATGGCAGGAGAAAGTCCCTCAACAGATTCCACCTCTGGTTTTTCCATCCGCTCGAGAAACTGCCGTGCATAGGCCGAGAGGGACTCCACATATCTCCTTTGGCCTTCTGCATAGATGGTATCAAAGGCAAGGGAGGACTTGCCAGAACCGGACAATCCGGTGATGACAATCAGATTATTCCTTGGGATGTCCAGAGAGATATCCTTGAGGTTGTGCTGCCTGGCGCCCCTGATCTTGATGTATTCGGTCGGCATAGAATTCATTCACCACTTCTGTTCTTGACCATAGTAGCCGCCATCCTGATAGCAGCCTTAAGGCTTGAAGGGTCGGCCTTTCCAGTCCCTGCAATATCGTAGGCCGTCCCGTGGTCTACAGAGGTCCTTATTATGGGAAGGCCCAGTGTAACATTAATCGCGTCGGAGAAATGGAGGAGCTTCAGGGGTATCAGACCCTGATCGTGATACATCGCCACCACTGCCTCAAATTGGCCGTTGGCTGCCCTATAAAAGACCGTGTCCGAAGGCAATGGTCCCGCCACCACGTAGCCCTCATCCCTGGCCATTTGGACGGCTGGTCTGATGATCTTTTCATCTTCTATGCCAAAGAGGCCTGACTCACCTGCGTGGGGATTCAGTGCTGCCACGGCGAGGCGAGGCCTTTCCAAACCCAGGTCTCTCTGGAGGGCCCTGGCCGTTACTGCTATCGTCCGGTGGACCAGGCCAACATCCAGACGCGAAGGGACGTCTTTGAGCGGACAGTGAATGGTCACCAGCGAGACTCGCAACCTCGGCCCTGCCAGCATCATCACATGGTCCGGGGTACAGGTGAGTTTTGCTATGAGCTCTGTGTGTCCTTCGTAATGGTGTCCTGCCCGATGCATCAGGGCCTTGCTGATGGGACATGTCACCATGGCCCCAAGCTCCCCCCTCTGACACATCTCAACGGCCCGGACGACATAGTGCACCATTGCCTTACCGCCCTGGACTGTAGGCTTACCTGGCTCGATATCACTCTGTCGCAACTTCGAGAGCGCAATCAGATCTATCTCTCCTGAAACCGAACCGGCCTCAAGGGGTTTCTTGATCATGTGCAACGAAAGCTCCTTCTTGAGCCTCCTGATGGCAGAAGACAGGGCCTCCTCGTCTCCCAACACCACTGGCCTGCAAGAGGCATAAAGGGTGCTGTCAGCCAGGGCCTTTACAATAATCTCCGGCCCCACGCCTGCTGGATCCCCCATGGTGATCCCTACAAATGGAAGATCTATCAAGACTGGTACCTCACTAATGATGGTTGTCCAGGTGATTTCCCCTTATAGCCCACAGACACGTTTCAGTACAACCTTTTCCATTTGCACTGCCGCGTGTCTTGAAATATGATCTTCAATGCCGAGGATAGCACGATAATGCCCTAGCCCCAGGAAATCGACCCTATTTTATAGTAGTGTCCATCCACAAAGGTTTAATTATCTGAAATAAATACAAAAAAAGCGCAT
>CAYVMN010000156.1:0-10864 GCA_964452575.1 uncultured Desulfobacteraceae bacterium | reverse complement strand
AACAAAAGACCCGATTGCCAGCTTCGAAGCCAATAAGTCGCGCCAGGGCAGGCCGCGTTCCGAAGTCGTTAAGTGGGGATGTAGCTCAGGTGGGAGAGCGGTACGTTCGCAACGTACAGGTCAGGGGTTCGAATCCCCTCATCTCCACCATTTATTTTGCTCAAAGCTGCTGGCCTCCTAATGGGTCAGAAAAGGGAACTTTTTGCCGTGATAGAGATATAGACATGGGGCGAGAGTCAAAGATAGAGAGAAAGACCAAAGAGACGGAGGTCCACCTAAGACTCAACCTTGATGGTAGCGGTAGATCCCGGATCTCTACCGGTATCCCGTTCATGGATCACATGTTGACCCTGATGGCTGCTCACGGCTTTATGGATATGGAGTTGGATGCCAGAGGAGACACGGGCATAGACGATCATCACACGGTTGAGGACCTGGGTATCTGCCTTGGGTTGGCCATAAAAGGCGCCCTGGGCGGGATGAAGGGGATAAGGCGATTCGGCGAAGCTACTGTTCCCATGGATGAGGCCCTTGCGAGGGTCGTTATAGATACCTCAAATAGGCCGGTCCTTTCCTATAGGGTCTCACTGAGGAAGAGGACCACCGGGAATTTCGACGTAGGTCTGATCAAAGAGTTTTTCCGTGCCTTGGTTATTAACGCCGGCATCACCATGCATGTGGATCTTATAGCGGGAGAAGATCCCCACCACATCTCTGAGGCCATTTTCAAGGCCTTTGGCAGGGCGCTGGATCAGGCCGGCACTCTCGAGGGACGGCTTGGCGGAGACCTGCCCTCAACAAAGGGGATTTTATAGCGGAAGGGGATTGATATGGGCAGGACGGCTCTGACAAGGTCCCTAACACTCTTATGCCCCCTGGTTGGAGTATGCCTCCTCCTGGCCGGCAGTTGTAACCCCAAGAGGACGCCATCTCCTGAGGAAGAGCGCAGCTTGCCGATCGTAGAAAATGTGGTTGTGGTAGGTTTCCGGGCGGCCATATCCCCAGGGGGGAGACCCGAGGTGGTCCGTGACCCCTTGACGGGGGCGATCTTTTCTGCTGAAGCGGTTCCAGACAATGTGACTCAAGACATGAATGAGTCCCTCTTTGAAATGCTGGCAATGGAAAAGAGATACCAACTCGTATCCCAGAATCAGGCCAGAGGTGTCTTGGCCGGCATTGCGGGCCTGGAGTCTGACATGGGAGCGGGGCCTTTGGAAATCATCCGGAAAGTGGGAAAGAGCTTTGGAGCGGATGCTGTGGTAGCGGGCTATATCTATAGGTGGCGAGAGCGGGAGGGCGGAGATTATGCGGTCAACCGCCCTGCCTCAGTGGCATTTGATCTCCATCTCGTAAGGCCGGACGACGGAACAATTCTCTGGAAGGGGAGATTCGATAAGACACAGCGATCCCTCTCTGAGAATATCTTTGATCTTGGGACCTTTATCCAAAGCGGCGGCGTATGGATGACCGCTCAAAAGCTCGCCATGCTGGGGCTCCGGAAACTGGTGGCAGAGATGTCAGCAGCTACCAGAGGGGGCGGGGAGTAGATAATTGATCGTCATTCCAGCCATTGATATCAAAGATGGCCGCTGTGTCAGGCTCCGACAGGGAAGGATGTCAGAAGCGACAGTGTTTTCGGACGTCCCTGAAGAGATGGCGATGAAATGGTTTGAGTGTGGTGCTGAGAGGCTTCACCTGGTTGACCTGGACGGGGCGGTACAAGGAAGGCCTGTGAATAAGGAGGTCATCCAGAGGATCGTAAGATCGGTCCCGATCCCGGTACAACTTGGGGGTGGTATAAGGGATATGCTTACCCTGGAGGCCTATTTTGCAATTGGGCTCTGTTACCTGATACTGGGCACAGTGGCCTACAAGGATCCGGAGTTTGTGATGGAGGCCTGCCGGAGATTCCCAGGGCAGATCATCCTTGGAATAGATGCCAGGGAAGGGCAGGTGGCCGTGGAGGGGTGGAGAGAGGAGATCAGCCTCGGCCCTGTGGCGTTTGCAAGGCGCTTCGAAGGGAGCGGGGTGTCTGCGATCATCTACACTGATATCCAGAAGGACGGCATGAGGACAGGCCCCAACGTAGAAGGGACGAGGGCCCTGGCCAAGTCAATCCGGATCCCTGTGATTGCATCCGGTGGGATCTCGGAGATCTCGGATGTCCTCGACCTATTGGCCCTTTCAGAGGATGGGGTGATGGGAATGATTGCGGGCAGGGCCTTGTATGACAGGAGCCTTGACCTGGCAGAGGCCATAAGGGCTGGCAAGAAGGATGGAATTGGAGAATCAAAAGTGGTGGTCAGAGGAATTTAATAGTTGACATTTTGGAAATAAAGAAGTATAAAAAAAGTTTGGTTTTAGATCTCCCAATGACATCAGACGTGGGACTTTGGACATCGGACTCAACAAAACATGCAGTTCAACGATAAAATCACAGAGGACCTGAAGAAGGCCATTAAGGAAAAGGATCAGGTGCGGACCTCGTGCCTGAGGATGCTTAAGGCCGCCCTAAAGAATAAGCAGGTCGAAAAGGGGCGTGAGCTAGAGGATGAGGAAATCCGTGCGGCTATCTCTTCTTTGGTGAAAAAGGGCAAGGAGGCCATAATAGAGTTCAGGGCTGGGGGCCGTGAGGACTTAGCGCTCAAGGAAGAGGAAGAGGTTAAGATCTTCTATGAATATTTGCCCCAGCAGTTGGGCCCGGAGGAAATCGAGAAGACCCTCCGGGAGATTATTTCTGAGCTCTCAGTAACAGGCCCAAGGGACCTGGGAAAGGTCATGAAGGTGGCAATGGCCCGAATGGCGGGTCAGGTCCAGGGCAAACAGGTTAATGAAATAGCCAGGAAACTGCTTGGTTAAGGCATCATACCGATATTTGATAGAGCCTGCATGATTGAGCATACCTATCGGGTTCTTGAGTATTACTGCCTGCTTGATATCTTGTCCCGTTATGCCTCCTGTACGTTGGGCCGTTCAAACTGCCTAGCCCTCAAACCATCTAATGACCCCAGAACAATTGATATCGAGCTGAGGCTGGTCTCAGAGCTGAGGCTCCTTCTGAAGGTGAAGGGTATTTTTTCCTTTTCAGGGGTGGAAGAGATCACGCCTATCCTGAAAAGATCCCTTCCTGACGGATCATGCCTGGAGCCTGAGGAGCTCTTATCTATTCTACACGTACTGGAGGCCTGCCGGCAATCAAAGAGGTCCATTGAGGCCAACAGGGCCTTGTGTCCCGGCATTTACGAGCTAGTAAGGGATATGCCGGACTGCAAGCCCCTTGTGCAGGCGTTAAAGGGGTCCATTTCTTCAAACGGCGCAATAAAGGACTCAGCGAGTCCTGCATTGGGGAGGATCAGGGAAAAAAAGGTGCGGCTAAGAGTCGATCTCCAGAAGAGACTGGAAGGTATCCAGAGATCGGCCGGGCTCAAGGGTGAAGGGCACGACAATCTGGTGACAATACGTGACGGCAGGTATGTTATCCCGCTGAGGACCGATCACAGATCGCGAGTTGAGGGGATCATCCACCAATATTCCCAGACCCGGACCACCTGCTTTGTTGAACCCGTTGAGGTAATTCAAGACAATAACCGGATGGCAGAAGTGGCCCAGGAAGAGGGGGAAGAGGAATACCGAATATTAACGGATCTTACGACCATGGTGAGGGGTCTTGCCGGTGACCTAGAGTACTGTCAGTCCCTCATAGCCAGGCTTGATGGGCTCTACGCAAGGGCAATGTTCAGTGAGGATCTTTCTTGTGTAATGCCCGAGTTAGTCGAAGGCCAGGGGATTGAACTTAAGGGGGCCATGAACCCGATTCTCCTGGCCCTGACCCTTGAAAAAAGAAGGTCAAATCAAGGCCAAGAGCTTCCGGTACCTCTGGATTTTGGGTTAAATCACAACCGGAACGTACTGATCATTTCCGGGCCCAACAGGGGAGGTAAGACCGTTGCCCTGAAGACGCTGGGACTGATCAGCCTCATGACCCAGGCCGGGATCCATATCCCCGCTGACGAGGGGAGCTATCTGCCTGTCTTTACTCAAATCATGGCGGATATTGGAGATGAACAGGATATACAGAGCGGTCTCAGCACCTTTTCGGCTCATGCGGCACACCTGAAATATATCTTAGAGAATGCCGATGAGAGGAGCCTTGTAATTATTGATGAACCGGGAATGGGCACAGATCCAAATAAGGGAGCGGCCCTTGCGATGGCTGCCCTAGATTGTCTTTCAGCCCGGGGGGCATGGGTGGCGGTATCAACTCACCTCAACCGGTTGAAGGCATACGGTCTTACAAATGAGCGGGCAGAGAATGCCTCAGTGGAATTTGATACGGACAGAGACTGCCCCACCTTCAGGCTCAGGTACGGCTCGCCAGGGGTGAGCCACGCGCTGGAAATCGCCCGAAATAGCGGGGTGCCTGTCGGTATCCTTGAGGGGGCGAGGCGGTACCTGGACAAGGATGAGGTCCAATTGAGCAGACTTATAGAGAAGCTGAACCGGTTGAGTCTGGAGACCGAGTCCGAGAAGAAGGAGGCAGAGGACGTCAAGAGAGAGTATCATTTCACAAGCCAGAGGATAAGGGAGCGGCTCAAGGAGCTGGAGGAAGAGAAGAAGTCCCTTATGGAGACCAAGAGGATGGAGGCAGAGGCAGCAATCAGAGAGGCTCGCGACGAGTTCAGAGAGGCCATAAACCTCCTGAAGAGCAAGAGCAGGACCTCTCAGGCCCAGGCTGTCCGAATATATAAGGATGCAACCCATTATTTATTGGCCCATTTCAAGGAGTGTGCTGATCAAAGAGATTCTGAAGGGTCCAGAGGCCTGAGTGCCGGAGAGTGGGTCTATCACAGGCGATTGCGGCAGGAAGGGGTGATCAAGTCAGTGGATCTCTCGGCCGGGCGTGCCCAGGTCATGATCGGAAACGTTAATGCCTCTTGCGAGATAAAGGACCTGGAACTCAGGCATACTACCCGTGGGCCTAGGCGTTATGAAGGCGCTGGTACCGTCTCCTGGGGCTCCAGGAGGCCTCCCCGAAGGGAGGTAAACGTAATTGGATACAGGGTGGACGAGGCCATCCCCTTGATCGATAAGAACATAGACCGGGCACTGGTTGAGGGAGATCTGACCCTCAGGATTATCCATGGTTTCGGGACAGGCAGGTTAAGGGATGCCATTCGCGCCCATCTAAGGGAGGTACCCTTTGTAAAGAGAATCGGCAGTGAGAATCTGAGATCTGGAGGTGACGCAATTACCGTCGTAGAACTATAAGGCATTAATATATCCAGTGAAGCTCGGCCTTCCGGTTCCGTCTCTTTTTCCTCCAGGATCCAGCAAAGGGTAACGAGCAAGGAGAACACGACCTCTCATATGTCTGCCAAGGAAGAGATAAAGGGCATTGCCGATATTGTGGAACTCATTGGCCAGTATGTGCACCTCCGCAAGGCCGGCCGGAACTACGTGGGACTTTGCCCCTTTCATGCCGAAAAAGAGCCGTCCTTTACGGTCAGCCCGGATCGGCGTACCTTTCATTGTTTTGGATGCAAGAAGGGCGGAGACGTCTTCTCCTTTTGGATGGAATACCATGGTTCTACTTTCCTGGAGGCCTTAAGGGACCTGGCGGAGCGTTATAGTGTCGCCCTGAAGGAAGAGTTTTCTCAGGCCGCGGAAAGGGAGAAGGCGGCAAAGAGGGAGAGACTTTATAAGGTAAATGAGACGGCAGCCGCCTATTTTCAAGAGGCATTGAAACATCCTGTCAAAGGGCAAGCCGCCAGGGCCTACCTCAAAACGAGGTCCATACCCGAGGAAATCGTCTCAGAGTTCCGTCTGGGGTATGCCCCTGATGAATGGGAGGGACTCGTAAGGGTCCTTAAGGACCATAAGATAGAGATGGACGTGGCCGTTGAGGCGGGCGTCATTATTCCGGGCAAGAAAGGAGGGTATTACGACCGATTCAGGGCCCGTATTATATTCCCTATATTTGATCTAATGAGGGACGAGAGGGTTGTAGGCTTTGGTGGCAGGGTCCTTGATGAATCTCTCCCCAAGTATCTGAACACACCCGAGACCCCAGTCTTTCATAAGGGCAGGTCTCTCTATGGGCTCCATTCCAGCCATAAGGCGATAAGGGAAAGGGGAAGGGCGGTAGTTGTTGAAGGGTACATGGACCTATTGGCATTAAGGAGGCACGGCCTTAGGGAGGTTGTGGCGACCCTTGGAACAGCGCTTACCGGTGATCATGTCCGAAAAATAAAGGGAATTGCCAGAGAGGCGGTCGTGGTATTTGACCCTGATGAGGCAGGAATAGGGGCCGTCCTGAGAGGCCTTCCAATCTTTTTGAATGAAGGCCTCAGTGCCAGGGCAGTGGAGCTGCCAGGAGGTCATGACCCGGATAGCTTCGTGAATTCGGAGGGTTTGGACCGGTTCTTGGAACTCCTGGAAGAGGCCTCCCCCTTGTTTGACTATTATCTGGGGAAAAGATTGGCCCAGACGGATTCCGGCATAGAGGGGAAGGTCCATGCCCTGAAAGACATCCTTCCAGTCCTTGCTGCCCTACGCAGTAGCGCCCAGCGTTCCCTATACGTGCGCCTACTGGCCGAGAGGATGAGTATGAGGGAAGAGGCACTACTCTCTGAGCTGAAGACCCTCGGCAAAGACCCTTCCCAGAGAGGCCTTGAGAGGGTGTTGAGGGAGAGGGAATCGAGTTCAAAGGCCGGAAAGAGCTATGGAGATCTCCAGCTCCTTAATCTCCTTGTGCACCACCCTGATGTAGCATCAGGCCTCATGGACTGTGGGTGTACGATACTTATTTCCGACCCAACGGTCAAGCGGATCGTGGAGACCTTTTTTCGAGAATATCGTAAGGATTGCACAATTTTACCCGAAAACTTGGAAGATAGCCTTGAAAGTGAGGCCGCCCGCATTAAACTTAGAGAAGTATTGGTTGGCTGCTCCTTTTATTCACAAAAGGAAGTGGAGCAGGCTGTGAGGGAGATAGAGACAAAGGCGTATCAAAAGAGGTTGTCGGATTCCCTTAAGAAGGCCAAAGGGGATTTAGTAGGCCTAAACAAGCTACTTAAACTGAAGACTCAAGGACCACCTAGGTCTTGAAAGAAACAGAAGGTCGCAGGAGGTAACATATAATGGAAAAAAATACCGACATGGTCAATTTAAGGCGATTGATCGATATCGGCAAGGATAAGGGATATATTACCTATGAAGAAATGAATGGCGACCTCTCCGATGAGATCGTGTCCTCAGAGGAGCATATTGATGACCTGATGATGATGTTCGAAGAACTGGATATCATGGTGATAGATGAGGCCTCAAAGGAGGAGATCGAGAAGGGCAAGAAGGCCAAGAAAAAGAAGGAAAGACCCGAAGAGAAGGAAAGTGCCCGTATAGAAATCTCTGATGCCTCATCCAGGGTTTCCGACCCTGTCAAGATGTACTTGAAGGAGATGGGGTGTATTTCTCTCCTCACCAGAGAGGGAGAGGTGGAGATCGCCAAGAGGATCGAGGCCGGTGAAAAGGAGGCCTTGAAGAACCTGGTGGATTGCTGCGTAGGAGTCGAGTACCTCCACGAACTTGGAGAAAGGCTCAGGGGGGAGGAAATCAGGCTAAAGGATGTAATTAACGATCTGGAAGAAGACGACAATTATATGCAAGTGGGCCAGAAGAAGGAGTCTCTCTTGGTCCTGATCGACGAGATCTGGAAATTACACGAGGGTGTCAGGCGCAAGAGACGAGAGATGGCCAGGGCGCGCTGCACAGAGAAAAGAAAAAAGAAGCTGGCCTACGAGATAAGGAAGGATAAAGAGAAGATCATGAGACTGGTCAACTCCTTCAGTCTGGAGAAGGAGCAGATGGAGCTGATGGTCAAGAGATTCAGGGAGCTCGTGACTCAACTTGAGGAGGCGGAAAAGGATATTGCGGATTGTATGTTAAGGGCTGGAGGAAGACCCATCTCCTATCTTAAGAGGTGCTTTGCCAAGATCCCCAAGTCTGCCAGGAGCAATGAGGTAATCTCGCCAGTTGGAATCAAAAGGAGCGAGCTTCAGGAACTGAAGGCCAAGCTGGACAATGCACAAAGGGTCATCAAGCACGCCAAGGACCGGACCAACATGACCCCCAGGTTATTGAAGGCTGCCATCAAGGATTTAGAGGAGAGCCTGGAGAGGGCAAGGTTGGCCAAACAAGAGCTAATCCAGGCGAATTTGAGATTGGTTGTCAGCATTGCCAAGAAATATACCAATCGAGGACTCCAGTTTCTGGACCTTATTCAGGAGGGAAACATCGGGTTGATGAAGGCGGTGGACAAATTTGAATATCAGCGGGGATATAAGTTCAGCACTTACGCCACCTGGTGGATACGGCAGGCGATTACCAGGGCCATTGCTGATCAGGCCCGGACTATCCGCATACCGGTCCACATGATCGAAACTATCAATAAGCTCATACGCACATCCCGCTATCTTGTGCAGGAGCATGGCCGTGAGCCCACTCCGGAGGAGATTGCCGAGAAGATGGAGTTTCCGCTAGAGAAGGTCAGAAAGGTCCTCAAGATCGCCAAAGAACCCATTTCTCTTGAGACCCCCATCGGGGAGGAGGAGGACAGTCATCTGGGGGATTTCATAGAGGACAAGAAGGTCGTCTCTCCAGGGGATGCAGTCGTCAATTTTGGTCTGGCGGAGCAGACGAGAAAGGTCCTCAGGACCCTGACCCCGAGGGAAGAGAAGGTCCTCAGGATGAGGTTCGGCATTGGCGAAAAGGCGGATCACACCCTCGAGGAGGTTGGGCGCGATTTTAGTGTTACAAGGGAACGCATTAGGCAGATAGAGGCAAAGGCCCTCAGGAAATTGAGGCACCCGAGCAGGAGCAGAAAACTAAAGAGCTTTGTAGAAACCAAAGAGGTCTAGAGAAGCAGCGGAGAATTTCTCTTGACAAAATGAGTTCAGGTGCGCATCCTGCATATATCTTTAAAGTCAACCCAGATGTCCCAAAGGGCCTTGGCATTTGTCAAAAAAACGGCCACTTATTTCAACATCGAGGTCAATATGGGGCCCATAGCTCAGTTGGAAGAGCCACCGGCTCATAACCGGTCGGTCCCTGGTTCGAGCCCAGGTGGGCCCACCACAGGTTTGCATTAAATGTTGGTATTGGGTCTATTGTTAAAGCCGTTCTATCCAAGGGGTGAGGGATAATCTCTTACTGGGCGCATCCATCGAGGGTGCGCCCTTTAAGTTTCTATTAGGTTCCTGCTTGCCCACCACCCCCTAATTTTCAAGCCGCTCTCAAGGGTGGATATCAATATCTATCCCGGAGAGGTCATTTTTGAGGCCCTAAGGGGTGAAATCTCTGTGGCGTCGGCCCACACCAATCTGGATGTAGCCAGGGGCGGCATAAACGATATACTGGCAGGACTCCTGGATCTTCGGGATGTGGCGGTCCTGAAGGGGCGGGAGGGGGAGTATGGCGTAGGAGTGGGCAGGATCGGTGACCTGCCTGAGCCGGCAGGGTTGTTGGTTGTGGTGGAAAGGGTGAAGGAAATCCTCGGGTCGAGAAACGTGAGTGTTGCCGGTAAAGCGGTTGACCGGATTCGA
Organism: uncultured Desulfobacteraceae bacterium; assembly: GCA_964452575.1. Taxonomy (GTDB): domain Bacteria; phylum Desulfobacterota; class DSM-4660; order Desulfatiglandales; family Desulfatiglandaceae; genus CAYVMN01. The sequence continues at coordinate 1,265 of CAYVMN010000156.1, read as the reverse complement.
CGACTGGCCGTGGTCGGGGGCTCTGGGGGGAGCCTGGTATCCCTGGCATTTGACAGGGGGGCAGACCTCCTTTTGACTGGGGATGTGAGCTACCATCATGCACTGGAGGCCGAATCCCTGGGGATCGCCGTGCTCGATGCAGGGCATTTTTCCACGGAAAAGACTCCATTCAGGGTCTTTGGCAAGGACTTGGGCGATAGGTTTGAGGCGGAAGGCTGGGAAGTTGACCTTGAGATAGACGAGGGTGAAACAGATCCCCTCTATCCGGGCAACCATCCTCCGACCTCTTTACCCCGTTGAACCGGGTCTTTTCGGGGTGTTCAATTGGCCTGACCACTGCCCCCTGCCTATCGCCTACTGATTAGAAGTGAGGTGAACAGATTGGAAGCACAGGTGAAGCTCTTGATAGCCCTGCAGGAATGCGATACCCGGATAAGGTATATACAGGCGAAGAGAGAGGAAGGCCCCGCCAAGATAGAGAGACTAGAGGCAGACCTGAACATCCTTGAAAGGCGATTGGAGACCGAGTTAGGTCGGCTTGAGATCTGCAAGAAGGAAAGACGACGCTCCGAGAAGGAGATCGAAGAGCTGGAAGGCCGCATACAAAAAAGCATTATAAAATTAGATAATGTCAAGTCGAATAAGGAATATAAGGCAGCACTTAAAGAGATTGAAGATATAAGACGAGGGAAGTCTCTCTTGGAGGACAAGGTCATCGAGATTATGGAGGAGGTCGAGGAACTGGAGGCCCGGTGTTCTGAAAGCAAGGCAGAAAAGGAGAGATTCAAGGAAAGGGCTGAGGAAGGCCGGGAGGAGATCCTTAAAGAGATTAAGATTCTCGAGGAGGAGGTGGTGACGCGTGAAAAGGAGAGGGAGCAATTCTGCCAGGATGTTGACGGGGAATTGTTAAGGAGGTATGATTCCCTCAGCAAACAAAAGCGGGGCCTTGCTGTAAGTCCGGTGATCAAAGGGGTTTGCCAAACGTGCCACATGGGGATTCCGCCCCAGCAATTCAATGAATTGATTCGGGGAGATGGCCTAATGACCTGCCCTAATTGCCAGCGTATCATATACTGGGGCGAAGACGAAAGATTCAGGATCGAAAATCCGCAATGATAGACTCGTGGCCGGGCGAACTAGAGGATAACAGCCGCAATCCGAAATCCGCAATTAGTTCGGGGGTAACACTTTAGCGCTTTGAAAACGCTGCGGAGCAAGAGGACCGTGAGGGTCTTTTTTCCAAAGGACGTAACCCAAATTCTTTA
>CAYVMN010000155.1:0-10892 GCA_964452575.1 uncultured Desulfobacteraceae bacterium | reverse complement strand
TCGCCCATGACCTCTTGCTATCCTATTATCTCGACTCCAAAGAGGCCAAAGAGCTGTTCCAGTCATTTAATGAAAGACGTGAGCCGAACGAAGAAGACTTTTACAAATAGCATGAATTGCAAGGAGAAGAAGGTGGGCAATAAGTCTCTCTCAATCGAACATAGGGACAAGGTCGACATCCTGACCATCACGCGGCCAGAGGTCTTGAACGCCCTCAATTTTGAACTGCTGAGTAGCCTAAAGGAGGCATTCCTTCGCTTCAAAGGGGATCCTGACAGGCGGGTCCTGATTATTACCGGCCAGGGAGAGAAGGCCTTTTGCGCGGGGGCGGACATTCCAGAACTCCGGGGACGCCATATACTCCAACAGAAACAGGGAATGGCCTTTGGCCAGGAGGTTTTTAATACCCTTGAAGGGCTTGGCAAGCCGAGCATCGCAGCCATCAACGGCTATGCCCTGGGCGGTGGACTGGAGATGGCCCTGGCCTGCACCTTCCGGCTTGCCTCACCCAATGCACGCCTTGGTCTTCCTGAAATCAACCTTGGCCTTATCCCCGGATATGGCGGGACCCAAAGACTGACCCGTATGGTCGGCCAGGCAAAGGCCTTGCAAATGGTCCTGACAGGAAGGCCCATCCATGCCGAAGAGGCCTTACAGCTTGGCCTCGTCTATAATGTCGTAGGGCAGGAGAAGCTATTGGACGAATGCCTGGGCCTGGCGGATCAACTCTGCGAGAAGAGCCCTCTTACAATCTCTCTGGCCATGGAAGCCGTGCTCAGGGGACGGGACGTGCCCTTGAAGGAAGGCCTGGTCCTGGAGGCCGACCTTGGAACCATCGCATACAATACCGAGGACGGTCAGGAGGGGCTGGCCGCCTTCGTGGAAAAGAGAAAACCAGACTTTAGGGGGAGATGATTTCTGATTATGGAACTGACAGGCTTAGAAGGAAAAAACGCCTTGGTTACAGGGGCGAGCAAAGGAATAGGTAAGTCCATTGCAGCGGTCTTGTCCGAGAGTGGTGTGCGGGTCATATGCTGTGCCAGAAATGAGAAAATTTTGCTGGAGACATGTTCTGAGATCGAAAAGGGTGGGGGTGCTGTCCTGCCTGTGCAGGCAGATGTGGCCTCTGCCTCAGACCGGGAACGGCTCCTCAAACGCGCGATCTCAGAGTATGGGGGAATCGACTTCCTCATCAACAATGCCGGGATACACATGGAGAAAGATGCCCTGGAACTGAGCGATCAGGAGATGATTGGGGTCATGGAGGTCAACTTCTTTCCCATGTTTTTCCTCTCCAGGGACGTTGCCAGACAGATGATCCCCAGAGGTGGCGGTAAGATCGTCAATATCGGTTCCTATTGGGGACAACTGGGTGTTCCCAGGCAACTCGCCTACTGTGTGTCAAAAGGGGCCATTGAGGCCATGACGCGATGCCTGGCTGTGGAATGGGCCAGACACAATATCCAGGTCAATACCGTTGCACCCGGACACATTATGACGGACATCTCAAAGGCGGCCATGGAGGATGAAAGGCTCCGCAAGATCATCCTTCGCCGGATACCGGCAAGACGCGTCGGGGAGCCGGAAGAGGTGGGCTACCTCGTGGCCTTCTTATGTTCCCAGGAATCCAATTACCTTACGGGTCACATATATTACATTGACGGTGGCCAATTGATCTCCTGGTAGGGGAGGGGAGGTTTACTTGAGAGACTTCTTCTTAAAAGGGATAACCCTGAATCAAGATGAAAGACTCATCCTGGAGACCGTTCAGGATCTCTGTAGGAAAGAGATTGCTCCTAGGGCCGCCGAAGTGGATCGGGAGGGGCGGTTTCCCTGGGAAAATATCGAGAAGATTAATGCAATTGGTCTTAACGGGCTTTTTATTCCCGAGGCCTATGGTGGAAACCCGGTGTCCAAGACCGCCTGGCTGGTGATACTGAAAGAGATCTCCAAGGCCTGCCCCTCAACGGGCATTATCTTTGCCACGACCTCCCATTGTTGCTATCCCATCGTGAATTTCGGTACCCACGAACAGAAAGAAAAGTTTCTTCCCATGTTCCTGCGGGGTGCCCTGGGGGCCATTTCAATGACGGAGAGCCACGCGGGCTCTGATGTCAGGGCCATGAGATCTACAGCAACAAAAACCTCGGACGGTTACCTCCTCAACGGAAACAAGATTTTCGTAACCACAGGGGATGCGGCTGACCTCTTCAGCGTCTTCCTAAAGGTCAAAGAAGATGACAAGGTATTGGGGCTGAGTCCCTTTGTTGTCACCAAAGACATGGCCGGGTTCAGTGTAGGAAAGAAAGAGGAAAAGCTGGGGGTCCGGGCGTCCAGTACGGCCGGGATAGTCTTGGAGGATCTTCACGTGCCAGCCGATCATCTGATCGGCATCCCTGGCCAAGGATTCAAGATCCTGCTGGCCTATCTGAATGACTCGCGGCCCAATATCGCGGCCCAGGCCGTAGGGGTGGCTGAGGCGGCATTTGAGGCAGCGGTCTCCTATGCGAACGAGCGAACCCAATTTGGGAAGCGACTGATCGAGCATCAGGGAATTCAGTTCATGATCGCCGAGATGGCCACCCAGATTCAGGCGGCATGGCAATCGGTCCTCCATGTCGCGAGGCTGATGGACCTTGGCTATGGTGATTTTTCTGCTGAGGCCTCCATGGCCAAGCTAATGGCCTCAGAGGTGGCCGAAAGGGTGGCCTCTGATGCGATTCAAATCCACGGCGGCTATGGCTATTGCCGCGACTATCCGGTAGAGAGGATCTTTCGCGATTCAAAGATCACACAGATCTATGAAGGGACGAGCCAGATTCAGAAGATCGTCATCGGCAGGCATTTCACTGAAAAAAACAATAATCGTTCACCCGTGACCAAAGCATCCGACTTCGGACTTCGGACATCGGACCTCAAAAAAAAGGAGTAATCATGGCGGATCAAGTAAAGGGTATTGGGGTCTTAGGGGCCGGGACCATGGGCTCCGGCATAGCGATTGTGTCAGCTCGGGCAGGATTTAAGACAATCCTTGTTGAAAAAGATCAGGAGGTCCTGGATAGGGGCCTTGACCTTATCGACAAATTCTTCGCCAAGAGCGTGAAAAAAGGAAAGATGACGCCAGACCAAAAAGATGAGATCATGACCGAAAAGCTGGTCGGCACGGTGGATTATGAGGACCTGGCCGATTGTGGGTTTGTCATCGAGGCCGTGTTTGAGGATCTGGAGCTCAAGAAACAGGTCTTTTCCCGGGCACACGAGGTGTGCCCCCCTGAAACCATCATGGCCTCAAATACCTCGACCTTGTCTATCACCTCCATCGCAGCGGGCTCCGGCCGACCGGATCGAACCATCGGGATGCACTTTTGTCTCCCCGCCCAGGTAATGAAACTGGTCGAGGTGACCCGGGGACTTCAGACCAGCGATGAGACCTATGAAAGGACCATGGAATTCGGCAAGGCCCTTGGGCAGGTCTTTATCACCACCAAAGAGACCCCTGGCTTCATCCTGAACCACTTCATTGTGGCATTCAACAATGCCTGCATCAAGGCCTATGAAGAGGGACTGGCCTCGGTTGAGGAGATCGACAAGGCAGTGAAACTGGGTTTGGGGTATCCCATGGGCCCCTTTGAACTCCTGGACTATATCGGGATGGATACGCAGCTGAGGGTATCGCTGGCCCTGTTTGACCAGGTCCAGGATCCCCGATACTGGCCGCCTCCTCTGGTAAGACGCATGGTGGATGCCGGATACCTGGGGCGGAAGACCGGGAGAGGGTTTTACACGTACAAAGAGGCCGGGATGTTCGGGGCCTAAGGGGGGAAACAGTGATGCGGATAGACAAGGTTAGCATTGCAGGGTTTGAGGGATTGGGGAGCGGGATCGCTCATCTCGTGGCCGGCGCAGGCTATATTGTGGCTGTCTGGAGTTCAGATGAACAGGTCCTCGAGAGGGGAAAAGGTGAATTGAACAAGTCCCTTGACGAGGCCGTAAGATCCGGCACGATCAAAGAAGAAGAAAAGGATGATATTCTGAACCGATTGATCTTCAGTACCGACATTACCGTCTTGAAGGATGCGGATCTGGTCATCGAGTCAATACCCGAGGATCTGGATCTCAAGAAGCAGATCTTTTCCCATGTCTCGGCGTTCATAAAGGGAGAGGCGATACTCGCAACGAGCACGGCCTGCTATTCGGTCACAGAAATCGGACGGACCGCCAAAAACCCGCAACAGACCCTGGGATTGCACTTCTTCAAACCTCCCCTGAAAGTAAGGCTTGTTGAGATTGTCAGGTCCCTAGACTCGTCTCAGGAGGCGATCGATCTGGCTGTCGATTTTTGCGGGAAGATCGGCAAGGAGACGGTTGTGGCAAAAGATTCCCCTGGTTTTATTGTCAACTACCTGTTCGTCCCTTACATGAATCAGGCCCTCAACTATTATGAGCAGGGCCTTGCGGATAGAGAAGGTCTGGACACTGCCCTCCGGATGGGGCTTGGATACCCAACGGGGCCTCTGACCCTGATTGACCAACAGGGACTGGACGAGCACCTCCACCTGACATCAGTCTTGTATGATCGACTAAAAGATCCGAGGTTCGCACCTCCCCCGATCCTCAAACGTATGGTTGACGGCGGAAGGCTCGGCAAAAAGACCGGCCAGGGCTTTTATGCCTATGATAAAGACCCCCACTTTCTTTCTTTGCATTATAGTAACAAATGTGTTACCTTCCCCTCAGACAATGGAAATCAGAGAATATATCGACCGTAAAGGCGGCAGTCCTTATGCCAACTGGTTCAATCGCTTGAATGCGCAGGCCGCTGCCAAAGTAGTAGCTGCTCTGGTGCGCATGGAGCAAGGCAATTTGTCCAATACGAAGGGCGTTGGGGAAGGCGTTTTCGAATGCCGGATAGATTTCGGACCCGGATATCGCGTCTATTTTGGCAAGGATGGAGATGATCTTATCATCCTGCTTGGCGGCGGCACAAAGAAACGTCAGCAGAAAGATATCCAGAATGCCCGGATGATGTGGAAAGAATACAAGGAAAGAAAGCGGCAGGAGGGTTGACTATGGCGCTTACAGTTGATTTCAAGGAAACCGTTAAAGAGAGGGTTGCGCGTGACCCGGAATTCCGTGAGGAGCTGCTCAAAGAGGGGGTTGAATACCTCCTGGTTGGGGAAGTGGATGCAGGCAAGGCCATACTGCGCGATTTTATTAATGCCACCATTGGGTTTGATGTCCTGGGATCGCTTACCGATAAATCCCCCAAGAGTTTGATGCGAATGCTGGGCCCGAAGGGGAACCCTCAGGCCCGGAACCTTTTCGAAATCATTGCACACCTTCAGAAACGCGAAGGCATCCGTTTTGAAGTGCGTGCCGTGCGTTGATTACTCTTTGACAAGGACTTTGACAGGACCGAGGGAGGCAGGAAAGAGCCAGGGGAGGTAATCCGTTGAAACGTTTCATTGAGGAGAGTTTCCCGGTCAAGGAAGTGAGTGTGGAATCGGCCGCCCTGGTTCCGGGTCGGACCAAGGCAACAGATTGAAATGCTTTGAGAAGACGTAAGAGCGGAGCCTCAAATTGGGCTTATAACCGCCTTTTTCACCCAGAAAAAGATCTTTTGGCATTGGGAAGATGATGGCCTCGGGACGCGACGGCTGGCACATAAAACGAAGAGGGAGCAACCAGGCCCTTGCAAAGCGTTACGGCTTTGCAGGCAGGAACCGGATTTTATCATTAAGTATGAACTAGTCTGCCTGAAGTAGGCCAAGCCCTGGATAGGTCAGTGACGAATGAGATTGATGTGAGAGGGGAAGGAGTATGGTGTGCGTAGAGGTGAACTCTAAGTCCTAAACTGGTATGGGAGCAAGGAGTTGATTTAATTGAGAAGTCTTGAAGACCTGAAATTGAGGAAGAACGAAATAGCGGCCATTGTGGAAGCGACGCGAATCCTAAAGGAACGGTTTCCCGTGAAGAAGGTTATCCTCTTTGGTTCAAAGGCAAGAGGCGACAGCGAACCGGAATCGGATATCGATTTGCTCCTGTTGACCACGAATCCCATTGGCTGGAAGGAGCGGCATCAGATAGTGGATGCCCTCTTTGAGGTGGAGATGAAGTATGATGTCGTCATCAGCATCGTTGTCAATACGCTTGATGATTGGAATGATGGAATATGCACCGTTCTTCCGATTCATAAAGAAATCAACAGGGAGGGGGTGGCGATGCGATGACAGACACGGGCTCCTTCCAGAAGGACCACAAATCCGTCCTCATAGACTACTGGATGGAAAAGGCGCACGAATCGCTGGCGGCCGGACGCAGCGAATACGCATCCGGGCGGCTTGCAACGGCTATCAGAAATCTCTATTATGCGTCTTTCTATGCCCTGACTGCCTTGTTACTGAAAGAGGGAAGTTCTTTTAAGAAACATACCGGTGTGAAGGCCGCGCTCCATAAGGACTTAATCAGGGAAGGAATACTGGAACCGGAGTGGGGCAAGTTCTACAACAAGATCTTTGACAGTCGACATGAGGGTGATTATCAGCCCCTGCGGGTGTTCCAGGCTGAAGAGGTCAGCCTCTACCTCGAACAGTGCGGCGGCTTTATTGCCCGGATAGAAACCATTCTGGGAAGAAGGGATTAGTCACCCCAGGAATATTAATACCCCCGGTCCCACCGGTCCCGCGGCTGTCTAAACGCCTGGGTATGGACGCCCCTGTCCGACTCTGGGCGATTGGCAGCCTGGATCCGCTCAATGTCCCAAAACCGCGCTTTTCTGCTCCAAAAGCTGTCACGGCGATGCCATCCTTGCAACTATGGATCAGGCCTTAAATGGCGCGAACAGGACCGTTCCATCATCAGCGGGTTTCAAATCGCCCATTGAAAAAGAATGCCTGCAGACACTTCTTCGCGGGGTTCAGCTTCCCTGTCACCGCAGCGTCCCATCTCCACTGATTACTTGAATTTTGGATTTTTTTGTGATTTGGTGCTTGGCATTCGTTTATGAGACGCGATACGGGGAAATTATGCCATACTCCTACCTCTTTAGCACATTCAAGGTCCGGGATCTTGAGATACCTAATCGAATCCTGATGGCTCCAATGGGAAATAACCTTTCAGACAGCAGGGGAATGATCACCCCTCGCTCCATAGCCTACTACGTCGCGAGGGCCAGGGGCGGTGTGGGAATGATTATAACTGAGGCCGTTGCCGTAAGCCTTACTGCGAGGCACAGGGCCGGAGGTCTCTGTCTTTTTGAGCATTCCCATGAAGACGGCATGAGGGAACTGGTGAGAGCCATTCATGAGGCCGGTTCTAAGGTTGCCATCCAGCTCAACCACGGGGGAAGGCTCGTTGATCCCAGTGTGAGCGGAGGGCAGGTAGTGGGACCATCAGAAATCCCGGCTCCAGAGAGGACGCATCTCCCCACCCCTTTGAACACCAAAGAGATAAAGGAAACCATCTCGGATTTTGCACGGGCTGCCGAAAGGGCTGTTGCCCTGGGTTTTGACGCCATTGAGATCCATGGGGCCCACGGCTACCTCATCCATCAGTTCTTCTCCCCTCGGTCAAACCAGCGGGAAGACAGATATGGCGGATGCCTGGAAGGCCGGATGCGGTTTCCCATTGAGATTGCAGAATCGATCAGAGAAGCCATAGGAAGACATTTTCCGCTCCTCTTCAGGATGAGCGCCCAGGAACATGAAGAAGGAGGATATTCATTAGAGGAGGCCCTATCCCTGGGCAGGGCACTGAGGCACGCGGGCGTCGATATCCTTCATGTCTCGGCAGGGACCACAGAGAGGCCTCAGTCCTCTCTCTATTGTATTCAGCCACAGGCATTGCCAGAAGGGTGTCTGATAGGTCTAGCGGAAAGGTTCCGAAGAGAGGTGGGACCACCCGTAATCGGAGTGGGTCGCATTACCACTCCTGAATCCGCAGAGCGGTTCTTGATGGAGGGCAGGGTTGATCTGATTGCCCTGGGACGAGGCCTCCTGGCCGATCCAGAGTGGCCAGACAAGGCGGCAGGGAAGATTAATGGACCTATCAGGGAGTGCATCGCATGTAATTGGTGCGTCGAGGCCGTAGGCAAACAAGACCCCATCGAATGTTCCGTAAATCCCCTTGCAGGAAGAGAGGATCACCCTCCCGCAAAAAAAAAGGCCTTAAGCCCCAAGAAAATCGCTGTGGTGGGGGCCGGTCCGGCAGGACTGGAGGCCGCCTGCACCGCCGCTTCTCTCGGGCACAGGGTCTTGCTCTATGAAAAGGAGGAGCGAATCGGCGGGCAGTTGTGGGAGGCCTCTGCCCCTCCCCACAAGGATCTCCTGAGACGATTAATCCATTACTATGAATCTCGACTTGCAGACACAAGAGTTGAGGTCAATCTCGGCGAAGAATTCCTAGACAGGACCTTTAAAGACAAGAGCGTCGATGCGGTGGTTCTGGCCACGGGTTCGAGCCCCATACGCCCTTCAATCCCTGGCGCTGATCAACCCCACGTGGTTACGGCGCGTGACGTACTCCTGAATCACCCTCCCTTGGGCAAGAAGGTCGTGGTGGTCGGCGGAGGCTTGGTGGGGTGTGAAACCGCAGAATTCTTGGCTGTCGAGGGAAAGACAGTGCGGCTCATAGAGATGCTCAATGACATTGCATTGGATATTGAACCAAGGACGAGGGTGTTACTGTTGGAGAGACTTGCCCGACTTGGCGTTGAAAAAACCACCGGGTGTAAGGTCAAGTCCATTCACCAAGACTGTATACAGGTTGAAACAGAGGGACTCAAGAGAAAGATCCCGGTGGACTCAGTGGTCCTGGCCGTAGGCAGAAAGGCAGACAACGAACTGGAGTCCAAGCTCAAGAAGGCCGGATTGAAGGTCTTTGCCGTTGGCGACTGTCGAGGGCCTGGAAATATTCGGGAGGCCATCCATCAAGGGTTGCAGGTCGCATGCGACTCCATTCTTTAGGAGGAGAGGCATGGGTAGAACGAAATTGACTAAGAGCTATTACTACACCCCTGGCGAAATTCCCCCCGGTGTTACACTGGGAGAGTACCTGGAAAGGACCATAGGACGGTTCCCCGACAGAATGGCCTTTGTGTTCCGCGAAAGGTCGGTAACCTGGAAAGGGCTTGGTCAGATCGTTGATCGGCTGGTTTTGGCCCTAATAGATCTGGGGATCGGTCACGGGGACAAGGTGGCAGTCCTTTTCCCAAACCGTCTCGAGTTCATCTATTCTGTCCTGGCCCTGGCAAGGCTTGGAGCAGTCCATATTCCCATTTCAGAGCGGCTACGTGAACGAGAGATCCGGTATATGCTGGAAAGGACAGAGGCCGTGGCCATCATTATGGTCGAGGAGTTCTGGAACTTTTCCTTTTCCGATCTGTTATCGGATATCAGACATGATCTGCCTGCACTGAGGCACATCATCGTTTCGGAGAAGAAAACCCACCCCCATGAAATAGTCCTGGATGATTTGATCAAGAAGGACTGGGAGAAGAAATATCCCGATGACTATTATCACCGGGTCTATCAGAAGAGGCATCCCGTAGAGCCGGATGATCTCCTGGAAATCGTCTTTACTTCTGGCACGACCGGAGACCCAAAAGGGGTCATGCACACCCATAACACCCGCTGCCGATCGGCCCTGGGGACCATTAATGGAGTCCGGCTTACCGATGAGGACATCTGGCTCATTATGGTCCCCCTTTCTCATACGACCGCACTGGTCAATGCCTTCTACACCTCCGTGATTAGTGGTTCGTGCGGTGTGCTCCTGGAGACATGGAACGTGGAAGAGGCATTTAAGGAGATCGAACGAAATCGTGTGACCATACCCATCGGCGTTCCGACCATGCCGATCATGATGCTCCAGCATCCAGGCATGAACCAATATGACCTTTCCTCACTCAGGACCATGGCCCTGGCCGGCGCCCCTCTTCCGGTGGAGGTGGCCCATCAGATCATCGATCGCATGGGGTGTTATATGACCTCGGCCTATGGCATGACAGAAACTGCCATAAGCAACATAACATCCCTGGATGACGAGGTTGAAACCGTCTGCAGGACCGTTGGAAGGCCCCAACCCGGCATGGAACACAAGGTGGTGGACAAAGACCGAAGGATCGTTCCCATAGGCCAGGAAGGTGAGGCCTGCGCAAGGGGCCAAAACGTGTGCATCGGTTACTTCAAAGACCCGAAGCGCACGGCTGAGATAATCGATGACCGTGGCTGGATCTACAGCGGTGACCTGGCAAAGATGGATGAAGATGGGAACCTGATCATCGTCGGAAGAATCAAGGACGTGATCGACCGGGGGGGAGAAAATATCTCACCCACTGAAATGGAAGATATCCTGTATACCTATGAGAAGATAGAGCAGGTGGCTGTGATCGGAATCCCCGACGACCGTCTCGGCGAGGGGACCTGTGCCTGCATTATTCCCAAGAAAGGCGAGTCCTTTACGTATGACGAGATGAAGGGCTTTCTCAAGGATAAGGTGGCGAGGTTCAAGATCCCGGATCGCATAGAGTTTATGGATAAGTTCCCGACGACGCCCAGCGGCAAGATCCGAAAGGTGGAATTAAGGGAAATGATGGCCAAGAAGATTCAATCCGAGAAGTCCAAATAATAGCTATTTGTTTAGAATCTTAATTTGGAACTTCTATGGAAGAAGCGGAGATGTTTGTTGGGGAAATTCCAAATTACAAATCGCCTAACAAGCGCTTTGAAAGAAAGGCCGCCTTTGGCCCGGAGGGAGGACCGTGAGAGTCTTTTTTCCAAGGGACGTAACCCAAATTCTTCAGAGCCTCTGGCACGCCCCCTTGGCTTTAAATACAGTCTCTGCCAGGCAGGGGAGAGGGCTCTTCATAGGGACGTCCTCCTATGGGGCTGTTT
>CAYVMN010000154.1:0-10969 GCA_964452575.1 uncultured Desulfobacteraceae bacterium | reverse complement strand
TCCCTGTGGCCGCGGCAACCCTATTTGTCGCCTTTTTTTTCAGGGACCCTGACCGAATAAGTTATGTCAGTAGGAAGGCAGTTGTGGCACCGGCGGACGGAAAAATACTGGAAGTCCAGCGGATTGAGGACGGGAATAATCCCTTGGGCCAAGCGGCAATCAAGATAAGCGTCTTCATGACGGTCTTCAATGTCCATGTAAACCGGATTCCGGTTTCCAGCGTTATCAAGGAAGTCACCTACAATCCGGGGAGGTTTTTTTCCGCCAATCTGGATAAGGCCTCAAAGTATAATGAAAACAATAGGATCACCTTAGAGTCCCTTGATGCCCATAAGGTCGTCTTCATCCAAATTGCAGGCCTTTTAGCGAGGCGCATCGCCTGCTGGGTCAAGGCTGGGGACCAAGTGATGGCAGGACAAAGGTTCGGACTCATACGATTCGGCTCCAGGGTAGATCTATTTCTTCCTCACGACACCCAGATCTCTGCCCGCATAGATCAAAAAGTGAGGGCAGGACAAACAATTATCGGGTATCTATCATGAAAGCACGGCGAAAAAAGAGACCAAGGAATAGAAGGAAGCGGGGCATTTATGTCCTGCCAACCCTTTTCACATCTGCTAGCCTTTTCTGCGGATTTTACGCCATCATAGCAGCTATCCGCGGAGAGTTCGAAATGTCGGCCACGGCAATTCTCGTATCCGCGGTTTTTGATTCCCTGGATGGAAGGATAGCGCGCCTTACTCGGACAGCGAGCCATTTTGGGGCTGAATACGATTCTCTCTCTGACCTGGTGGCCTTTGGGGTCGCACCAGGGGTACTGGCCTTCCAGTGGGCCTTAGGGCACTTCGATCGGTTGGGTTGGCTTGCCTGTTTCATGTATGTAATATGCGGGGCACTCCGACTTGCCCGTTTCAACGTGCAAAAGACTTCCCTTGAGCCCAATTATTTCAAGGGATTGCCAATACCTGGCGCAGCAAGCTTTATCGCCGCGCTGGTCCTCTTCATGACTGCATTGGGAGCGGAGCCCGAATCCAGACATACCTTGATTATTGTATTGATATATGTCCTATCCTTTCTCATGGTAAGTTCCTTATATTATCTAAGCTTCAAAGAATTTAAACTCAGTAGGAGAAAACCGTTCAACGTCTTGGTGGCCCTTATCCTGATACTAATAGTAATCGCCTACAGGCCAAGGATCATGCTTTTCTTCATCCTGCTAGCCTACATCGCATCAGGGCCAGTTATTACCATATATCGGTTACGCAAAAAGAAGGTAGGGGCCGAACTCCCCCTAGGAGATACCCCACCGGCAGCCAAACGGGAATAGGATAGTTGATTCGTGATCCCCCTTCTGGCATGGCTGATCGGTGGTAGTGGTATTCAGCGCTGATCCATGAGAATCACGGGCGGGCAAATGAAAGGCCGTCTCCTGGCATCTCCAAAGGGTTTCGGAATTCGGCCCACCTCTGATCTGGTAAGAGAGGCAGTCTTCAATATCATCGGCCAGGACTTGTCCGACCAAAAGGTCCTGGACCTGTTTTCCGGAACTGGAAGTCTAGGGCTGGAGGCCCTGAGTAGGGGTGCTTTATGCGCCTTTTTTGTGGACAACTCCCAGGAATCAATCGGCCTGATACGAAAAAATTTGACCCTGTTGGGCTATAAGGGTCGCGGGGTAATCATAAGAAGAGACCTCAGGAAAAGATTCCCTCAAGACCACTCCATTCTAAAGGAAAGATTTGGCGTGGTTTTTCTTGACCCGCCCTACCGAAAAGGTTTAGTCTCCTTTTGGCTTGAGGAGCTGTCAGTCAGAGGTCCCCTTTCCTCCGGGGCACTGGTAATAGCCGAATCAGCAGAGGGCGAGAAATTCTCGCTCTCCCTGGAAAACCTTCAGATGCTCGACTCCAGGCTTTACGGGGATACGCGCATAACCATATATGGATACGAAGAAAGATAATGATTAAGAGATCAGCCATTTATCCAGGATTTTTTGACCCCATTACCAACGGGCATTTGAGTGTTGTAAAGCGTGCCTTGCAGATATTTGATAAGTTGATTATCGCCATCTTGAACAACCCCCAGAAAGTCCCGCTCTTTTCCATAGAAGAGAGGATCTCTATGATAAAAGAGGCCGTCAGGGACGAACCGAATGTTGAGGTGGACACCTTTGACGGACTGCTGGTGGACTATGCAGTAAAAAAGAACTCAAATGTCATTCTGAGAGGACTGAGGGCCCTGTCTGATTTTGAATATGAATTCCAGATGGCCCTCATGAATCGAAAGCTGAACAGGCATATCCAGTCTCTTTTCTTAATGACAGACTACAAATGGTTCTATACAAGCTCCACGATCATCAAGGAGGCAGCGAGCTTTGGGGGTGACATCAGCGGCCTAGTTCCCAAAATCGTAAACCAGAAGCTGAAAGAAAAATTCAGTCATTCAAAAAATGCTTGACACCTTTTTCGACATAAGCCATACTTCTTATTGAAAAATTTTGACTTCTAGGCCGTCTGACCAAAAAGGCCTTAGACGAGGAGGAGCGTAAGGTGGCCCTGACCAAAGAACGGATCATTGATAATATCTACCACCAGGTTGGGCTTGGCAAGAACCAATCCCGGGTTGTTGTGGAAAAACTCCTTGAGATCATTAAGCGGACCATGGAAAAGGGAGAAGATCTTTTGATCAGTGGCTTTGGCAAGTTTGTGATAAAGAAGAAGTCAGAGAGAAGGGGAAGGAACCCCCAAACCACCGAAGACCTTCAATTAAGGGCGAGAAGGGTTGTTGTATTTAAGACCTCCGGGGTTCTCAGAAACAAGATAAATCGAGGCCCTAAAGGCTAACCACGAAGGCCCCTTCAAAACCCATATCTTCTAATCTCTTCTGCATTTGGCTGGCCTTCTGAAGGCTGTCTGATTTTGAAACCCTTACTCGGTAGATAATTTCCTTTTCTCCGTCCTTATGAACAGCTACTTCCACATAGGAAAAAATCACCTTGAGTCGATCAGCAAGAACGAGCGCGTTTCTCTTGTTACTGAATGCCGCCACCTGAACGGTAAATTCACCCCTATTTAGATCTCTCGTTTCCACCACGGCCTCTGTCCCCACCGGCGATTTCAGTTTCCCTACCTCTTTTCCGAGTGCTGTTACCTTTACCTTTGAGACACCAGGGCCGATCAGGTCTATTTCCTTTGCTGCCTCATAAGACAAATCGATGATCCTCCCTTTCACGAAGGGACCCCTATCGGTTATCTTGACGACAATTTCCTTATTGTTGTCGAGGTTTAAGACCTTCACATAGGTGCCTAGGGGAAGGGTCTTGTGGGCAGCGGACCGTTTATACATGTCAAACAACTGGCCACTTGAAGTGGGTCGGCCATGGAACTCTTCTCCGTACCAGGAGGCATCTCCTGACTGCACAAAGCCCTCGGATTCGGGTAAGGGATAATAACGCACTCCGTTGACCACGTACGGCCTCAGGGCAGGGTCTTTATAGGTTTGTGGAAGGACAATAAGTTTTTTGGGGGGAATTGTAGTTGGCTTGATGTAGGGCCTTTCTCTTGCGCATGCTGTCAGGCCCAGCCACATAGACAGGGCCGGGATCAGGATCTTTTTCATCTTATACCACTATGAAGGATTTATGTTCCTCAGAACTGGCTGTCTTTATTAATCTTATAAGAAAAAGCCCTCTCAATCAACCCCATTCCAAGGGTGGGTTCAAGGTTTTCGTCAGATTTGCCCCATTTACCCCTCGGATAGCAAAAAATGCCCCCCATACACTTTCGATTTTGCTTGACATGAAAAAGAACTTTTCTTAGCCTTCGATAGTAACTATATTGTAACTATAATGTAATCACTAACCCGCTACCCAAAGGGACCCGAATTTCCTGTTTTCAATTCTCTATGGAAAGGCTTAACTTATGAGATTGAAAGATAAAATTGCCCTGGTTACAGGAAGCAGCCGAGGTGTTGGCAGGGCCGTTGCTGTGGCCTTCGCAAAGGAGGGGGCAAAGGTAGTAGTAAATTACACCTCCAACGAAAAAGCGGCCTCTGAGGTCGTTGATATCATACGGCGGATGGGGAGCGAGGCCATTTCAATAAGGGCGGATGTCGCACGGAAATCCGATGCAGAACATCTGGTCTCAGCCGGCCTTGAGACATTTGGAAGATTGGATATCCTGGTCAATAATGCAGGATTTACTAGGCCTGCCATGATGGTCAAGATGACTGAAGAGGAGTGGGACCAGGTAGTTGACATCCACCTAAAAGGGGCCTTTCTCTGTTCGCAGGCTGCCGCGATTCATATGAAAGAGCGGAAAAGTGGGAAGATCATCAACGTGATGTCTGTTGCCGGACTCGTGGGTACTGTTGGGCAGATCAATTATAGCGCAGCCAAAGGGGGGATCCTGAGCATGACAAAATCCATTGCAAGGGAGCTTGCCCGTTATAATATCTGTGCCAATGTAATATCCCTGGGTATAGTGGCAACTGATATGACAGAGAAGATAAGGTCCGACGAAAAACTAAAAGAGGTTTATATGAATAGGATTCTCCTCAGACGCTTTGCTGAACCCGAGGACATATCACCGGCCTTCGTGTTCTTGGCCTCTGATGAGAGCAATTACATCACAGGCCAGCTTCTCTGTGTAGACGGTGGTTACGGGATGATTTAGAAGACGGCCAAAAGGTTAAATAGCAAAATAGTTGAGTGGTTGAGTTATCAAACCACTTAACCATTCAACGAGTCAACTATTCACCTAAGAGAAAAGGAGGCATGAAATGGGAGTACCGGACAAGATTCTTACCTGGCAGATGGTTCAGCCAACCTCCCGCGACCGGGAAACCGGGACCATTACACCGGGCAAGATCGAAAAGACAGAAATCCCTGCCCCGGACTTAAAACCTAGCGAGGTCATGGTGGAGGTTGCGGGTTGCGGCGTTTGCCATACGGACCTGGGATATTTTTACGATGGGGTTCCCACGGTTTCTAAGCCGCCACTGACATTGGGACACGAAATTTCAGGAAAAGTTGTGGCAGGTGATGAGGAATGGATTGGAAAAGAGGTAATTATCCCTGCAGTAATGCCGTGTAGGAAGTGCATACTCTGCAAGACCGGTCGGGGAAATAGGTGCCTAGCGCAAAAAATGCCAGGAAACAGCCTGGGGCTGTATGGCGGATTTTCAAGCCATATTCCGGTGCCGGCAGTTGACCTGTGCGAAGTGAAAGGCAGGGGAGATGTTCCACTCTCACACCTGGCCGTCGTGGCAGATGCTGCTACAACACCTTACCAGGCAGCCAAGAGGGCGGATTTACAGCCTGGGGATAACGTGGTCATTGTCGGGATCACTGGAGGGGTGGGTCAGTACATGGGACAGCTTGCCAAGGCCCTGGGGGCAAGAACCGTAATCGGAATAGCCCGCAACAAGGAGAAACTGGAGAGGTCTTTAAAGTATGGTGCTGATCTCGTAATCAACTCCACGGATAAGGATGAAAAGGCCATTTCAGGTGAATTCAGGGCCATATGCAAGGAGAACGGCCTGCCAAACTCGGGGTGGAAGATCTTTGAGATAACAGGTGTAAAGGCCGGTCAGGAGATTGCCCTTGCCCTGCTCGGCTTTACCGGAAAACTGGTGGTGGTGGGATTTGGCCTCGCAAAGACCGAGTATGCAATAGGCCGCCTGATGGCCTTTGACGCCGAGATCATAGGCACGTGGGGCTGTCTCCCGGAATACTATCCGATCGTGCTCGGTATGGTTCTTGATAAGAAGATCGAAATTGGACCCTTCGTAGAAACACGTCCTATGAGCACTATTGCCAAGACCTTTGAGGAGGTCCACAAGGCGGGTTCCCCCGCCAAAAGGATTGTTTTGACCCCAGACTTCTAGCGCCTTTTCCCGAAATGGGAGGTAAAAACACAGGAGTTCTAAATCAAAATCATAGAGTATTGAAGAAGGAGGAAATTATGGCCTTAGAATGGATCCCCAGAGACAACGAGATAAAAGACCATCTATTGCATACAGACCTACACTGGGGCGATGAACCCCCATCCGTAGTCCATGAAAAGCGGCCCCTTAAAGATCCGAAAGGAAATGTAATTGAGGGCCTTTACGTGGCCTGGGTCCGGTTAAATAACCCCAAACAATACAATTCTTACACCACGGAAATGGTCAAAGGGGTAATCGCCGGTTTTGAAAACGCCTCCCTGGATAGGAGTGTCGTGGCCGTCGTCTTCACAGGCACCGGGCCCTACGCATTTTGCACCGGGGGAAATACCCAGGAATACAGTGAGTTTTACAGCCTGAGATCGGATGAATACGGCCAATATATGGAGCTCTTCAACCACATGGTGGATTCAATCCTCATGTGCAAGAAGCCTACCATTTGCCGTGTGAACGGCATGAGAATAGCCGGCGGCCAGGAAATCGGGATGGCATGCGATCTAGCCATCGCATCTGACCTGGCCATCTTCGGCCAGGCAGGCCCCAGGCACGGTTCTGCCCCAGATGGTGGCTCATCCGACTTCCTGCCGTGGTTTCTGGGCATGGAAGATGCCATGTGGAACTGCATCTCCTGCGAGATGTGGTCTGCCTATAAGATGAAGGCAAAGACCTTGATCAGCAAGGTGGTACCTGTCTTGAAGGTGGACGGGAAATGGGTAAGAAACCCTATGGTCATAACAGACAAATATGTGGAAGATGGCGAGATCGTCTACGGAGAGTTCAAGACTGGAGAAGAGGGCAAGGAGGCCCGCGCCTTTGTCAAAGAACACCAGCCCAATGCAGACTTTGAACTCCTGGACAAGGAAGTGGACAAGATCATATGGACCTTTGCAAATCTCTTCCCGGGCTGCTTGATCAAGTCCATCGATTCCGTCCGCCAGAAAAAGAAGTTCTTCTGGGACATCATGAAAAACGCCAACAGGCACTGGCTTGCAGCGAATATGGGCGGTGAGGCATTCCTTGGTTTCGCCGCCTTTA
This sequence comes from uncultured Desulfobacteraceae bacterium, assembly GCA_964452575.1. Taxonomy (GTDB): domain Bacteria; phylum Desulfobacterota; class DSM-4660; order Desulfatiglandales; family Desulfatiglandaceae; genus CAYVMN01. The sequence continues at coordinate 3,997 of CAYVMN010000154.1, read as the reverse complement.
ATACCAAGAAGATCACCGGCCAAGACACCATAGACTTCATCAAGTTCCGACAGAACATCGCCCAGTGCAAGACCTGGGATATGGAGATGTTTGCTGAAGTTCTCGGGAAACCCCAGGAATAGTGGGCCCTCGAAAGGGATTTACCCTATATGGCAGGCAGGGCCATGGCGGAGGCCCGCCTACCATATTTTTGGGTGAGATTATTTGCAACTTCCCCGCAACATGCGAAGATGGTATCATCTGCTGTCTTTAAAGTGGGACAGGAACCGTGGGGGTCTCTTTTCAGAGAGCCGCGCCAAGAAAGGAGATATCCGGCAGGCCTGTCAGAATTTATCGCCATTTTCAAAGTGATACCGAAGATGTTTTAAGGTTTCAGGAACCTGAAACCTGGAAGATCCCCGCTCTCTGAGCGGGGCAACACTGGTAACTGAACACCGGACACTGTTTTGGTTGCAGCCGAAGACCTGGATTAGGAGAGGAGGCGAAGACAGAATGAGTTATCAATATATCGAGACCGGATTTAGGGATGGCGTAGGCAACATCACCCTCAACAGACCACCCGTAAATATCTTAAATATCGCCATGATGGAAGAGATCAATCAGGTGCTTGAGCAATGGCGGGGCAAGAAGGACCTCAAGGTAGTCCTCTTTAGTGCCAAGGGGAAGTGCTTTTCTGCCGGGGTCGATGTGGGAGAACATGTGGGCGACCTTGCCCCCAAAATGATCCAGATCTTTCACCGCATGTTTCGCATCATGGATCGACTTGGAGCAGCCACAGTTGCATCTGTGTATGGCTCATGCCTGGGAGGCGGATGTGAACTTGCCATCTTCTGCGACCTGCTCCTCGCCTCCGAGGATGCGAAATTCGGCCAGCCAGAGATACAGGTAGGGGTGTTTCCTCCCATTGCCGCCCAGTTTATGCCCCGCATAATAGGGCGAAAGGCGGCTATGGATCTGATACTTTCCGGCAGAATCGTATCCGCAGAGGAGGCCAGGCAGATGGGGTTGGTAAACAGGGTGGTTCCCAGGGAGGATTTGGAGTCTGCAACCACTGATTTCATCAAGCCTTATCTCAAGCTGAGCGCAGAGGTGCTGAGAATAACCAAGAAGGCGGTCATGGTCGGTCTGATGGACGATCTTGAACCTTCTCTCAAACTCATAGAAGATATATATTTAAATGAGCTCATGAGGACGGCAGATGCAAACGAGGGTCTAAAGGCCTTCATGGAGAAGAGAAGACCCGAGTGGAAGAATGAGTAGGTTTATCACACTTATCAAGCTCTCTTGCGTGTCCACAGGGACTTTCCTCCTGCCAGTGTCTCAGGTAAGACTTCTGTGCATATCAGGGGGGTGGGTTCCAATGCACGTCCTTATTTCAAGGTTTTACCGGAAAGAGGGCCTGGCATCGTCACGGCCGAGCGGCGGGTATCTCTTGAGGGGGCCGTCAATTTCAGAGATCTGGGCGGCTATGGGACCTCTAATGGTCATACAGTAAAATGGGGTCAGGTATTCCGTTCGGACAGCCTGGGTAGACTCACTACCCGGGATCAGGCGATCTTAGTTAAGACGGGGATAAGGGTGGTCTACGGGTCAGTTGCCCATTACCTCAAGATCAGGTCAGGAATAGATGATCAAAGGCTAACACTTCTCAGGCAAGAACTCCTGGAGTAAAACTATACCTAAAAAAGGTAGCTGATAAGGCATGAAATTATCACCTTTCTGAGTCGAAATTAACTGTTGAAGGGAGGATTCGATTGTGACAGAGGAAGAAATAAAGAAAAAGACAAAGGAGACCGCAAATAAGCTTTTTGGAAGCGGTATCAAGATGGACCCTCCTTATCTTACCTGGAGGGCCTTTGACAAGGAATTAGCAAACGATTTTTCCAAATTCATATCCGGTAACCTCTATTCCCGGACGGTTCTAAGCCTGCAAGAGAGACAGATGGTTGCGTGTGCCATGCTGGCAGCCATCCGTGCAGGTGATGAACTGAAGCTCCATGTAAATGCGGCCCTAAATGTGGGCTGCGATCCGAGGAAACTTACAGAGGTCTTCTTTCAGGTGGCGCCTTACGCAGGTATGCCGGCAGTCAACGAGGCACTTTCCGTCTACCGCGATGTACTCGAGGAAAGGGGGGAATGGCCGCTCAAAGATTAGCAGACTGGGCCTAATGCAGGCCTTCGGCCGCAACTAAAACAGTAAACCCCAAAGCCTGACACTGGGCACGAGTTACAGAATCTCCACATACGGCAGGCCTGCCTGTGCGTAGCACATACTGTCTCCCCTTCCATCCATAGATAACTCAAACCCGCCATGCATTATAAGGGCCTTCCAGTTGACATAGGGGGCCGATTTCCCTATATTAATCCTTCGAAAAGCAAGTCCCTATCCCTCCCTCATTCATTAGTCATCGCAGGCATAGGAGATAAAATAATGAAAGCACTAGTCGTGCGCGTATATAAACTGCTTGCGAAATGTCTGAAGAACAGAATCCTGCTGTGTCTTTTCCTGATTCCTCTTCTCTGCTCAATCGTCCAGGCTCAGGCAACAACATTTCTTGGGATGGGAGACAGTATTGGTGAAGGTGTCCAATCTGCAGATTCAAATTATTTCACTCAGCCCTGCAGTTACCTCAATTTGATAGCCAAACAGGCAGGTGTCGGATTTCCCTTGCCATTGATTAAGACCAATCCAGCAGGTGTGGTGGGAAAGACTGTCCTGCGCCACAGGGTATTTCCCCATTTTGCCACTTTGAACCTTGCCGTATCAGGCGCGGATGTAAATTCTTTGCTCAATGACCAGGCAAACGCCCAAACAGTACATGAAATTGACTCGGAAACAGACCTGGTTCTCTTTCCCCGCCTTGGTAGTCAAATACAAATAGCTGAAACCTATGGTTCGGATCTCATTGTCTGCTGGATTGGCAATAATGACGTGCTCTCTGCCGTAATAACATTTTATCAATACGATGCATCCCAAATGACACCCATTGAAGACTTCAGATCAGCAATGTACGAAATTACGGCGAGACTCGTCAATGCCGGGCAGATGATCGTCTTTGGCAACATTCCTGACGTGACCGATATAGCCTTCTTGGTTGATCGCCAGGATCTCATCAAATTCCTCGGTTCCGACTATGGTCTCCCAGAAGGGGATTATACGAGCATTGTCGTAATGCTCCTGATACGGCTTGGACTGGATGACGGGAGTCTGCTTCAAGATCCCAATTTTGTCCTGGATGCTGGAGAGGTACAACTCATAGAAGAACGGATTGAAGTCTTTAATCAAATCATAGAAGATGCCGCAAACAGCATAGGCATGCCCGTGGTTGATATACATGCTATATTTCTTGAATATGCTAGAGACCCACCTGTCTTTTTTGATATCCACCTTACACCTCGTTACCTCGGAGGCATTTTCAGCTTGGACGGCGTCCATCCATCAAATATCGCACACGCATTAGTCGCCGATGCCTTTATTGAGAGAACCAATTTGCAGTTCGATACTAATATCCCGCTAATCAGTGAGAAAGATCTTGAGAAGATTTTCTTAAGGGACCCATTTGTTGACAAGAACGCTAACGGAAAGGTCAGGGGACGCCCTGGTGCAGGCATGCTGGAGACACTGGGGCCTTTCCTCGGCATATCTGGTGACAGGGTCGATTTTCTTTTGGAGGATTCAAAGAAACCCTTCGATTCTTACTCACGCCGCCAGTTCATTGAACGATTTTTATCCATCAAGGGAAAAGATGTAACGATGGCCCCAGAATGGAACAGGGACGAAGCCATCGAGGCCTTTAGAGAGATCTTCGGCCTCAAGGTCCTTAAAAAGGCGCCCTCTCTTCCCGGTTCATTATCCCCTGGGCCATAGAGATAAAACGCGGAAGAGCGGGACATCCGTAAGGAAGCAAATTAGATCGTATGTAACACTTTAGCGTTTTGAAAGAAAGGCAGAGGACCGTGAGGGTCTTTTTTCCAAAGGACGTAAAGGTCGGCATCA